>DIUB01000025.1 GCA_002422265.1 Geobacter sp. UBA6169
GGGCAATGACCGGAAGATGACCGCCGTGTATCTTTTCTTCGGCACGGATCGCTTCCAGTGCCTCTACACCGGTCACAACCGGCATATGGATATCCATCAGGATCAGGTCAACCCCGCCTTTGCGCCACCGCTCAAGCGCCTCTTTGCCGTTGTTGGTGCAGATGGCGGTATGACCGATTTTCTGCAGCAGCAGTTCAAGCATGCGCAGGTTTGCCGGGTTGTCCTCTGCAATCAGAATAGAGAGTGATCGGGCCGGTTTTTCCGGCAGGTCTGTTGCCTGAACCTGGCTGGAATCGGCAGCCCCCAGCTCAAAGGGAATTTCAAGATGGAAGCTGCTGCCAACGCCTGGGGTACTTTCAACGGAAATAGCCCCACCCATCAGCTCGACCAGCTTGCGGCTGATGCTGAGCCCCAGGCCGGTTCCGCCAAAACGGCGGGTAGTGCTGGTGTCGGCCTGTTCAAACGACCTAAAGATCTTCTGCTGAAGTTCCGGCGGTATACCGATGCCGGTATCACTGACGGTCAGCCTGATCAGTACCCTGTGCATATCCTGCTCAAGCAGCCTGACCGCAATGGTGATGGAGCCCTGCTCGGTAAATTTGATGGCGTTGCCCAAAAGGTTCAGCAGCATCTGCTTAAACCGCAGCTGATCACCACGAACCACCTCCGGCAGATCAAAGGGAATATCTTTCTGCAGGGTCAGGTTTTTGGCATACACGCGGGAGATCTGGGTGGTGACTACCTCTTCAATCGTTCTGCGCAGGGGAAAATCGGTATATTCCAGATCTGTCCTGCCTGCTTCTATCTTGGACAGATCCAGAATGTCGCTGATGATCTGCACCAGATTGTCTGACGAGAGCTTGATGGCATTGACATATTCCTGTTGCTCCGGGGTCAGTTCGGTAAACTCAAGCAGTTGTGCCATCCCCACCACGCCGTTCATCGGGGTACGGAGCTCATGGCTCATATTGGACAGAAACTCGCTCTTGGCCCGGTTGGCGGCTTCGGCTGCATCTTTGGCTTCAATCAGCTCCATCTGTTTTTCTTCAATCTGCCGCTTCGCGGTCTGCAGATTTTGATTGCTGGCAGCAAGCCGCAGCATCAAGACGATCAGGGCAGTGATGGCAACAACGATTCCAGCAATCTGCCAGTGCCAGCGACGCCAGGCGTCCATCAGGGTGAATGCGGGAACAACGTCATAAGGAGGCAACCGCAGGTCCCGCATCATGGCTTCCACCGGCTGATAGTTGGCTGGAATAGAAAAGCCCTGTATTCCAGCCTTTTGCAGTAGCGGACTGCCCTGCTCCATAGACAGCAAAGCACCGGCAAACTGCCCGGTCAGTTTTGTGTCCAGATGGGGCAGGGCCACAACCGGCCATTCCGGGTAAAGGCGTGTGGAGGCGGCATAGGGGAAGTCCGGCAAATCCTGACGGTTGAGGATCTTTAAACGGCCCGGGGCAAGCTTTCCCTGCTGCTCAAGCTTTTCGATCAGGCCGGTACGGACAAAGCCAACGTCGGCACTGCCGTCAAGCAATGCCGTAATGACCTTGTCCTGCGGCATTCCGGTGACTAACAGCTGTTTTGGATCAGGCAGCGGAAGCCCTGTCTGCAGCATGGTGTGCACCTGGGCATGGTATCCGGCAAAGGTACCAGGAGTAGTGGCAACACAGGCGATTTTCTTTCCCTTGATGTCTGAAAGCTGGTTGATATCGGTGCGGTCACTGCGGGTGGTGATTGCCCCGCCGAATGATGAAAGAGGCTTGTTTCCTTCTCGCAGGATCAGGGTTGCAAGGACTCCTGAGAAGCCGTTCTGCTCACGCAGCTCAATATAGTGGCCGGGGTTGGTCAGTACAAAATCAAGCTGGTGGTGCTTCAGGGCTTCCAGCATCTCTGCATGGTCCAGAATCCTGATCTGCAGCCGATAGCCGGGCAGCCTGTCTGAAAGATGGTCGGCAATCGGCTGCCAGGCAGCCTGCATATCGGCCTTTGGCCGTACAGAAAGGATGCCGAGGGTCAGCTCCTTGGGGACGGCCTGTGCTGGAGGGGCCAGGCAGCCAACCAGCAGCAGAAACAGTAAAAAACTGACCAGACCTGGCTTCATGGTGCGACCTCATTTTCGTGCAGAGGCAAACAGGCCGGATCAGCCAGATCC
Organism: Geobacter sp. UBA6169; assembly: GCA_002422265.1. Lineage (GTDB taxonomy): Bacteria > Desulfobacterota > Desulfuromonadia > Geobacterales > Pseudopelobacteraceae > Trichlorobacter. The sequence goes on from DIUB01000025.1 coordinate 2,153, forward strand.
TTCAGACTGTCTGTAGACTTGAGTAGTTGTGTCGACTGCATGACCTGCAGCAGCGTACGGGCTGTTTCTCTCAACAGCGGGTTGTCTCCGGCAAGATAACGTCTGTTTTCTGTCACAGAAGGCAGATTGAGTCCGCGAAAGCCTGCCAGCACCTCATCGGCCGATGTCTTGAGCCGTGCTGCCATCCGGTGTGCTGCATCCTGCGGGTTGCTCTTCAGGTGATGCAATGCCTTGAAATGGGCTGCTACGGCCTGACACAGCTGCGGCCGAAAACGGGGCAGCAGGTCGGTACGAATTGCAAGTACATCCAGGATAGCTCCGGGCATTTTTCTGCTGTCTATCAGCGGAACCATGCCGGCTTTTTCAAGGTGATTTGCGGTGGGATGGTATGTGATGGCAGCATCAAAGGCCCCCTGTTGCCAGGCAGCAACCTGTTTGTCAGGGGTAATGGATACGGTGGTCACCTGGCTGCGCGAAAGTCCTGCCTGCTGCAGCACCAGATGCAGTACATAGGCCCCCAGGGCGGTATCCTCAACACCGATCCGTCTGTTGGCCAGACCAGCCGGCGAGTTGATGCCGGGTCGTACCATCACCACATCGGCACCGGCAGAGACATCAAACACCAGCACCACGGTTAAGGGAATCCCTTTGCTCCGTGCGAGCAGTACCTCATCAAGGGTAAGTGCAGCGGCATGGGCGGTGCCCTTTTCCAGCGCCTGCAGGGAATCGGTTGCGGCAGCTGTCTCAAGCAGGGCTATGGCGGACGGCAGCCACCCCTCCCGCCGGGCCAGAAACAGCAGCTCATAGCCGGGCCAGATATGGGCGGCAATGGTCAGGGGCTCTCTGGAGCGGCATCCCGGCAGGCACGGCAACAGCAGCAGGGCGGCCATACCGGCAAGAAAGGCTCGTCGTTGCGGATTACAGTCATCAGGAGTTGAAGGCATGGGCCACTCCTCGGTTAGTGCAGGGTTGAAAACCATGCTGCTGCAGGTACTATTGTCAGCAGCATGTCAACAGCCTGCTGTTGCTAGCAGAATGGACTCACTATCGTTTTCCCAGCCGCACTCCACCCGGTTGCGTCCGGTCTGTTTGGCCCGGTACAGGGCGGTATCGGCGGTGTTGATCAGCTCCTGCAGGTTCATGCCGGGCTGCAGGAGTCCCAGCCCGATCGATACGGTGATGGGCTGCTGGTTTTTCCGGTTTTCAAGCAGTGTGAGCAGGGTGTCGGCAAGCTGTTCCCTGATCTGCTCTGCCCGTTGTTGCAGCTGCTTGCCGTCTGCCCCCGGCAGGATCAGCAGAAACTCTTCACCGCCGAAGCGGCAGGCAATATCTTCATCCCGGATCAGCTGCACCAGCTGTTCTCCCATCCCCTTCAGAATGCAGTCTCCGACCAGGTGTCCATAGCGATCGTTGATCTGCTTGAAGTGATCAATATCAAGCATCATAACCCCCAACGGAGTGTTTGATCTGGTGGCCCTGGCAATCTCGCGCCGCAATGATTCCTCCATGTGGTGGCGGTTATGCAGGCCGGTCAGGCAATCAAAACCGGCTTTTAATCTCAGGGCTTTCTGCTGGGCAATCCGGTCTGCTGAAAGGATAGAGCCGCTGATCAGTATGAAGATAAACACCGGCAGGTATGACCATTCAAAACCTGCCGGTAGAACCGGATTACCGGTCAACAGCAGGGTCAGGCAGGCGGCGCAGAAGCCGATGGCGATCATCAGACTGGCAACAAGCCCGTCATAGACGATCAAAAAGAGCAGAAAGGTGGCCCCCAGGGATGACATGATCCAGGTTGGCGACCAGTGGTTTTTGAGCAGCATGAAGCTGAAAAACCAGGGCAGCAGGATAATCAGGGTCAGATAGAAATGCCAGAGGGAAAAGCGGCACAGCTTGTGGGTAACCAGAAACGGCAGGCAGAGCAGTGAGCAGCACAGACGCAGCCAGAGGTTTTCGTATGGCTGGGGAAACAGCCAGGTCCAGACAGGGTAGTACAGCGGAAAGCAGATGCAGCCAAACAGCGCAGCTATGGGCAGCTTGGGCCGGGCATGACGGTAGATGTCGTGCAGTTTCTGGATCATGTTTTCAGTAAACTGGTCATATCCTGCGCTGCAAGGGGGCGGCTGAAGTAGTAACCCTGAATCTGCAGGCAGTTGAGGGTGGTCAGGAAGATCAGCTGTTCTCTGGTTTCAACTCCTTCAGCGATCAGTTCAAGCTCAAGGGCCTTGCCCATGGCGATGATGGCGCTGACCAGGCCGACAGCACCGCTATTGTCCGGCAGCCCTGCAACAAAGGAGCGGTCAACCTTCAGCCGGTCGATCGGCAGGTGCTGCAGGTTACTGAGCGATGAGTAACCGGTGCCGAAATCATCTACGGACAGTTTGAAGCCCATCTCTTTCAGTTCTCTGAGGAGGTCGCGAGCGCGGTTGTCACCGTTATCCAGCAGGCAGCTTTCGGTTATTTCCAGTTCCAGCAGGCCCAGGTTGCTGCAGCAGCTGCTGTACTGGCGTTTGAGATGCTTGAGAAAGCCGGGGTAGCGGAACTGCATGGGGGAGATATTGACGGCAACCGGCACTTTGAGCAGGCCGGCGGCATCCCACTGCCTGATCTGGTGACAGACCTGCTCAAAGACCCATTCGCCGATCGGCACGATCATGCCCCGTTCTTCTGCCAGAGGGATGAACTCAGCCGGAGAAACCTGACCCAGATCAGGGTCATGCCAGCGCAGAAGTGCTTCCATACCGATAATGGCACCGCTTTTGGCATGGTACTGGGGTTGATAGACCATGCAGAAATCGCCCCGGTCAAGAGCCCGCCTGAGTCGGCCTTCCATGTTCAGCAGGGTGCGGCTGCGTTCCGCCAGTTCCGGCCTGAAAAAGGCGACCTGGTTGCGCCCCTGAAGCCGGGCCAGCCGCAGCGCCATGTCGGCAAATCCCAGCAGCTCATTCCGCTCCAGGCTGTCCTGGGGAGCGCAGGCGATACCGATGCTGGCGGTCAGGCAGATCTCCTGGCCGTTGTGCATGACCGGATCGGCTGCAGCGGCCAGCATCCGGTGCCCCAGGTCGGCCAGATACTCCCATTCTTCCAGAGTCTCAATTATCACGATAAATTTGTCATTTCCGAAGCGGGAGATGCTGCCACGTGTATCAATGACCTGTTCAAGCCGCCGTGCGGTCTGCACCAGAAAGCAGTTGCCGGCATCGTGTCCCAGGGATTCATTGATGGTGTTGAAGAAGTCGATATCAACGGAGAAGATGCCGATCGTGCTGAAGCTGTCGGCAGTAACGCCGGTCAGGGCCTGGTCAATCAGATCAAAGGTCTTGATCCGGTTGGGCAGGCCGGTCAGGGTATCATAGTGGGCCAGACGTTCGATCTTTTCAAGGGCGCGCCGGTGTTCGGTGATGTCCATATTGGCGCCACGGTAGCCCAGCAGTTCGTTGTTCTGGCCGACAATCGGTACGCCGGAGGTCTGCAGGATGACTTCTGAGCCGTTTTTTGCAGCGATCCGGTTGATCCGGTTGCGGAAGCCGGCCCGCTCTTCGGCCAGTTTCAGGTACGCTGCACGCGTCTTGCGGGATTCTTCCGGAGGCATCAGGTCAAAGACGCAGGCACCCAGCAGCTCTTCCGGGGTGTAGCCGGTGATCGGAGTGATCATTTCAGAGAGGTAGGTGAAATTGCCGGCCGGATCAATCTCCCAGATATATTCGCCGGCAGCGGAGGCCACATCATGAAAACGCTGGTGGCAGAACTGGATTTTCTGCTCCTGCAATTTGAGGTCGGTCACATTTTCATGAATGACAATGGCGTGCATTGCGCCCTGATGCTGAAACCCGCAGGCCCGCAGCTGGAACCAGCGCTGCTCAAGCGGGCTGTGACAGGGATAATCGCAGCGAAATTCAGTCTGCCGGCCGTTCAGCACAGAGCGGATGCCTGAAATTACCTCGGACGCCTCTTTCGCATGCTCACCGCAGGCCATCTCGCAGGTGGTCAGGTAATTTGCGCCAACGCCGCAACTGGCTTCAGAGCCGCCGTTTAGCAGACAGAAGGAGCTCCAGGCCTGGTTTGCATAACGGATAACACCATCACCATCCAGGACGGCAACATGGGAGGCAGTCGCATTCAGTGCGTTTTCAAGCAGTGAAGATGGGGTGTGCATGGGGTGTCCTGATGGGTCAGAGTAGTTTCAGGTACAGACCGATAGCCTGTGCGTATCGCGCAAGCTCCAGCTCCAGTGCCTGCATCAGCCGCTGATGGTCAGTGCCGATCCCTTGGCGTGCTGTGTCGTTCAGTTCCGCTGCAATGGCGTGCACCTGCCGGGCACCGACGCTGCCTGAAAGTCCTTTCAGGGTGTGGGCTTCCTGGGCAATCTCTGCATGGTTGTTTGCAGCTACCAGACGATGCAGAACTGTAAGATGGTTCGGACCGGCCTTGCAAAAGGCGGTGGTCACTTCCCGCAGCAACTCATGGCAGCCCAGGTTCAGGTAGTTGTTTCTGAGGTAGGCAATGTTCAGCACGTCTTCAGGTATAGCCGGGTCGGGGCCTGATTCATCAGAATCGTGGTGAGTAACGGAAGCTGCAGGCTGTGATGCCGCCTCGGGAAACAGGCTGTCCACCAGGCCCACCAGATCCTGCAGGTTCAAAGGCTTGGTCAGATAGCCGTCCAGCCCGGCAGCCATGAACCGTTCCCGGTCACCCTTGACGGCATGGGCGGTCAGGGCGATGATCGGCACGTTGCTGAGCTCTTGTTCCGCCAGTGCCCGTATGGCCCGGGTGGCGGTGACACCATCCATGACCGGCATGGAGATGTCGGTCAGGATCAGGTCGTAGCGGGAGCGGGAGGCGGCCCGGACCAGTTCGCTGCCGTCAGCTACGGTGGTGACCTGAAATCCCAGCCGCTCCAGCAGCGCGGATTGAATCCGCCGGTTGATCTCGTTGTCGTCGGCCAACAGGACCGTCAGTGCATAGTGCCGTGAGGGCAGCGGACAGGTGATGATCTCTTCGGTTGCGCATTCATCAGGTATGGTCAGGCTGGATTGAGGCAGAAAGAGCCGTACGGAAAAGGTAGAGCCGATACCGGGCAGACTGACCACGCTGATGCTGCCCCCCATCATCTCCACCAGTTGCTTGCAGATGGTCAATCCCAGACCCACTCCTTCAAAGCTCCTGGATCGGGAGCTGTCCAGCTGGGTAAACATCTCAAAGATCGATTCCTGTTTGTCCGGTGGAATACCGATGCCGGTATCCCGTATCAGCAGGCAGATACCCACCAGATCGGGGTGTGCGGGATCATCCGGCAGCCGGACAGCGCTGAGGCTGATCGCCCCCTGCAGGGTGTATTTGATGGCGTTGTTGAGCAGGTTGCTGACCACCTGACTGATTCTGGCTGCGGCACCCAGGTAGGCGTGGGGCAGGGCCTCGTCAATGGTCAGGGTCATCATCAACCCCTTCTTGTCGGCCATATAGCGGTAGAGCCCGGCATTGCGCCGCAGCAGGGCATGCAGGTCAAACGGTTCCTGTTCAAGCTCCAGCCTGCGTGATTCAAGGCGTGAAAAATCCAGAATATCCTCCAGCAGGTGCAGCAGTGAGCGGGCTGCATGCTGTGAATTGTTCAGCATCTCCTGCTGGGCATCAGAAAGGGGAGTGTCGGCAAGCAGCCGGTTGACACCGATGATGGCGTTCAGCGGGGTGCGCACCTCGTGACTCATCACGGCCAGAAATTCGCTCTTGGCCTGTGAGGCCTGCTCGGCAAGCTGTTTGGATGTTTCCAGCTCATTGCGGGCCTGCCACAGTTCCGTGGTGTCCAGCAGGCTCATCCTGATGGTGGCCAGGCCATGTTCCTCGTCGGTGATCCGGGCCGCTTCAATCACGATATTCTTTATCAGGTCTCCCCGCTGCAGCAGTCGGCATTCAAAGGTGCAGATCCCTTCCGATCGGCTGACCAGATGGAGAAAGTCTATGAAGCCGGGCTGATCATCAGGGTGCAGGAACCGCTCAAAGGAACGGTTGATCAGGCTGCCGCGCTCATCGAGCAGCAAGGCCTCACCCGGCAGGTTGACCCGCATGATCAGGCCGCGGTCATCCATCAGCAGATAGGCCAGCGGTGCCCGCTCGAACAGGTCCTGATACATGCGGTGGGAACGGTTCAGCTCTTCCTGGGTGGCCAGCAGCTCTTCGTTCTGACAGCGCAGCTCCTCCTGATGGACACTCAGTTGCTCCAGGGCATGGGAAAGGCGGTTCTGGTAGTTGTCAAGCTGCTCATTCAGTACTTCGTCTTCCGGTGGATGCTCCGGCACCCCTGCTGCCTGCTCCTGCTGTTTTACTGCCGTGGTCATTTACTGCTCCTCCTGTCTTGCCAACATCAGCAGCACCCCTGCCATCCGCAGCGGCTTGCCCTGCTCTCCGGTAAAGATCTCGCCCACCTCAAGCACCCAGTGCACCGAGCCGTCCGGCCGGCGTATCCGGTGCTTGACGCGGCATTCCCGCAGGGTGCCGACACTCTCGGTAAAGGCGTGCAGGACTGCGTCACGGTCTTCAGGCAGCACCCGGTCGATAAAGGCCATCAGGGTTGCCCCCATATTTTCGGGGCTATCCCCCAGCAGGCGGGCCATCTGGCCACTGAAGCTGAAGCGGTTGGTGGCGATATCCCAGTGCCAGCTGGCCATGTTGGCGGTCCGTTCCGCCAGGGCGCTGGTCAGATCACGCTCGGACAGCAGCCGTTGGGCGGTCTTGATCTCGGTGTTGTCTATAAAGGTGATCACCACCCCCATGATCCGGCCTGACTCGGTCAGATAGGGCACCTGGTGGATCGTGTAGTAACGGCCTTCCAACACTATTTCCGCTTCATAGGATAGACCGCTTGAGAGCACCTGCTGCAGCTGTTCCAGCAGTTCCGGCAGCGGCAGCTTGCTGCGGATTGAGCCCAGCATCTGGCCGATATCATCCGGCAGCAGGTCAAAAATGGCGGTGGCCAGCCGGTTGTAGCGCTTGATCCGCAGCTGCTGGTCAACCACCAGCAGCGGAAAGCCGATGTTTTCCTGGATGTTTTCCAGGTCGGCATTGGCGGCCGCCAGTTCGGTTGATTTGACCTGCAGCTCCTCATTGACGGTGATCAGCTCTTCGTTGGTGGACTGCAGCTCTTCATTGGAGGTTTCCAGCTCTTCATTGGTGGACTGCATCTCTTCGTTGGAGGCCTGCAGCTCTTCATTGACCGACTGCAGCTCTTCGTTGGCCGTTTCCAGCTCTTCAATCACGGTCTGCAGGTGTTCCCGGCTGGCGGTCAGTTCCTGCTCCAATTCAATGATGCGGGGTGACATGTCCTGATCACCAGCAGCTTCTGCAACAGGCTTTGAGGGCTGGACCCGCTCGAAACAGACCAGCATCAGGCCGGTGCGGTCTCCCTCGGCTTCAACCGGTATGGCGCTGATCCGCACAAAGCTGTCTTTGCTTTTTGGCAGCGATGCCAGCACCTTGCCGGAGACACGACTGTTCTCCCGGGCTGCCTTGTGGATCAGTGCCCGCAGTTCCACCCGGATGCTGTCGGTGGCCATCCGCAGGATGTTCAGGTTGACCTCACCCGGCACCAGCCGCAGCCAGGGGGAGACATCGCCGTGCAGATGCAGCAGCTCCATCCGGTCATTGATCAGGGCGGCAGGAGAGCCAAAGCCTTTTGCCATGGTACGCAGCAGCAGGTCTTCCAGCGACAGCTCTTTCTGGCGGGGGAGCTGCACCTGCATCGGCAGCGGCTTTTTCTCTTCAATCCTGGTGGTAAAGGCGGCCTGTACGCCTTTCATGGTGCTGATCTTGCGAAAGATCTTGTGCTTACGGTCAATACTGGTCAGGTAATCCCCCAGCTCCCCCACGCTTTCCGATTTACCCAGAAACAGGATGCCGCCGGTGTTCAGCACAAACTGGAACAGTGATAACACCCGCTTCTGCAAGGGCTGACTGAAGTAGATCAGCAGGTTGCGGCAGCTGATCAGATCAAGGTGCGAGAAGGGGGGATCCTTGACCAGATCATGTTTGGCAAAGACAATCAGCTCCCGGATCGGTTTGATGACCTGAAACACGGTTCCCTTGCGGACAAAGTACTTCTTGATGATCTCCGGCGAGACCTTTTCCAGGGCCGCCTCGGAGTAGAAACCGCGCCTGGCCGCACCGGCCACATCTCCATCCAGATCGGTGCCGAAGATCTGCAGGTTGTAGCGGTGCATCGTGTCCCCCAGCAGTTCCGCGAACAGGATGGCGATGGTGTAGACCTCCTCGCCGGTGGCGCAGCCCGGTATCCAGACCCGGATCGTATCCCCCTCTTGTTTGGTGGCCAGCAGCTTCTGCAGATGTTCCTGCAGCGATTTGAAGGCATCCGGCTCTCTGAAAAAACAGGTGACCGAGATCAGGATGTCCTTGAACAGGGCGTCAAGCTCCCGGTTGTTCTTTTCCAGCAGGGCAACGTACAGCTCCAGCGAGTTGATCCGGTTGGCGAACATCCTGCGTTCAATCCTGCGCTGGATGGTGGACGGTTTGTACTGTGAGAAGTCTGCCCCGGAGCGCTTGAGCAGCAGGTGAAACAGCTTGCCCATCACCCCGCCCCCCTGCGCCTCTTCCTGAAACAGGGGTCGGTCATTGGGAAACTTGAGGATGCGGGCGATCTCCAGGCCGATTCTGTCCGGGGGCAGGATGATGTCCACACAGTCGGTTTCAATGGAGGCATGGGGCATGCCGTTATACTTGGCGGTGGATTCCTCCTGCACCATGGTCATGCCGCCGGCAGCCTTGATGGCCCGTATGCCGTGGGATCCGTCGGAGCCGGTGCCGGAGAGGATGATGCCGATGGCGTTTTCACCGCAGTCTTCGGCCATGGAGCTGTAGAGGATATCAACGGACGGCTTTGGTCCGATGGCAAAGAACGGCTTGCGCAGCGTGATCACGCCCTTGATGATGGTGACATCACTGTTGGGCGGGGTGATGTAGATCCGGGACGGCTCAAGCGGCATGCCGTCGGCCGCCTCGATCACCGGCATGCTGGTATCGCGGGAAAGCAGTGAGACCAGCATGCTGCGATGATTGGGGTCCAGGTGCTGGGCAATCACGTAGGTGATGCGGGGATGTACCGGCAGGTTCGGCAGCAGCTGCTTCAGTGCCTCAAGGCCCCCGGCTGAAGCGCCGATGCCGGCCACGATCAGCCCCTCTGCAGGTTGCGGGGCAGCAGTACACTTTTTCGTGCTGCGTTTGCTCTTTTCAGGAGGTTTACGTATGGTTTCAGATTTTTTTGGTGCTGCTGCCATGGCTTCTCCGCTCAGCGATTCGAGAGTGATTTTATCTGCGGTCCGGGTTGCCTGCGTCGGCAGGAGGGGCAGATCCGGTAGGTGACCGGCACCGGTTTGCTGAACGTCAGCAGCCCCAGTATTTCGGCATCCTCCGGCGAGAGCCAGCTGCCTTTGATCAGCAGACGAGTGCAGACGCTGCAACGGGGCAGTGCCTGTGCCTGCGGATCGGGCTCATGGCGATACGCGATCGGCTGTTCAAACGGCTCACATTTCAGCAGGATGTGGTCCAGCTGCAGCAGGCCGTCGGTCACCGGGGTGATGCTCATGGACATGAACCGTTTCAGGGTGGGGGAGTCGCACCGGTAATTGCGGCTGATGCTGCGGTTCAGAAAACGGGCATGCTGGAGCAGGGCCTCAAGATACATGCGGGTCTGGTCGCCGGTGATGAAATCAAAAACCCTGCGCCCTTGAATTTCTGAGGAAAGCAGGCGGTTTTCACCGCCGTTGGCAAGGGCAAACTGATCCCAGAGCGAATTTACCTTCACAATCCGGTCTGCGGGCTCAAGCCAATAGCTGACAATCTGGCCGGTTGTCTCATGCTGCCCGGCAACGCTCAGTCTGCACGGCATGGGATATCCCGTTCCGACCGGACCCGTTCGATCTCGGTCAACAGGGTCGGGATGGAGACCGGTTTGGTGACGTAACCGTCCATGCCGGCTTTCAGGAGCGTTTCCCGGTAGCCCTGTACGGCATGGGCAGTGAGGGCTATGACCGGTGTACGGGGGAGCGCACGACTTTGCTCCTCATCCCGCAACAGCCTGATCGCCTCCAGTCCGTCCATGACCGGCATCTGGATATCCATCAGCATTAAATCAAACTTCTTTTGCCGCCAGGTTTCAAGAACCTGTTGACCGTTTTCCACGGCAGTGACCGAACAGCCCAGCTTGCCTAACAGAACGGTCATGAAGCGGCGGTTGACCTCTTCGTCTTCGGCAAGCAAGGTGGTCAATGATGGACAGTGCAATGCGGCAGTTTTCGCGGTATGCAGGCTGGTGTCCTGCTCCAGTGCCTCTGTCTGGCCGACCAGAATGCTGACCCGGAAGGTGCTGCCCCTGCCGGGGGCGCTTTCCACCCGGATTTTTCCGCCCATCAATTCCGCCAGTTTGCGGCAGATCGGCAGCCCCAGGCCGGTGCCGCCAAAGAGCCTGCCGGTGGAGCTGTCGGCCTGGGTGTAGTCATGAAAGATTGCCTCATGCTGTTCTGCCGGTATACCGATGCCGGTATCCTGCACACTGATGTCGAGGCAGATCTGACCGTTCTGCTGCGGGGTGGCGCTGGCTGTAAGGGTGACGGAGCCGTATGCGGTGAATTTGACGGCATTGCTGATCAGGTTGATGATGATCTG
>DIUB01000155.1 GCA_002422265.1 Geobacter sp. UBA6169
CTGCAATCAGGTGTTCCACCTCCAGCTTTAAGAGCGGGATATCCATCCCCAACCGGTTGGACCAGTAATCAAGATCGGTCCAGTTAAGGGTCCGTTCCTGGGAACGGAACAAGGCATGCAACTGCTCTTGGGCAACCTTGAGGCTCACCTTGTGGACAGCTGCCCACCGCTTGGGTACATGCTCAAGCCAGAAGTGGTCGTCAAAATGCCGATCCAGCAGGGTGCCGTCCATGTCCAGCAGTACGGTGTCAATAGTGGTCCAGTCGAGGATCATGGCGTGTCAGTCCCTTTCAAAGCGTTGCTTCATGACATCTCAGCTGAAAAAAGGCACGTTTGCCTGGATAATCCTAGAAAAAACAGTTTCACGCGGAGGCACGGAGACGCGAAGAGCACTATCATGTAGTTATGGCATGCCATTGTTTCACCTGGAGGGTTGATCGCTTATTTCTGGTAACTGCTTGATTTTCTCCGCGAGCTTCGCGGCTCCGCGTGAGTAACTGCCGTTTTGAGGATAATGCCGATGCTGTTCAAGGGCATCTATACTACATCTGTAAACAGTGTGCACAACAAAAAAGGGTGGGCCAAAGGCCCACCCATACCAGATGAAGGATACTGCGGAACTGCTTGTTAGAAATGTACCTCAAAGGTGCCGTAGATGTTGTGAGCATACTTCATGGGTGCCATCAGCATCAGGTCGGTGTACTTGATTTCAGAGATCTTGACCGGCTCACCAACCCAGTTGTTGCTGCCGGTGTACTGGAAGTCATAGTACTGGTAGCCCAGCTTGAAGAAGGTCTTGGCAAAGACTGAAGAGATCGGCTTCAGGTCAAGTTCCTGAATCACGTACGGCTCATACACGCTGCCGCGGGTGCCCACCTTGCTGGTCCACATATCATCAGCAGCCGGTGCAAAGGTGATCCAGTTTTTAGAACCCCAGTTGTACTCAAAGCCGATCTTGGTCTTGGTGGGCAGATCATAACGCAGGCCGGCAAACACAGCGTAGCCGGTCTTTGACTTGGGATTGAAGTCCTGGGCAAAGAACTGTCCGGACATTAGCCCCTGAAAGCCAGCATTCATAGAAACATTTTTGTTTGGCTGTGCATAACTAAGAGCAGCGTCAACAAAGAAGTTCAGGTCGCCAGGACCAACCTTTTTAAGAGTAGACATTGCACCCAGACCCGCCCAGTCAATGGCACCCAGATCTACAGATGGGGCTGTGTTGCCAAAGATGGTGTTCTGCATGGTCGGGAAGTCAAAAATATTAAAGGCGTGGTTCCACTGCACCCAGACCCGCAGCGGATCAGTGTCGATCGGGATGATGGCCACACCCAGCATATCGGTGTCTTTCAGGCTGTTGGTGGGGGTTGCACGGTAGCCGGAATCAAAACCGCGGCCATAGCAGACCTTGGCATAGGCACCGGGCAGCATCTCGATATCAGGCGCCCAGCCCAGGGTCATACCGTCAAAGGCATAGTTGACCAACAGGGCCGGGGTGCCGCCGTTACCGGGACGGGCTGTATTGGACTTCAGGTTGGTGGGGGCGCCGTCAGTTGCAGGGCGGCGGCCAACCGAGAACCAGACCGGCTGGTCCATGATGTTGCTCCAGGTGGCATAGGCACGGTCAACATTCAGGTAGCTGTTGGAAGGCACGTGGCCCAGCACGCCGTCAAACACGCCGACACGATCAGCAAACATACCATTGGCGGTCTGGGTGTTGTCCTGTGAGCCAAAGACCTTGTACATACCCAGCTTCACATTAACGGTCACATCCTGGGTAGCCTTAGCCTTCAGATCAAGGCTGAACTTGTTGGTATAGAGGGTTTCGTTCTTGGGCTTAAAGGCAGGTGTAATGGCAAGGTTACCACTGTTAGCACCAAGGAAACCTTGCATCAGCATCTGATTCATGAGTTGCTGCTGTGCAGGGGTAAAAAAGCCCATCAGCTCCTGAACAGTTGAATTAGCTGTGATCATGCCACCAGCAATCATTCCAGCAACAGTTGGCTGTGTTGTCATGCCTGGAATGGTGCTTAACTTATAGCCCATTACTGTTGGCATTACTTTTGAACCTAATGTATTCAGTATAGCTGATTGTTGGGCAGTTAAAGCAGTATTGTTCAGATTATACAGTCCGGTATTCATCATATTCATAATCTTTGGCATTGAAGCTGCCATTGCCTGCGGCATATATGAATTCATGATGGTATTAAACTGGCTTGGGGTAAAAAGTGAACCGGGCTTGCCCATAAAAATAAACTGATCAGTAGTTGGACTGGCGGTGCCGCCAATAGTTGTGCCTGCTACTTTGTTAGGTGATGCAACCATGCCGCCAACAAGATTATTCATGGTACCGATTGCATCTGAATACCATCTGGTCTGGCCATGCAGGCTGTCCACCCGAAACTGATAACTGCCACCGATCTGCAGCCACTTGCCCAACGACTTGTCCTCAATCCGCTCCACCTGACCTTTGAGGTCCTCCATCTGCTGGGTCAGCTTGTCAAGGCGTGCCTGCAGATCAGCTTCTGCTGCCAGGGCACCGGTTGGCAGGGCTACTGCCAGGACTGCGGCCAGCATTAACTTGTTTGACTTCTTCATGCATTCTCTCCTTTTGGTGTGGGTTGTCTCGCTAAAAGTGATCCACAACATGCAGCAAAAGATATAAACGTAAAATCATATACACCCGCTGTAACCTGTTTGCAACCTAGATTCTTCACTGATACCGACTATTTGACTATTCTAATTTTACAATACATACTGCCCGGCCTATTTTTCTATCAATTTCTGCAATTTACCATACAGCTCATCAACGCTTGCAGCTGTAAGCATGACATGATCATACACTGCCAGCGGCTGTTTTTTGCAGGTCTTGCACAGCTTGACGCATTTTTTCAATTTGGCATCAAGGCCGGGATACTGGTCCAGCAGACGCTGCAGCAGCTGATCAGCGCCCTGATTATGATGACACAGACGTATCTTCATAGTATGCCTACGCCACCGGGAACGGTGCCGCACCGCCTGCCGGTGGTACAAAGATCCGCTGGGCCAGCTCATTATCAATCATCAGTACGCCGTGACCGTTGGCACCCACCAGCTTCAGCTTGGCAATAATGTCACGATCATTGTTTTCTTCCTCAATCTGCTCTGTTACAAACCACTGCAGAAAGATCTGGGTGGCATGATCCTTTTCCTTTACCGCCTGCTCAGTCAGCTCGTTGATCCGGCGGGTAACGATCTGCTCATGGGCCAGGGTCTTTTCAAACATATCCAGTAGTGATGAGTATTTGTTCGGCACGGCCTTGCTGGCAGTAAGGGTGATGTTGATCCCCTGATCCACCAGGTAGTTGAAGAATTTCATAAAGTGGGTCATCTCTTCCTGATACTGCACCATAAACCAGTTGGCTGAGCCTTTCAGCCCCATTTCATTGGCAGCTGACGACATGGACAAGTAGATGTTGGCGGAAAAAAGTTCAAAATTCATGTGGGTGTTCAGGCTGACAGCCATCTCTTTACTGATCATTGTGTGCTCCTTTGTCTGTGTGAATTTTAAGCCAGTATACCCGGCATTTACAGATTTTCAAGCAGCCAGAGACTGGCGTGATCAAGAATCTGGTGTATAGTTACTTCTGCTTGAGTGTGACAAAGTAAAATCAGCACAAGAGAGGACAGCCATGGCTCTACTGCACAAACTGGTGACATGGATACAGGGGCACCGTAAATCCCTTCTGCTCTGGGGCGGCGGTTCCCTGTTGGCGATACTGCTGTTTTCAGTGCTGGCGCTGCCGCCGATCATCAGGAGCCAGGCGCAAAAAGCTATCCATAAGGTTACCGGACGGGTTGCTACTATAGAAAAGGTCAGCTTCAACCCCTTTGGTATGACCCTGACCGTGCAGGGTTTTACCCTGTTTGAGCCGGACCGGACAGCCCCTTTTGTGAAGTTCAGACAGCTACGGGTATCTCTGGCCAGCAGCAGTATCTTCAGAATTGCGCCAGTTTCGGATGAATTAAGCCTTGATCAGTTGCAGCTGCAGCTGGTGCGCACCGCCGAGAACCGCTACAATTTTTCTGATATTCTTGACCGGCTGGCAGCCCAGCCCAAAAAAGAACCGGGCAAACCGCTCCGCTTTTCTCTTAACAACATTCTGGTGCAGAACAGCAACATTCTTTTTGATGATCAGGCCATCAAAGGCGGCAAAAAGCACACCGTACAGGAACTGGAGCTGGCCATACCGTTTATCAGCAACATCCCGCACCTGGCTGAGAAGTACACTGATCCCAGGTTTTCTGCCGTGGTCAATGGTGCCAGACTGGCCTTTAACGGCAAAACCAAACCGCTGCACCAGACCATGGAGACTGATCTGCACCTGAAGCTGCATGCGCTGGACCTCCCCCATTTCATGCCCTACCTGCCGGCACAGCTGCCCGTAAAACTGACCAGCGGCACCCTGACCATTGACCTGCAGCTGGCGTATAAAATCCACCAGAACAAGCAGCCGGAACTGCTGATCAAAGGGCTTACCCGGCTTGACCGGATAGCAGTGCAGGAAAAGAACCATGCACCGTTAGCCTCGTTTAACAGCCTTGAGCTGCAGGCACGTAACATAGAGCTGTTCAGCCGTACCGTAGCGCTGCAGCAGATAGCCCTGGACGGCCTGAAGGTGTTTGTCGACCGCGACAGCAGCGGCAGACTGAACTTTCAGCGTCTGGCACCTCCGGCACAGACTGCTGCAAAAAAACCGGTGCCTGCCCAAAAAGTGGTAAAGGATGAACCGCTACTTAAATTGACCGTGGATAACCTGGCCGTTACCAATGGCAGCCTGCAGTTTGTTGACCAGCAGCCCAGAGGCGGGTTCAAGGCTGCGCTGCAGGACGTTGCCCTGAAGCTGGCTAACCTTTCAAACGCCAGGGATGCAGCCTGCCAATACGCATTTTCAATGAAGGGGGACCAGGGCGAACAGTTTACAGCTGAAGGCACTGCCGTGCTTGCACCGCTCAGCGCCGACGCACAGTTCAGCCTGAACAGCCTGCAACTTCAGCGTGGGTGGCCCTATCTGCAGGAACTGCTGACTGCTCCGATAAAGGGTAACATAAACCTGGAAGGAACAGCCGCGTTCAAGCCTGATGACGGTGTTTCAGTAAAAAACCTGGGGCTGCATCTCAAGGATCTGGCAGCTGACTACGGTACCAAAGACACCACCAGGATCAGCAGCCTTGACATCACCGGTATTGAGTTCAACCAGAAACAGAACAGCACCCAGGTGGAAGAGATCAGGCTGGGCAAGAGCAGTGTGCAGGTTTCACGGGAACCGGACGGCAAGTTCTCCGTGCTTTCGTTACTTAAAACAGCACCGGCACCGGCAGCTCCTGCCGGCACAGTACCTGCTGCAGCACCCCCCCCACAGCCGGAGCCTGTCAAGCCTCAGTCTCCTGCTGTCGCCAAACCGCTTGGCTGGAAGGTGAGCAAGGTCTCGGTAAATGGTCTTGCCACTACCTTTATTGACAAAAAAGTCAGCGGACAGCCGGTATTTAAACTCCACAACATCCGTTTAACCACCGGCAACCTCATCGGGCCAAAACCCGCTGCCATGCCGCTGGTTTTCAGCGCCATCTATAACAGCACTGCACTGCTCAAGGCCAACGGCACCCTCCACCCTCAACCGGTCAGGTACGCCGGTACCATCTCCTTTGCCAAACTGCCGATCACTGATTTTGCCAGCTATATCCCTGAAAACATCAGGCTGTATCTGCTGGACGGCACTCTGGACTGTGCCTTGAAGCTGGATGTGGGTCTTGATGCCGCAGGCAAACCCAAGGGGAGTTTCAGCGGCACTGCCGGGCTGCGCAGCCTGCACCTGGTTGATGCAGTGCTGGAGGAGGATCTGCTGAAATGGGAGAGTCTGCAGCTTGATCAGATCAGCGGCACCCTGCAGCCGATGACCCTGGGAATCCGCCAGATAGCGCTGAACAACGTCTATGCCCGGGTTGCGGTGCGTAAAGACAAGACCCTGAACCTACAGAATCTGGTGGCAAAAGAGCAGGGTCAAGGGGCAGGGGTCAAGGGGCAGGAGAAGCAGGAAAATCAGGGTCAAGGGGCAAGGCCACGCACTGAGCCTGTCGAAGTGGGCAAGGGTCAAAAACATACGCAACAGGGGCAGGCGGTGGCGGCAAAGCCGTCCATCAGGATTGATGCCGTGACCATTCAGGACGGCACCATGGATTTCAGTGATGCCCACCTGCCCAACCAGTTCCGCACCACCTTCCATAACCTGGGTGGCCGGGTCAGTGGCCTGTCGTCAGAGATGAACACACGTGCCGAGGTTGACCTGCGGGGCAACCTGGAAAACCACTCGCCCCTGCAGATTACCGGTACGGTCAACCCGTTGCGTGATGACCTGTTTGTTGACCTGACCATCTCGTTCAAGGATATCGAGCTGTCACCAGCCACCCCCTACTCCGGCACTTATCTGGGGTATGCGATTGACAAGGGCAAGCTGTTTCTGGACCTGAAGTATCATATTGAAAACAAACAGCTGAAGGCTGAGAACAAGATCTTTGTGGATCAGTTTACCTTTGGCAACAGTGTGGAGAGCGACAAGGCCACCAAACTGCCGGTAAAGCTGGGGATAGCGCTGCTCAAAGACCGCAACGGCCAGATCAATCTTGATCTGCCGGTATCCGGTCGTACCGACGACCCCAAATTCAGCATCTGGGGGGTGGTCTGGCAGGTGGTAACCAACCTGTTTGTCAAGGCGGTCACCTCCCCCTTTGCCCTGCTCTCGTCCATGTTCGGTTCCAGTGAAGACCTGAGCAGCGTCTCCTTTGCGCCCGGTTCAGCACTGCTGCTGCCGACCGAGATGAAGAAGCTGGATACTCTGGCCAAGGGACTGACTGAACGTCCAGGACTGAAAGTGGAACTATCCGGCTATGTTGACCAGCAGCGGGATCCCGAGGGGTATCGTCTGGAGCTGTTGCAGCAGAAGATGCGCCAGGAAAAATATCTTGAGCTGGCCAGAAACAAACAGTTGAAAGAGGGGGAGGATGCCGACCAGCTGACCATCCAGCCGGCCGAATATTCGCGTTACCTGAAGGCGGTCTACAACAAGGAAAAATTTCCCAAACCGCGCAACCTGATCGGTATGGTCAAGGATATTCCGGATGATGAGATGAAAAAATTGATTATTGCCAACACCCTGGTGGGGGACAAAGAACTGCAGCAGCTGGCTACCCGTCGGGCAGCAGTGGTACGGGAGTATCTGATTTCCCGGGGCAAACTGGAATCTCAGCGCCTGTTCCAGAAACAGGATACTATCACCAAACCCCCCAAAGAGACCAGCAGCCCGGCCAGCCGGGTTGAGCTGAACCCGATCGCCTCATGACCGGGCATCTTCCATCATCACCAGGACGGTTCAGTATCGCCACCCTGGGCTGCAAGGTAAACCAGTTTGAGACCGCAGCCATGATCGAACAGCTGCAGGCAGCAGGCTGGCAGCAGGTACCCTTTGGCGAACCGGCAGAACTGTGCCTGATCAACAGCTGTACGGTTACGGCCAAAAGCGATGCTGAGACGCGACGGCTGATCCGCCGTGCACGCCGCTCCAACCCCCTGGCTCGGATAGTTGCCACCGGCTGTTCCGCACAGGTCGCCCCGCATAACCTGATCAAGCTGGCTGAGGTTGATCAGATCCTGGGCAACCAGGAAAAGCTGCGGCTGTGTCACCACCTGCAGCAGGGCAGGCATCAGGTCAGTAATCTGAACGATCTCCCGACCGGCAGCCCTCTGCGGCTGACCAGTTTTGCCGATCATATCAGGGCTTTTCTGCAGGTACAGAACGGCTGCAACACCGGCTGCAGTTACTGCATTGTCCCCACCGCACGAGGCCCCAGCCGTTCGGTAGCGTTTGACGAGGTACTGCTGGCTGCCCGCGAGCTGGCCGGGCGGGGCTTTCAGGAGCTGGTGCTGACCGGCATTCACCTGGGAGCCTACGGGCTTGATCTTTCACCTCCCTGCAGCTTGCTGGAACTGGTGCAACGGCTGACAAGCGAAATGATCGTCCCCCGGCTGCGACTGGGATCGATTGAACCGAACGAGCTGACTGATGATCTGCTGGCACTGTTCTGCAATGCATCATCAATCTGCCCGCACCTGCATATTCCACTACAGAGTGGCAGTGATAGCGTACTGGTCAGAATGGGGCGTCCCTACAGCACCGATTTTTTCCGTGGCCGGATTGAGCAGGCAGCCCGGCTGCTGCCGGATGCCTTTATTGCGGCAGACCTGATTGCCGGATTCCCTGGCGAAACCGAGGCCGAACATGCCGAAACCTGTCGTTTTGTAGCGTCGCTGCCTCTGGCTGACCTGCATGTCTTCCCTTACTCTTCCCGACCGGGCACCAGGGCCGCTGCCATGCCGGGCCACCTGCAGCCCCGGCTGATCAAGGAACGGGCCGAGCAACTGCGTGCCATTGCCGCAGATAAACGTCAGGCCTTCAGCCGGCGTTTTATCGGCAAGACGCTGCAGGTACTGGGACAGCGCCACCACAGAGCAACCGGCCAGATGAACGGCATTGCCCGAAATTACCTTGAAGTTGCCTATCCGGCATCACCCGACTTGCGTAATCAGGAAGTTGTGGTACAGATCCTACAGATGGTACAAGGACAGCTCCAGGGCACCTGTATTGAAGCCTGTCACCCCACATATCGGAAGGAACCAGACCATGACCACATCCCTTGATGAAGCCCTGAAACGGACCAGCCTGTCCCGCTCAAACCAGATGGAGATGCTGACCTTCCGCCTGAGTGACGGTCAGCTGTACGGTATCAACGTATTCAAGATCATTGAGATCCTTGAAAGCCCGCGCCGTTTTGACCGGATGCCCCACAGCCATCCGGCAGTCAAGGGGGCGGTGGATTTTCGCGGTAAACCGATTGTGGTCATTGATCTTTCCGAGGCCCTGGGTATGGAACCGGTGCCCTTTGACCAGCAACTGGCCTACCTGATTATCTGCGAGTACAGCCGGCAGCTGAACGCCTTTGTGATTGCCATGCCGGAAACGCTTTTAACCAGGGGATGGGACGAGATCCACAAGCCGGACGGTGTGCAGGCCAAATCACTGGTGGCTGTGGGGTACAGCGACAGCGGTGAGACGATCCTGCTACTGGATATTGAGGGAATTTTAAGCGAGATAATCGGCTACGGCATTGAGATGCGTGACGAGCTGACCAGCCAGGGGGTGCAGACTCAAGGCAGGCGGATCATGCTGATCGATGATTCTCGCACTGCCCTGACCATGATGCAGCAGACCTTGACCAAGCTGGGGTTTGAGCATGAATCCCATACCTCGGCCGTGCAGGCACTGAACGCGATCAAACAGCTTGAGAACCAGGGAGAACCACCCAGCTGTGATCTGATTGTCTGTGATATCGAGATGCCCGGCATGGACGGCTTCACCTTTACCCGTACCGTGCGGGAACTGTCTTCCTACAACAACACCAAAATCATCCTGCATAGTTCCATGAGCAACCCCACCAACCGCCTGAAGGCAGAAGAGGCCGGTGCTGACGACTTTGTTGCCAAGTTTGATCCCACCACCCTGGCAGAACACCTGTTCAAGGCGCTGGGGATTGCCACCAATGATGATGATCTGTTTATTACCCCAACCTGAACATGATCACTTCAGCCTCGGCCACCACCTGGCCGTCAAGCTCTGCCCACCCTTTGACATCCACCAGACGCCGCCGCTCGCCGGTCACCTCACCGATCACCCTGATGGTTGATCCGGTGGGGACCGGCGCACGGTAACGCAGCTTCAGCTCACTGGTCACCACCTGCAGGCCGGTACCCATGCAGGCCTGGGCGCAGATCTCGTCCAGCAGGGCCGAGATGATGCCGCCGTGGGTGATCCCCTGCCAGCCCTGAAAGTGCTCGGCAATCTGTACCGTGGTCTCGGCCCGGCGCAGCTCCGGCTCTATCTGAAAAACCGCCTTCAGCCCGATCGGGTTATCCTTGCCGCAGATAAAACAGCGACCATCATCAACAACGTCCATACTCCTCAACTCCTTACCGCCGAAAACACTTAACACAGAGCAACCGGGTTTCAAAAGTTCTGCAGGTCTTTATCCAAACCGGTACACCAGCCTGCCATCCTGATAACACTCGATCGGCCCGTCTTGCGACACCTTGATCACCTTGCCGAAGAACGAGGCGGCAATGGCAGCAGTGGTTCGACCGCCTCCGGTGACCATTTCGCGGGCATGGGAGGTATCGATAATAAAACCGGTCTCCAGCAGCTTGCCCTTATTGTCAAGTACCGTCATACCGTCGGAGGAGAGTATCCGCAGCAGAATACCGGACTGTTTGAGCTGGGCAATGGTCTGCCCCTTGACCTGGCTGATCAGCAGGCGACCCACCGGGTCATCACCGCCGACTGAACCTTTTTTGAGGGTGGCCAGATGGCGCGGGGTACCGGCATGGATCAGGATAACCGTGCCGTGGCGCTGTTTGGAAACGGCGTAAAGGGTCCAGAGCAGATCATCTATGGTCTCACTTTCGATACTGTCGGCCAGAAAGGAACGAAAGATGTCCGGATCAAAGATGGCCCAGACCCCTTTGCGCCGGATCAGCAGTTTGGCCGGACTGATCAGCACCTCGATTTCCGACACCTCGTTGACGGTAATGGCAAAGGCACCGCTGCCGCTGCGCCGCACCAGAGAAAACAGCTCTCGTTGGGTCAGGCGCTCAATATCGGTCTGTCCACAGATCCCGGAGGTACGCAATACGCCGATTACCTGCATCTGGATGGTGGCAATGAAGAAGAGGTTGTTGCCGTCAATAAAACGATAGGTGAGCGGGTTGTCCAGGAAATTGGGGGTTACATGTTGATGTGGCTGCAAAGGAATCAGCGTATGCCTGCGCTCCTTGATGGTCTTGCGCAGTGCCGGCTCAGTGGTTCGATGCACCAGAAATCCGGTGGTGGCCGGTTTGCCCTCATATCGTTGATAAGAGAGGCTCTTCAGCAGCTGAATCAGCTGCTGGATCGGCCAAAACCCTTTGCTGCGGTCACCCCGAAGAAAGCGGGCGACGGTAATATCCATAATGGAGGCCAGCAATGCCGTACGAAAATGAGCGGCATATCCTTCCAGCTTGAAACCGCTGTACAGGCCACTGAAAGCGGTCAGCAACTCGGCACAGAACTGCAGTTCTGTCTTGGTAAAGGCCAATCCTTCCCGGATTGCAGAAAAACAGTAGGGCTGCCCTTCAATGGTCAGGGACTGCACCAGCCTTCCCTCCCCTGTTCTGGACTGATCGTCACCGACTCGCAAGTCCACGTCAGCACCGCCCAACAGGGCACTGACCGAGGGGCTGATGGCATCAAAGACATTTAACGGCATGGCTGTTCCCTACTTTCCCCAGTCGCGGGAATAACGGAAATCACGGTCGATGGTGCGGCCGGACACCTTGGCAATCACCGGCAGCCGACGCTTGAAATGGGAGTTCTGAACCTTGGCATAGACCGTGTCAACAAATTCACGGGCAAAACCTGTTGCAACCAGTTCGTCGGTAGTGGCCCGCTGATCCACCATCCGATAGAGCAGCTCATCAACCTCGCGGTAGGTAAAACCCAGCTCCTCTTCATCGGTCTGACCCGCCCAGAGGTCGGCAGACGGCTGTTTATCAATCACCGGCTGCGGCACCCCCACCTCTGCCGAGAGCTGCCATACCTGGCTCTTGTACAGATCACCGATCGGATTGAGGGCGCTGGCCATGTCACCGTAGAGAGTGCCGTACCCCAAAAGCAGTTCGGTCTTGTTGCTGGTACCCAGCACCAGGGCACCGTTCAGGGCCGAATGATCAAACAGGATTGTCATCCGCTCACGGGCCATCTTGTTCCCTCGCCGCATGGCATTGGCATCGGGAAACTGATCAAAATAGGCATCCACCATCGACGTAATCGGAATAACGCAGTACTGCACGCCGCTGGCCTCGGCCACCAGTCGGGCATGGGCCTCAGACTCCGGGTTGCTGGTCTTGTACGGCATGCAGATGGCAGAGACGTTTTCCGGCCCCAGGGCCTCGGCAGCCAGATGGCAGACCAGGGCTGAATCAATACCGCCGGACAGCCCCAGCACTGCCTTTTTCGCTCCCACTTTCCAGATCTCATCCTGCAGGAATCCGATCAGGATCCGACGCACCAGACTGGTATTAATGATCAAGCTGGACATCAGCGGCTCCTTTCCTGCTCAATACGGGATAATTCCCGCAGGGTGAGGTTCAGTCGCTCATCCCGCAACAGTGGCGCATTGATCCGCTCACGCCGCAGGTCGGCATCATGGAACCGGCCAATGGTCAGAGACGGTTCGAACTCCGGGGCAGCAGCGCTGATCGCACCTGACGGGCTCACCAGATGGGAGCCGCCCCAGAACCCGACACCATCCTCATATCCGACCCGGTTGACATAGACGACCCGGCAGGTCAGAAAACGTGCCGTGGAACTGGTCAGGGTACGCCAGGCCGTAGCAGTACCCAGCTCGTCAGTATCCATACCCCGTCCGGGACTACTGGAAAGGCAGACCAGGGTGGTGGCGCCGTCCATGGCCAACAGGTACGGCGCCGAGAGGTGCCACATATCTTCGCAGACCAGCAGCCCTATCCGGCCAAATCTGGTATCAAAGGCCCGGAAACGGTCGCCGCGTCCCAGATAACGCTGTTCATCAAACAAGCCGTAGGTGGGCAGATAGACCTTACGGTGCAGATGCCGTAGCTGGCCCCCTTCAAACCAGGCCGCACTGTTGTAAAACTGATAGTCCGGTGTCACCTCAACAAATCCCACCGCCAGGCTGATCTGCTGTGAAAGCCTTGCCAGGTGTGCCAGTTCCGGGCTGTCAAGGGTCAGGGCCACTTCAGGCACCAGGTCTTTCAAAAAATAGCCGGTCAGGGCCAGTTCCGGCAAGACAGCCAGATCAGCCTTGCAGGCAATGGCCTGCTCAACCTGTGCCGTGATCAGCTCCAGATTATCCTGAATCCGCCCCAGCTTGGGTTTGATCTGCAGCAAGGCAACACTGAAATCCATGGGATACTCCTTCACCACGCAAGGTCAAATGCATTGGGAATATGCTCAA
Organism: Geobacter sp. UBA6169; assembly: GCA_002422265.1. Classification (GTDB taxonomy): domain Bacteria; phylum Desulfobacterota; class Desulfuromonadia; order Geobacterales; family Pseudopelobacteraceae; genus Trichlorobacter. The sequence goes on from DIUB01000155.1 coordinate 13,114, forward strand.
TTGCAGGCTCTGCATCATGCAACAACAAAACCGCAATCACATCGAACCGGGCCGGGCTGTTCTGCAACCTGTTTTTTGCCAGCCAGATCAGGGCAGCTTTACTGATCTGATGCTGCTTGCGCGGTGTAACCGCCAGTTGTGGCACGCCGTAGGCCAGGTTACGGCGAGTCTTGACTTCAACAAAGGCGATACACCCCTGACGGTCGCGGGCCACGATATCCACTTCACCGCCACGACTTTTGAAGTTACGCTCGAGGATCGTATACCCCTGCTGTTTCAGAAAGACTGCGGCAGCCTCTTCACCCTGCTGCCCCAGCGCCTGATTGCGCACCCCTTTCAGCACAGCCGTCCTTTGCTCAATCCGGGTTGACGGGAAGGACGATCACCGGCTTTTCAGCCGGACGGTACAACAGGAAGGTCTTGCCCAGCACCTGGGCAATCTCGGCGCCGGTAGCCTCTGCAAGCCCTTCAGCGGCTTCATGGCGATCCAGCAGGCAGTTCTCCAGCACCTTGACCTTGACCAGTTCATGGCAGGCCAGAGCGGCATCAGCCTCTTTGATAAATCCCTCTTCCAGCTCGTTCTTGCCGATCAGCAGCACCGGCTTGAGGCTGTGCCCCAGGCCGCGCAAATGTCGTTTCTGTTTACCGGTTAACATATCTGACTTCCTTGTCCTTTCTGTCTGCGTACACAATTGCATTGCTATAGCACAGCCTTGAACCATGCTGCCAGTAGAAACCGGTGCAGAAAACAGGGCTTCTGTAAAGAATATGTACAATTGCTCTGTGTTATGCTATTTGCTACAGCTTTGCTGTCTGAACAACCGTTCGGCGGTTACTGATAGCAGCCAACAAACCAGACTAGAAAGAGGTTACTGCATGAAGACCAGTAAATACCCTATCTCCTTTGCTTTAACGTCATTTAACGGTGCAGCGGCTGCACCGCAGGAACTGCCGGTCACCGACACCACTGCCAAGACTTCTGCCAAGATTCACCACCTGACCACCACCATCTGGAAGAAAATGGAAGGGCGGTCCGGCAATCCGCTGGACAAGAGTATCGAGTTGACCCGCGACTTCTTCTTCCGTGAGCAGCTGCCGGAGGGCTACTGGTGGGCCGAACTGGAAT
>DIUB01000108.1:0-2014 GCA_002422265.1 Geobacter sp. UBA6169
TGGTGACCGAGGTGGGCAAGAGCCCGAAAGACATGCTTGAAATGGCGTTGTGGAACCTGTCTTGATTCCCGTCTGGAGCAACAAAAAGCCCGCTCAAACCACCGTTGCTGCAATGTTGTTGTGCTGTCCTTACAGCTCCTGCATCCGTGCAAAGAAATCCAGCCCCATATCAACCGGTGCGGCCTGTTCGTCTGCCGCTGCCCCGCCTTCAAACAGCTCGGCCGGTATCTCGGCCAGAAATCGGCTGGCTGTCCGCTCTTCCCAGGTGCCGTATTTACGTCGTCGCAGACAGCGTGAAATGGTCAGCTGCTCACGGGCACGGGTGATGCCGACATAGCAAAGCCTCCGTTCTTCGGCCACTTCAGGGTCTTCATCCATGGAGCGGTGGTGCGGCAGCAGTCCTTCCTCAAGCCCCACCAGAAAGACCTGCGGAAACTCCAGCCCTTTGCTGGCATGCAACGACATCAGGGTCACTGCGTCCTGCTGTTTATCACCGTCATCGTCGGATTCGCGACGGTTGTCCTCCAGCAGGGCGATCCGCTCAAGAAAGGCTGCCAGACCAGCACCGGGGTTCCGCTCTTCAAACCCGGCCAGGGCGTTGATGACCTGCTCAATGTTTTCAATCCGCTTGCGGGCCTGGACGGGATTGTCAATGGTGCGGTACAGCTCTTGATTGATCCCCAGCCGCTTGAACAGGGCCGTGGCCTGGGCGGCCATGTTGGTGGCGCTGAAGCTTGCCAGTTCCTGCATGATCTGGCTGTGGAATTCGGTTACCGCTTTACGGGCCGCTTCACTTAAACCCTCTATCTCTGCTGCCTTACCAAGGGTGTCAAACAGGGGTGCGCTGTGCTCCAGAGACCACTGTTGCAGCCGCAGCAGGGTCGTGTCGCCAATGCCGCGCCGAGGGAAGTTGATGGTCCTGACCAGGGCGGCCTCATCCCGTGGGTTGGCCAGTACCGCCAGGTATGACAGGGCATCTTTGACCTCTTTCCGTTCAAAGAACTTTTGTCCCCCTACCAGGATGTACGGTATCCCCTCCATCCGCAGTGCCTCCTCATAGGCCCGGCTCTGGGCATTGGAACGATACAGCACGGCAAAGTCACGCCAGGGGCGCTGGTTGCGATACTGGGCCAGCTGCAGCTGCTCCACCACCAGACGGGCCTCATCATCATCGGTGTCTGCCACCAGCAGAGCAATCGGCTCACCACTGCCGGATGCGGTCCAGAGCTGCTTGTCGCTGCGCATGCTGTTATTGCGGATTACGGCATTGGCCGCCGCCAGGATCGTGCCGGTCGAGCGGTAGTTCTGTTCCAGCTTGATCACATTGCAGCCGCGACGCTCGTGTGAGAAGTTGAGGATATTGGCCACGTCAGCCCCGCGCCAGCCGTATATGGCCTGATCATCATCACCGACCACACAAAGGTTGCCGTGCTGTCGGGCCAGCAGCGCGATCAGCTGATACTGTCCGGCGTTGGTATCCTGGTATTCATCCACNNATCTGCACCGTCAGCATAATGATGTCGTCAAAATCAATGGCGTTGTAGGCACGTAGCTGCTGCTGATACCGGGGATAGGCCTGTGCAGTGATCCTTTCAAGCGGCGTGGCTGCCTGGGCAGCATACTGTTCCGGCTTCATAAGCCGGTTCTTGGCCATGGATATCTGCCAGCGNNACCTGATCCGGGGGATACTGCTTGGTGTCGATGTTCAGGTCTGAAAGCACCTGCCGCACCACGCCGGACTGGTCACTGTCACCGTAGATGGTGAAGTTGGGTTTGTACCCCAGCCGACGGATGTCACGCCGCAGGATACGCACCCCCAGCGAGTGGAAGGTGCTGATCAGCATCCCCTCTGCCTTGCTGCCGGCTGCACGTCTGACCCGCTCCTGCATCTCACGGGCTGCCTTGTTGGTAAAGGTAACGGCAAGGATCTGCCCGGCAGGCACCTTCAGTCTGGTCAGCAGATGGACAATCCGGCTGGTGATCACCTGAGTCTTGCCGGAACCGGCCCCGGCCA
>DIUB01000108.1:2020-3623 GCA_002422265.1 Geobacter sp. UBA6169
ACGCGAGCGAAACAACGGGCTGTTACTGTTCTGGTGGCAAGTCAGATCATACGCCAAGAAAGGCTGTAACAGGAAAGGGGAGTGTAATCAAAACGGAGTCTGCAGCCCGTTCTTTCCGGACCCGGCTGGTATCAGGTTTCGGATGTCATGGTAGTGCTGTTGTGTTGCCTGCTTATATTAGGGATATGCTGCCAGATTATTTTTGCAATGGCTACCGCAGGTATTGCCAGGACAATACCCCACAGCCCNNAACACCTCTCCGAAAAAAAGAACTGCAAAAATTGTCGCAAGGGGATGGAGATTGATAACCCCCCTTTTGTAAATCAGAGGCTTGACGATATAACCTTCTACCAGGTGAATCAGACTATAGGCGAAAATAATCTGGACCAGCGCTCCCGCTCCCAAACCATCAGCATATGCAAGAAAGAGAGGCAACGTTATCGAAACAAAGGTTCCAATGTAGGGGATGAGTGTCAATACTCCGGCCACCAGGGCACAAATTAACGGGTACTTGACACCGATAAGAAGCAGGGCCGGGTAGGTAAAAAGCCAGACCACCGCGACAATGATCGCCTGGCCGAACAAGAACTGACGCATTGCACGATCAATTTCTCTGCCTATCTGGATAATTTCACTCCTGTACTGTTCCGGAGCCAGCATAATTGCCGACTCTTTGATACTGCTGCGATAGTACAGCATCAGGAAAAGCACGATCGGAATAATGACCAGATGAAACAAGCCGGTCCCAAGTGCATTTGCCTTTGACACCAGTTGCAAGCCGATATTGGTCGGAAGTGGAAGGTCCGACAGGCCTGCAACGCTTTCTTTCGGCAGTCCGGCGTTTACGAGGTATGCCTGGATGCCTTGTATCGTCTGCTGCAGCTTCGCAAAGTACTCAGGCGCTGAAGTTATCAGGGCATTGAACCGGGCCAGCAAAAAAAATGCAGCCANNCGGTATCTTGCGATCTTCAAGAAAACGTACCAGCGGGACGACCAGGTAGGCGATTGTGCCGGCCAGCAAGAAATTTGAGACCGTGTGATGGCCCAGTGAGAGGATATAGCCAATTGTGGCCAATCCAAGCAGCAGAAAAAAGAATATTTTGAGTCTTTGTTGCAGCATTTGAAAAACCCTTCGTTGTCATCATCGCTATTCGACGATTACCGGTTGACGGCATCTTGATGCATGATGCTCGGTTCGAAATTTTCAATCAACCGGACAGAGGGATTGGTTACCCCCTCATGACCAGTTGTTCATAGTCGATTTTATCGCTCTTTTGAATGAATCTGTTTTTACTTTTTTGTCAAGTTTGAACGCGGCTGTTGTTTTCTGATCATCCGTGGATCTATTAAAAGAGCCGCTGCCGGATTTTAGTCCGGCAATAATTCAGCTTGCTCCATCACGGACTACAGCAAGCACAGTGGGCACCAACCAAAGTATCGTTGACATGAAGTCATCCATCGGCCCCCTTCAGCAAGGAGTAACCTGCTGTTTTCCATGGGGAGCCCAGATAACCACAGAATAGCAATGCTCGTCAACAACGGTCTGGCTGATCAAATGAGCAGCTGCGATTCCGCTCACCCCTGTATCCCCGCTCCATACGCC
>DIUB01000163.1 GCA_002422265.1 Geobacter sp. UBA6169
TTTGCCCGGATGCATCAGCAGATCATCCGGCTGTTTGCCCTCTTTTTTGGGCGGCAGGGTGATGCCGGTGGCAACCGGCCCCTGGTAGAGATAGGTCTTTTCTGCCATTACGGCACCTCCGATGAGACGGTGAACGTCTCGTTAGTTGTCTCGCATAGTGCGGTAATCCGTTTGACCAGGATCACCGGCTCCTCTTCCTGCACTTCTATGTTGATTGTCTCTGTCCGGAACGTAATCTGGTACTGCCACAGCCGCCTGTTTTTAACCTTCAGGCCAGCCCCACGGCCCACATACCCTTCAGACACCGGGGTTAACTTCTTGCTGCAGTTGGGCGGGAGGAATCCGGTCAGGGCCGTCCGTACTGTTTCCATGTACTCATAAATACCACCCTGCTTACCCCGCAGGCTCCACATGGCCAGTGTAACCTCAAACAGCATCTCTCTGTCCTGGACAACCAGGCTGGTGTCCCGCGTGTCACCGTAATTGCCCTCGGCAAAGCGCACCAGCAGAGCGCCTACCCCGTGGGTAGGCTCGTAGGTCTCCGGATCATCCGGATAGCATTGCACCAACACCCGCTTGGCGGTCTTAACCTCCAGGCGTTTGATGATGGCGTCTTCAATGGGGCTGATAAAATCCATGATTAACGCCCGGTAAACCGGTCAAGGGTTGCATCATCGAAAATGCGATCGGCGGCAGTCTTGTTGGTTTTGAAAAAACCGGTTGCGCCCGGTTCGCCACCGGTTGAGGCCGATGGCAGCTCGGCCACGCTTAAACTGGCCAGCCCCTTCTGAACATCCCGCAGCCAGGCGGTTGCTTCCTTTGACGCCCTAGAGAGATCCTCCGGGATGGTGCGCTCCGGCATGCAACCGTAGATCCGGGCAATGGCCATATCCTCGGCATAGCCTGCCAGCTCCGGTGGCACCTCTGACAGCGGCAGGGTGTAACGACTGCGGAGGTACCCATCGATAATGCCATCCACCCGGCTGATCTCACGGTTGATCACCGTGAGGTCAGGTTCGGTCTCCTCACCGGTGGGTTGCTTGATGGTCAGTCTGATCAGTAGATCAACGCCATATTTATCAATGAGTGTCTCCGCAGTGGTGTACATGCTACTTCCCCTTTGCTGCTGGTTTGGCTGCTGCCTTCAGCTGCTCGTTTTCGGCCTGCAGATCGGTAATCTGTTTTTGTAGATCGGCCACAGCCTTGTCGTGCTCATCATTCAGAGTAGCAATTGCCTCCTGATGCTTACGGAGATCGGTGTCCAGCTCTGCGATCCTCGCTTGGAAGTCGACAGCCCGGTCAGTAGCGGCAGTAATTGTTACGGTTACGGGGCCTGGTACCGCCGCTGGATCAGCCTCACGTTTGCTGTCCAGATCAACATACGCTGATAATCTGGCAGCATCGTCATCAGACAGAGTGATCGCATCACCAATCTCAAAACGGCGACCGTGCATGATCGGAGACGTTACGGTGTAAGTGTTTTTCGACATGCCAGCCTCCTAGACATCCTCGATGTAGTAGCCCAGTTCAGGAGCGGTGATCATCTCCTTGATATGGGAGCCGGTACGAACGTCCATGCCGCCCTGGGCACCAATGTTTTTATCAAACTGACTACCACCCCAGGGGGCTTCCCAACGGGCCGTATAGCCAAAGGTAATGCCGCTATCTGCATTGGCCTCGGTGTCCTGATGGATCAGGGAGATGTTGCTGCCCCAGACCCGTGCCATTTGAGGCGCTTGCCCCTCACGGGCCGTGTTGACCCAGCCTTGTCCGACAAACAGGTTCTTGATCTCAAACAACTCTTTAACCTGTTCGCGGGTCGCCATACCCTTGTCACCATCGGTCCGGTTAATGGCCTTCATGATGTCCGGGTGGGTACGTAGCTTGCGCCAGCCGTCCTGGCCCAGGACCATAGTATTGGGTCGCATGATGGAGCTATCCAGGCCAGTGTTGATCACGCCGATCGGATCGGAGTCAACGCCATCAAACTTGCTGGTGCCTTCCAGTTTGACTTTGCGGGAATAGGTGGCTGCGTTAAACACGAGCCGCGCGGTACGAACCTCGCGAGCCAGAGACAGCAGCTTTTGCAGGTGTGCAACCATGCGCTGTTCCGGATCGTATTTGTAGGCAGCCTGGGCAGCACGGTTGATGTCCTTCATGGGGATCTCGCCGCGCAGGGCATGGTCAACAACGTTGGCCAGCAGCTTCTCAGCCTCCAGACTGACAGTTGTCGGTAGCGAGGTGCGCCCGACTTCGGTTTCGAGAATCTGGAACACATCGGTCTTGCGGTAATCCAGGTAATAAAACTCTTCACCATCAACCTGGACAAACGGCAGTACCAAGTCAGCAATCATGTCCTCGTTTTTGTAGGCCATGGCAACGGCGCACAGCACCGCTATAATGGGAAATGGACTTTTAACAGACACGGTTCAGCTCCTTTCTATCCTTTGAGTACGCCAGGGGCGAGATCAACGACGCAGATATCGTCTGCAACGCCACTTACAGACGCCTGTCCGATGTAGTACACGGTTGTATCGGCGGCTGGTTTGGTAACCGGTACCGCCTTGCCTGCGGCATCGCTGGTCAGGTAGTCACCACGCTCTACGGCGCCACCGTATCGCACCTTTGCAGGGCCGTTACGCTGGATGTCCAGTATCTGGTTCGCTGCATCAGCGCCCAAATCGGTTACTCCGATCAGCTTGTCGGTAGCAGCGGCTGCCTGCTTCGCAATGCCGTCGCTGGCACCATGGGCCACAATCAACTTGGCTCCGATCTCCGCTGCCGACCTTGATGCGATGCTGTATCCCAACACGCTCATTGGGCACCTCCCGTCTGGCTGGTTACGTGGGTTACCGCATCGGCGATAGACACGGTACGCCCTGCCTTGGCCTCTGCATCACAGAACTCCTGTGCCTTTTGAGCGATGGCCTTGGCGTCGCTTGAGACCTGCCCCAGATCCCCCACCTTGTCCTTGGTGGCATGCTCACCAAACTGAACCACTGTTGGCAGCGCCTGCAGTTGATCCTTGTAGACATCCAGAGCAGACTTGGTGGTTTTGGCATCACCCTCGCCAAACTCAACTGAGGCGGCACTGGCCAGGGTCATCATCTGGGCGATGGTGGCCTCCCGTCCGCTCTCTGGAACCCGCTGCTGCATCGCAGGGGTCATCAGGAAGTCACTGAACTCCCGGCGCTGATTGTCCTCGCGCCCGGTGGTCAAGTCTTTCTTGAGCCCGGCGACTTGATCTTCCAGCCCCTTGATGATCTTTCCCATCGCCTCGCTGAATGTCTTCAGCCCTTCGGCCACGCCTTTCGTGACCAGCTCTTGTACCTCTTCAGGTTTCATACCTTCCTCCTCGGGTTCGTTGTACAGACTGTTTGATTGTTCCGGTTCAGGCGGAGGTGTCAGCAGATCCTGCACCTCCCAGCCTTTGATTATGTTGTCAGCCTTGTCCGCTCCCAGGGTTTCAACCAAGTGGTCACGGAGGCGCATGATGATCTGCCCCAGGGTGGACATGCGCCAGTCGCTGTATTCGTAGGTAATGGCTGTGCCTTTATCGCCATCATTAAACGCAAAATCAGGCAGCCCCTTGATTGCCGGAGGCATGCCCCCCAAATAGCCGATGTGGCGAAGGGAACCGTCCGGGTAGACAGCAATGCTTTTCTTTTTAAAGAGTTTCTTGGAGGCCCAATCCTTGAACTCTGCTGCCACGTCCTTGTATTGCAGGTACAGACCATCACCCACCCGCTTGATGTCGGATACCCAACCAAACGCCGGGGCGTTGTCGGACGGGTGACCAATTACCAGCGGCGGCTCGTGGTAGGCCGGGTTAAACGAATTGACGATCTTATCCAGATCAGCAGTGGTCCAGTTGTGGGTCTTGCCGGAGCTGTCGGTATGCTGTCCGGTGCGAAATACCAGATCCCATTCATCCATGATGTTCATCTCCTGTTGTGTACGGTGCAACCGCACCGTACTGCAGTCCTTAAAATCAGTCCGTTGACCTGTTCAAAAAAATCATCTAAAGGGGCCGGACGCTGTTTATAAACTGGGTAGACCGGTTTCAGCCTTACCCGTGCCGCCTCTGGAGGCTAAAAACAGCCACAGGGGCTAAAATTTCAGATGCTGTGTAATGTCATCCAGAATGTCCGCCTCATCCTGTTTGCTGATGCCGAGGAAAGGGCGGGCGGGCATATGAAACTGTCTGCCCTTGCGACCTGCCGGTCCGCCTAATTGATGCACGGCGGCATATTTTTCAGGGCTGCCGACTATCAGTGAGTTTTCCTCGACCTGCGGGTTGATGTTGAAACGTAGGTGGTCATCCTGTAGCAGGATTTTGAGCGACTTTTTTTTCTTGGCTTTCCGCTTCAGGGTTGATGCCTTCAGGGCCTGCCACTTGTTCCCCTGTGGGTCGACTTCTTTATCCCACCGGTCTCTGGTGGAGTTAACCAATGTCTCACCGATGGTTTTGAGCGCTGGCTTGATCGTGCCTGCCTTGCGAGCCAGCGTAGCCAACCCCTGTTGTGCCTGGGGGATGTTGTGGGTAATGGTAACCAGACTCACCGCTGTTTTTCTCCCTGGGCAATCTCTGCCCGGATCTGTTTGGCAATATCAGACGGCAGCTGGTTGATCCGGTCGTTGAGGATGTCCTTGCTCTTCTGGGCCGCTGTCCCTGGGTTATACTGAAACCCTGGATCAATGCCGTTGGGGATCTCAAACGTCCGGCCCTGTTTATCTGTCCAGGAGTAGCTTCCATCCTGCGGAGCTTGCCTGATAGCGCTCCGGCCCATCCGCGCGATGTCGCGTTCACCGGCGCTGAAGATCTTGCACTTGCAGCCCCAGCCGTTCTGGGGGGTATGGGTAGCCCACCAGGGATCATCTGCGGGCAGGGTGGTGCCGTTCCAGGCCAGATGGGGAGGGCGGGGTCTGACGGAATCGCCGTGGCGATAGGTCAGGTAGGGGCGGGTGCGCAGTACATCCGGATCAGTGACCTGTTGCCAGCGACCGGCGTTGTAGGCCTGCCTGGTATTGGTCTCGTAGACGATGCGGGTACGCCAGTTGCGGCCACCGACGTACTTCCAGCCGTGGCGCTCCACTATGGCGTCCCACTGCTTGCGGAAATCGTTCAGGGTGATACCGGCGCTGATAGCCTGGTCAACCGCGTCACGCAGATCGGCTATCAAATCCCCTTTGATGGCACCGGCCACCATGAATCCCTGAGAGTGTTGATCCAGAAAGAGATCGTTCCAGCGCTCGGTAGGGATGCTGACCTTGTTGCGGAAAAAGTCGAGCGCCAACTTAAAGGGCTGATGCAGGGCAGACAGCAGCGCCTGCTCGGCAAACTGATACGACGGCGACCAATCATGCATCCGGACCATGTCGGCAAACGATGCCCCGGCCTCTGATGCGGCTATTTCGTCAATTACCTCGGCCCGGCCAGCCAGGCGGGATAGCAGCAGGCCGTCACGGATCGTGGTGGCCAGGGGAGCGAGATCCAATTTCCGTGCAGCGGTCAGCAGATCGGCACGCAAGTCAATCAGGTTGCCCGCCTGATCAACTTCTTTTTTCAGGGCATTCAGCCAACCGTTGATGATCGGGGCGGTTTCATCGGCCAGACGGTCATTGATGATATCGGCGGAGTCCTGGGCGGCTGGGTCAGGCTCGGCAAACTGCTGCCCCGCTCCCGGCCTCCCCCCGCTGGGGGAAGGGGTTTCGCTCCCTCCCCCAGCGGGGGAGGGTTGGGGTGGGGGCGCAGGTGTATCCTCAATATCTTCCGGGTCCAGGTTGTAGGTTTTGATGTAGTAGTTCGTGGTCAGGCGTTTGCCGGAGCGGCCCAGTGACCTGGTCAATTTGTCATCCCGCTCGGCCTGGGTGGTGTCGATCTGCTCTTTTTGCTTCAGTTCCACCCTGGGAGCATCGGCTGCGCTGCCCCAGTTGATCTCACAGATCCAGTTGACCACCTGCTGCAGGGTCTCAGCGATCAGGTTGGCGTCATCATCGCGGATGTCATCCCGTACTGCTGTTGCGGCTGATTCTCCGCCCAGCTTGCCGGGAGTGGATTCTCCGGCTCCGGCATGGCCCAGCCAGACCGTTGATATGGCGTTGTTGGCTTCG
>DIUB01000218.1 GCA_002422265.1 Geobacter sp. UBA6169
TGACCCTGCGGCTGCTGCAGTCCTACACCCCCAGCGGCACCCGTTCAAATCTGCTGACGTTAACCGATGACTCCCGGCCCTGGAGCGACCTGACCCTGGAGAGCGACACCTGGCTGCATCGTCATTTCCGGCTGCTGGCCGATCTCCGCTACAGCCATTATTCCCACCGGATTGCCAGCACTGCCAGCGGCTTTGCATACAATGACCAGCGCGGCAACACCGGCCGGATCAGCTACCGCATGGTGGACCAGCAACTGGACTACCTGGAGGCTGGCGCCACCATTGCCCTGACCAACCCGGTCCACCTGGCCTACAGCACCCGCTACTCCTTTGACAAACGGGATTTCCTCGAATCCAACTACACCCTGGAGTATCGCCACCAGTGCTGGAGCATGATCGTAGGCTATCAGGAACGCCCCAACAACCGCACCTGGACCGTCAACTTCAACCTGGCCGGTCTGTTCGGGATCGGCACCGGACCGTCAACCAGCTACCGCGCCCCCACGCCATGAAACGTACCCTTCCCAAACTTGTCTACGCCGATGCCCAAGGCCAGATCTATGACCACCCCTATCTGACCATGGCCGGCATGAGCGGCCCGGAGGCGGTTCTGCCCGAGTCAATCGAACTGATCCCTCTGCCGGAGGGGAGTCGTCTGTTTACCATCCCCGACACGCCACCCATTGCCTGGGACAGCCGTAAAAAGGGGTTCATCACCGTTGACAAGGCCCCTGGTGTCCGGGGTGGCCTGCAGGCGATCTCGGCCTTTATGGCTCCCGGCTATGCCCGCACCCTGCTGCCTGCCTGTGACTACGCCAAAAAACAGGTAGTGTTGCCACTCTGGTCCTATACTGCCGTGGGCTGGGATGAAGAACAGGACTGCTTTGTGGTGGCCGCAACCAGGGTGGACAGCAACCAGAACTGGAACCCGGAAAACTATGATGACCGGCTGCTGGACCCGCTGGTGCGGCAACGGTTGGCAGAACTGCCGGATAACCGCCTGCTGGAGCAGCTGGCCCGCTGCGCCATTGATTACCACTGCTTTGCAGCCAAGAACCTGTTTTTCAAACGCTGGGAGGCGCCGCTGCCCACCTCGCCGGTCTGTAACTCGGCCTGCCTGGGCTGCATCTCGCTGCAGGCCTCGGAATGTTGCCCCGCCAACCATGACCGGATCAGCTTTGTCCCTACCCCTGAGGAGATCATTGAGCTGGCCCTGCCCCATCTTGAGACAGCAGATCAGGCCATAGTTTCCTACGGTCAGGGTTGCGAGGGGGACCCGATCATGCAGGCCACCACCATTGCTGAGGCCACCCGCCGCCTTAAGACAGCCACCAGTCGGGGTACGATTAACTTCAACTCCAACGGCTCACTGCCGGAGCGGATTCAGGAGCTGTGCGATGCCGGTATGGATTCATTCCGTTTTTCACTCAATTCGGTGCTGGAGGATCGCTACAACGCCTATTACCGCCCCAAAGGTTACAAATTTAAGGCGGTCAGGCAATCGCTGAAGATTGCCAAGCAGGCCGGACGGTTCACCATGATCAACTATCTGATCTCCCCCGGTGTCAACGATGCGCCGGAAGAGGTGGCCGAACTGAAGCGGTTTGTGGCCGATACCGGCGTGGATATGATCCAGATGCGCAACCTTTCGATTGATCCGGATCTCTACAATCAGGCCATGGGGGTCACTCAACGCGGCATCGGCATGTACCAGCTGCTGGTCGAACTGAAGCAGGAGTTTCCCCGGCTCCAGTTCGGCTACTACAACCGCACCAGAGAAAACTTCTTCCCGCCCGGATTTGAAAACGGGTGGCCGATCAGGGGGTAATCATGAGCTACACTTGCACAACCTTCACTATGGCCGGACTCCTCAGCACCCTGCTGGTTTCCGCACTGACTGCCCACGCTGCAGATCCGGTCACCATCAGGGTTGCCATGCCCACCTTGGTCTGCAACACAGGGGTGCTTGAGCACAACGAGTGCATCCTCAACGGCACCCTGCGGGTGCGGGGACCGGAGAGTCTGAACGGACCGGTGCGCTACTACTGTGATCTGAAGTACACCTATGTGGCGGCAGGCAATGCACAGCAGGCCATCCGTTTTTCAGGCAGGACATTATTTCACGGCGAGGTACAACTGAAAGAAGGGCGGGCAACTGAAGAGTTGAGCCGCCCCTTGACCCTGAAGCTGTCAAATCAGCCCCGGCAGGTTGAAGTGGCTGATATCGGCTGTGAACAGGAGCTGGGAAGGCCTGTCCCGGCCCCTTAACGCAGGGTTTTCAGATAGCTGAGCAACGCGTCCATCTCCGTTGCAGGCAGGGTGGCAAACGAGGGCATGGAGGTTGAAGGAGCTGATTTCTTGGGGTACATCACCTTGGCCTGCAGCTGGGCACCAGACAGACGTGACGCCACCCTCCCCAGATCAGGACCAATCTCCCCACCCCTGCCGTTCACCTTATGACACATGGTGCACTTGCGGTTAAACAGCTTTTCACCCGGTGTCTCCGCCTGGGCTGCAGCAGGCACCAACACAGACAACAACAGCAGCAGAGCAACTCTCATGATCATCATCCTTTCCCTGCAGATAGGGCAGCATAGTACTGCCGGACCGGACCGGTTGCAACCGCAGAATGGTCATGTTTGATGTTTTCCCGTCTCTATATCCATATCCCCTGGTGCAAGGCAAAGTGCGGTTACTGTGCCTTCAGTTCCCGACCGCTTGCCGGGCATGATCTTGATCAGACCTGCAACCTGCTGCTACAGGAGATGAAACTGGCAGCAGCAGCCTGGCCTGACAATCAGCCGCTGCAATCCGTCTATCTGGGAGGCGGTACCCCGTCCCTGCTGTCGGCAGAACAGGTGGCACACCTTCTGGCCTGTTCCCGCAACCTGTTTGGCCATGCCGATGATGTCGAAATCACCCTTGAAGCCAATCCCGGCACGGTCAACCTTGATTCTCTGAGCGGCTATCGTCAGGGCGGTGTTACCCGCCTGTCTCTGGGGGTGCAGAGTTTTGATGACCGGATGCTGGCTGCACTGGGCAGAATCCACACAGCGGAAGAGAGCAGAACAGCGCTGACGCTTGCCCGACAGGCAGGTTTTGATTCTATCGGCATTGATCTGATCTGCGGCCTGCCGGAGCAGACCATGACCCACTGGCAGAACAGTCTGCAGCAGGCGATCAGCCTCCAGTCGGATCACCTCTCGGTCTATGGCCTGACCATTGAAGAGGGCACTCCATTTGCTACCAGATACCCGGATGGTTCGCCTGAGCTACCGGATGATGACCAGACCGCAGCCATGCTTGAAGAGGCTGACAGCAGGCTAACCGCTGCGGGCTATGAGCATTATGAGATTGCCAACTTTGCCAGGCCCGGCAAGCGTTCCCGACACAACTGCGGCTACTGGCAGCGGGATGGCTACCTGGGAATCGGCCCCGGCGCACACTCATTTCTGCGGCAGGGTTGGGGTATCCGCTGGGGCAATCAGGGTGATTATAAAACCTGGGCTGATGCGATCCGAAACAACAGGCTTGCTGCAACAGAACAACAGGAACTGACCCGCGAAGATGCCCTGTCAGAGGTGATCTTTCTCGGGCTGCGGATGGCGGATGGCATCAGTTTAAGCAATTGTGCAGAACAGTTTGATGAACGGCTGGATCAACGCTATGCAGAAGAAATCAGGCAACTGCAGCAGGCCGGGCTGATTACCTGCACACCTGACCGGCTGGCCCTGACAAAACAGGGGATGTTGCTCTCCAATCAGGTATTTGTGAGGTTTATCTGATATGCGGCCACTGGCTGCAGCTATCATCAGCATCCTGCTGCTGTGCGGATCGTACCAAAGCTACGGATCAGAAGCCTTCAGCCATATCTGGGGCGGCTTCAGCACCTCTCTGCAACTTCGCTCAGACCAGCAGCGCCACAACACCGCCACTGCAGCCCGCGACCTAGACCGGTTGATTATTGCACCGGGTGAGACCTTCAGCTTTAACCAGCGGGTCGGTGCCCGTGATCCTGGCAAGGGCTANNATCTGCCAGCTGGCCTCCACCATCTACAATGCCGGACTGTTGGCCGGTATGCAGGTGGTGGAGCGACACCCCCATTCCCGCACTGTCGGACATGTTCCGCCGGGCCGGGATGCCACCATCGCCTCCTGGCGCAAAGACCTGAAACTGAAAAACCCCCACCCCTACCCGCTGCAACTGCGCATTGCCCTGAACCAGAACCGCCTGACCACCTCATTGTACGGCCCGGTTGAGAAACCGTTTTCCGCTGAAATAATTGTCAGCCGCACCAGACTGGTGCCGGATACGGTTGTGGTCACCGGTACTGCCCAAGCCTCGCAGCAACAGGGGGCCAGCGGCTTTTCCACTGAAACCCGGCGGATCATCAGGGAAAAAGGACAGCTGCGGGATGAGTTAATCTCTCAGGATATCTATCCGGCTCCCAGCCGGGTGGTGGCAGGAAGCAGACCATGAAGCGCTGGTTGCTGCTGATCTGTCTGCTTTTTTGCCTGCCGGTAACTCCTGCTTCCGGCGCAACCTTCAGCCAGCCGGACCAGACCGCCCTGCTGGAATATGCCAGAGCAGTCATGATCAGCCGTCTGGAAAAGCGTCTACTACCAAGCCAGCCGTCAATCAGCGCCAACTCCCAGCGGGCCTGCTTTGTCACCTTCTTTGTTAAACAACAGGTCATGGCCTGTTTTGGCAGCTTTACCCCGCGCCATGCCACCCTGCTTGATGAGATCAGCGACAACATCCGGCTGGCCCTGAAGAACGATCTTCGTGCAGGCCGGTTAACGCCGGAACTGGCTCGTTCTGCCAGTATCCAGATCACCTTTCCCGGTCAGCCGCAGCCGATCAGCCACTGGCACATGGTGAATCCACAGCGTGAAGGCCTGCTGGTGGAAGCACCTGATGGCCGTGGCGTGGCCATAGTGCCGGGTGAAGCCCGCACTGCACAGTATGCCTGGCGCTCTGCCCTGAAGCGGCTGGGGTTGCATGAGCGCAGCAGCGGGGTCAGGCTGTATCGGTTCAAGGCAGCGTATATCAGGACCGGGCAAGCCATCCCCGGAGAATCTCAGTTGACACCCTGACCATGTGAGGCTACATATGTCTATACTTGATTAGACATTATGGAGATAGCTATGAACGCTTCGATTATTGATTTACGCTATAAAACCAGTGATATCCTGGCAGCTCTGGAAAACAGAGAGCGGGTCACGATCCTCTATCACGGCAAACCAAAGGGTACCATCATTCCAATTGAAGGCACCGGCTCAACCCAAAAGGTGTGCAACCACCCTTTCTTTGGCATGTGTGCACACGACACCGGCACCGTTGAGGATATCATGAAAGACCTGCGGGGCAATCGCTATGATCTTTGATACCGACATGTTCATCTGGGTACAGCGTGGCAACACAAAGGCAGCAGCCCTGATGGATGCTGCACACAAACGGTTTCTATCGGTGCAAACCTACATGGAATTACTTCAGTGTGCCCAAAACAAACAACAACACCGCCAGATCAAACGTTTTATCGCTGATTTCAATTTCACGGTCTTACCGTTGACTGAAAACATCGGACACCGTGCGCTCGTCTATGTTGAAGAGTATGGCCTGTCATCTGGCATGCGGGCAGGTGATGCGATCATTGCGGCAACGGCAACGGAAAACGGTCTGCCGCTCACGAGCAGCAACACCAAACATTTCAAGCCGGTCAAGGAGCTTGAACTCAAGGTTTTTAAGCCGTAATCCCGAATGGCAAAATTGAACTACCAAAATATTGGAAACGGATTGCCACTGCAGCTGCAAGCTTTATTAGAGGAGCCTGGTATGCAACGCCTATACACCCTGCTGTCCATCCTGCTGCTTTCGTTCCTGATCTGCGCCCCTCTTTCTGCCGCACCTGTTGCAACCGGCCCCATACCGGTGCAGGTTACGGTGATGACTGCCGAGACCAATAAACCGCTACCTTCGGCATCAATCGAGTTCCGGGAAGACAAGGGACCGGGCAGGGTTGTTGCCAACCTGACCGTTGATGCCAACGGCAGCGGAACCGTCAGTCTGCCCAAGGGGTCTTACTACTATCTGACCAGTGCTGCAGGCATGGGTACCACCCGCAACTACCTGTATCTGGATGGTCAGGAAAAGGCCGAACCCAAGGTCTGGCTGAACAAGGCCGCCTCCCTTTCCGGGCGTCTGGTGGATAGCACCGGCAAGCCGCTGGCCGGGTTCAGGATGCTGGTTGACCGGTTGTTCAGCGCCACCACTGATGCAGGTGGCAGGTTCCGTTTTGACAGCCTTGACCCCCGTGGCCATGACCTGATTCTGGAGCAGCCGGGCTGGGTGTTGGAAAAGTCCTTTTATCCCCAGCCTGCTGCCGGTGAAGACAAACAGCTGGGGGATCTGACCGTGCGCCGGGCAGCTGTGGTTGAGATCAGCGCCAGCCTCCCCGGCAACCGGTATATGAGCTCTGCTAGCGGTGTCTCGCTGTCTTTGAACGGCGGCACTGTCTGGCGCAGCGGCAAGCTGGACAGCGCTGGCAAGCTGCGGATCGGGATGCTGCCACCGGGCAGCTACACCGTTGCCGTCTCGGACGAACGGATGGAGCGGACTGAACAGCAACTGACCCTGAAAGAAGGGGAACAGCAGCAGCTGGCCCTGGTTGCCACCCCAAGGCCACCGTCGCTTGATGTTGAGCTGTACGGTGATGTGCTCCTGTCCAACAAAGAGGTAGCGATCAGGGTCTACGGCCTCTGGGTCACCAAGGCCCAGGTTACCATCAACCGGATTGCGCCTGAGGCGATCATCAACAACAGCGTTGATCTTACCAAGCCGGAAGAGATTCCGGACCACCTGCTGAAGCTGCACAAGAAGATGAGTATTACATTGAAGCCGGCCAAGAACGAGCACCGCAACCGGGCACGCTTCAAGCTGCCTGCGCTGCCTCCCGGTGCCTATCTGGTGCAGCTGCAGGGGGATGGGGCAACCAGCCGGGTCGCCTTTATTGCCACGGATCTGGGGCTGGTGGCCAAGACCGCGCCTGACC
>DIUB01000013.1:0-2836 GCA_002422265.1 Geobacter sp. UBA6169
GGCCGCACCTGGCCCATATCGGTGATTGTCAGTGACCTTGACGGCCTGAAAGAGGTTAATGACCGGGAAGGCCATGCCGCCGGTGATGAGCTGATCTGTGCTGCAGCCCGGCTGATGAGCAGGTGTTTCCGGGCCGACGAGCTGATCGCCAGGGTAGGGGGGGATGAGTTTGTGATCCTGCTGCCCGGCCTGGGGCATACCGAGGCCGCAACCATGCTGGAAAGAATACGAAAACAGCTGCAGCAACAGTCCGGCAGCCCGCTTGTCTCCATGTCGCTGGGGGTTGCCACTGCCGATGGACCGGAGCAGTTACCGGCGGCCATTGCCCGTGCCGACCAGCAGATGTACCGCGACAAGGGTCGCAACAAGCACAGTGAGGACAGTCATGTTTGAAGAATTTACGGTTTTGCTGGTCGATGATGACAACTTTAACCTGATGATCATGCAGGGGATGCTGGAGGAGACCAACGCCACCATCCTGACCGCCCGTAACGGTGAAGAGGCTCTGCAGCAGCTGGAGGCCAATCCCCAGCTGGATATCATGCTGCTGGACCTGCAGATGCCGGTCATGGACGGGTTTCAGGTGCTGCAGCTGGTCCGGCAGAACACCAGGCTGCATACCCTGCCGGTGATCGTGGTGACCGCTGACCAGCAGGAGGTGACCCGGGTGCTGGGGATGGGGGCCAATGATTTTCTGCCCAAACCGTTCAACCCGGACGAGATGCGGATGCGGGTGAAAAACCATGTCCGCACCAAGCGTTATCAGGATCTGATCAACAACATGAACGCGGTGCTGGAACAGAAGGTAACTGAAAAAACAGTGGCCCTGCGGGAGGCGCTGGCCCTGTCTCAAGAGGCTGAATACGAGATTTGCCTGCGTCTGGGCCGGGCTTCCGAGTTTCGCGATATGGAAACCGGCATGCACACCCGCCGGATCAGCGAGATGTCCAAAGAACTGGCACTCCTGGCCGGTCTTTCCGAGGGGGATGCCGAAGTCTTGCGTCTGGCCTCGCCGCTGCATGATGTGGGCAAGATCGGCATACCGGACCGGATTCTGCTCAAGCCGGGCAAGCTGGACGACACCGAGATGCAGATCATGAAACTGCATACCACCATCGGCGGCCGGATTCTTTCGGAAGGTGATCGGTTCTCCTCGCTCAGTGCCGGTCAGATCGTGGCCCTGCAGCACCATGAAAAATGGGACGGCAGCGGTTATCCCCATGGCCTGAAGGGGGAAGAGATTCACATCTTTGCCCGGATCGTAATGGTGGCTGACATCTTTGATGCCCTGGCCTCTGATCGCCCTTACAAGAAGGCGTTTCCGCTGGATACAATAGTCGGGATCATGGAAGATGGCCGTGGACAGTTCTTTGATCCCCGGCTGCTGCAGCTGTTTTTTGACAACCTGCCGCAGTTTGTCGCCATTCGCGAGCGGCTGAAGGATCAACAGGATGAACCTGATCCGCTGCTTGAGCTGCTGTCGATAACCTGAGGGTGATACCCCCTCCCCGGCCCTCCCCCTCCTGGGGAGGGAGACAGGCTGCTACTCCTCTCCTTTCCGGGGAGGGAGCCAGGCATGCTGTAACTCCTCCCCCCAGCGGGGGATGCAGGCATGCTGTACTCCTCCCCCCAGCGGGGGGAGGCCGGGAGGGGGGAGAGTCCGTTGACCATGAAAAGCATAATCCTAGAAAAAGCAGTTGCACGCAACGGCGCAACGACANNNNCGTGAGTAAATGCCGTTTTCAGGATTATCAACCACAAGGAGGCCTGTATGCGTTCGTTTACCCGCCGATTCACGTTGCTGCTGCTGGTACTGCTGACCACAGTCGTGCCGGCATCTGCCAGCAGTTCAAATCTGCTGATCTACTGCGGCATCACCATGGTGCGGCCGATGACCGACATTGCCCGCCTGTTTGAAAAGCAGGAAAAGGTGACCATCGCCATTGCCCAGGGCGGGTCGGAAGACCTGTACCAGAGTGCCCGCAAGAGCCGCCAGGGTGATCTCTACCTGCCGGGTGAGCCGGCCTTCAGGGTCAAACATCAGCCGGAGGGGCTGCTGGGTGAGTATGTGAATCTGGGCTACAACCAGATGGCCATACTGGTGCAGAAAGGCAATCCCAAAAACGTGAAACCTGATCTGAAAGAACTGCTGCGCAAGGATCTGGCCGTGGTGCTGGGCAGCAGTGAGAGCGGCAGCGTAGGGGTCGAATCCCGCCGCATCCTGACCAAGGCCGGCANNCAGATGCTGCCCGATTCCCGCTCCATCATGCAGGCCATGCGGCGCAGTGTGGCCGATGTCACCTTAAGCTGGCGCGCCACCGGCTATTTTCCTGATAATGCGGCCCATGTTGATGTGCTGGATCTGCCGCCCCAAATGGCGCCGCCCCACGAGCTGCAGCTGACCCTGCTGANNATTTTCAACCAACCAGGCCCTGGCCCGTAAATTCATGGATTTTGCCGCCGGCCCTCAGGGACAGGCCATCTTCCGGCGGTACGGTTTCATGACCGTGAACCGGCGCGGCAACTGACCCGCCATGCGGTTGCTACCCGACTGCCGTCTGTTCAAGTCCAGCGAGACCTGCAACGCCACCAGACTGCTGCTGCTGATGATGGGGCTGTTTCTGGCCGGTTTTGCCGCCCTGATCACGGTTAACCTGATCATCGGCAACCTGACTGAAGAGCTGCAGAGACGCGGCGACAGCGAGCGCACCCGGCTTTTTATCGGTGAAGTGCTGGTGGATACCATCAGCAGCATGGAGCTTGACTTCAACCGGATGGTGGCCTCCTTCAGCACAGCTGAACAGGAACGGCTGCGGGACGGCATCAGGCTTAAGAC
>DIUB01000013.1:2907-3062 GCA_002422265.1 Geobacter sp. UBA6169
CTGCTGGCAGTGCTGGCCAGGCGTGAAGCGGCCCGCGAGCGCCGTGAAGCACAGCGTCTGCTGCAGCTGGAAGAAGAGCTGAACCTGTTTTTCAAGCATATCCCTTCCCTGTTTGTCCGCCTGAACGAGAATGCCAACCGGCTCTTTTACGAGAG
>DIUB01000196.1 GCA_002422265.1 Geobacter sp. UBA6169
CCCAGTGAGACACCCCTCCCGCCCGTCCTGCAGCTGCTCCGCGACCTGCCGGCCGGCGAGCTGTACCAGCTTGGATCCAAAAGTGATGTTGCCGACGGTATCAAGGATTGTGAGCGGCCGGCAGTCAGCAGCGCCGAATATGATCAGCATAACGGACGGCTGACGGCTCATGGCAGACACCGGCAGATTTTCTGTGTTACGGCAGATCAACGCCTGATCTTCTCCTGCAGTTGCGGGGCGCATACACGCGGTCACTGTTCCCACATCGTCACTGCCTGGGCCTGCCTGAAACGGCTGGTATCACCGGCATCACTGCAGTCGATCCGTTTTCATCCCGACAACCTGCAGGCAGTAGCCCGGCTGATCAGCCAACAGGACAGCAGCAGTACACCTGCCCCAACGCTCCTGCAGCGAATTGCGGAACAGAAAAAAAGCACTCAAAAACCGACTGGCCGTGAAGCGCTATCCCGTACTGCGGATTCTGCACCGGCTGAACCCTACCGCCTGCTGTTGACCCAGGGGTATGACAGCGCCATGACCGGCCAGTTCTGCAGGGGCAATGAACGGCTGGCAAGCTGGAACTCCCGCAACCTCCCCCCCGACATCCATGCCTTTCTGCTCAAACACCCCTATTTCTCTGAAGACAGCCGCTATCTGCAGGCCTTTCTCAAGCTGAGGCGCGGCACTCTGCCGATTATCTTCAGAGATGAGCAGGGCAAGGAAACACCGCTGGCCTATCAACCTGACATCCCCCTGCAGGCAGGCCTCCGGTTCGAACTCAACGATGCTACGGTCAGACTGCTACCGGTACTGGACAACGATCTGCCGGTTCCACCGGATATCGTCTTTGGCAGCGAATTACTGGTCGATCCGTCGGCAGGAACCCTGCGACCCTTGTTAAACGCCGAGGTGTGGGACCTCTGCAGCGCACTGGAGACCGATGGTTGCTGGGACGATGGCGAGGATGACCAGCTTGACGGGGACGAATGGGATGATGATGATGACGACGACGATGACAACCCGTTTGCGCGACGATCAGCACCGTTTGATGATCCGGAGGAACTGCTGGACAACGCCTGGCTGTATAACGGCGTAAGCTGCGACCTTGACTGGTTCAATCAATCCGGCGTCCTGCTTCCGGTACAACAGGACAGCGTTCTGTTCAACGACCTGTTTTTCTATCACAATGGCCGGCAGGTAACGCCTGAAGTGGTAATTCCCCGCTACCGTCTGCTGGCGCCAGCTTTTTCCGGCGATGCCGACACCATCACCCTGCATCCTGAACTGCTCTGCAACGAGATCGACCTCCCCTTATCCAGACAGGCATTTGATTTTATTGGTAACCGCCATTCACGTGACCTGTCCGGATTGATACGAACAAAGAAAAGGTACCATCTGCTTTTGGCACTGACCTTCAGTATTGCTGCCGTGCCGGACAGTGCGGAACGATCCCGGATCATTCGTACCGGCCTGAACAGCCCTGAATTCAGTAAAAGAGAGCTGCGAGACCGGGCACGTTCCTTTCTGGAACAGTTCGGCAGAAGCTGCACTATCCAGGATGCGCAGCTGACCGCACATCCCGACGGCTGGCGCTGCACCCGCCGGGACCGCCGGGAACAGGCCCGTCTGCTGCAGCTGTTGTATGAACTGTACGGGCACGAATACTTTATTGACACCCCCTCACCCGGTACGGTCCGGCTGCCGATGCCGTTGTTTCTGAAAACCGTACCGCAGCTGATGGAGCGCTTGAACCGGCTGGGGGCCAGGCTGGAGTTTGCCGCGGCCCCGGTGGTGGGCGCACAGCTGCAGTACTCGCTGGATGCCACCAGCAGCGGCCTGGACTGGTTTGAGCTGAAGCCGGAGATCCGCCTGGAAGGTGAACTGCTGACCAGTGACGAGCTGCAGGGGCTGTTGGACGGCAACCCCTTCGTGCAGCGCGGCGACCGCCTTTTGCTGCTGGATGAGCTGTCAAGCCAGGTGCTGGCCATGTTCAGCAGTGCCATGACCGTCAAAAAAGGGAAAAAGGGCAAGCATGAACTGGTGCGGGTCCCCCGGCTGCAGATCCTGGACTGGTTGCAGTTGCGGCAGTACGGTGTCGAGGTAACGCTGTCACCCCGGGATGCCGAGGTACTGGAAAGCCTGCTGAACTTTGAGCAGCTGCCCAAAACGGCGTTGCCGCACGGACTGACCGCAGAACTGCGCCATTACCAGCTTGATGCCTGGCACTGGCTCTCCTTCCTCTACCGGCACCGCTTCGGTGCCTGTCTGGCCGATGACATGGGACTGGGCAAGACCCTGCAGGGGATCACCCTGCTGGCCGGACTCATCTCCGGTGCCCTTCCCTCAGCTGCCCCACCCGGTTCGCCCCATCTGGTGGTGGCGCCCCCTTCGCTCCTGTTCAACTGGGAGGCGGAAATAGCCCGTTTTCTGCCTGCAGCAAAAGTACTGCTCTATGCCGGAACCGGACGAGATAGCGGACAGTTCAGCCACCATGACATCATCATTACCAGCTACGGCATTGTACAGCGTGACCATGAAAAGCTGCATGAACTCCGCTTTGACGTGATCATCTTTGACGAGACCCAAGTGGTCAAAAACCTGCAGGCTGCCACCACCAACGCGGTGCGCAAGCTCCAGGGCACCTTTGCCCTGGCCTTAACCGGTACCCCGGTAGAAAACCACCTGGGTGAATACTACGCCATTATGGATCTCTGCCTGCCGGGACTGTTGGGCAGCTATGACGAGTTTAACCGCCAGATCACCAAAGAGGGCACCCCGGCCATCCAGCGCCTGATCCAGCGTACCAGGCCGTTTGTGCTGCGCCGCACCAAGCAGATGATCGCTGCAGAGCTGCCCCCCAAGATTGAGACTGACATCCGGCTTGAACTGTCCGCCAGGCAAAAGGCGCTCTATCAGCGCACCGTAGAAGAGGTAAAGGGCCAGGTACAGGAAGCCTACCAGAACCACGCCGCAGCCCAGGCCCGGATCATCGCCTTAACCGCCATCCTGCGCCTGCGTCAGATCTGCCTGGCTCCGGCCCTGGCAGCGGCAACCGCCTCTGACAACTCACCAAAGCTGGAATTTTTGATTGAACAACTGGAAGAGCTGCGGGATGAAGGGCACAGTGCCCTGGTATTCTCCCAGTTTACCGGGTATCTGGATATCATTGAAAAAGGCTTGAAACAACACGGTCTGGCCTGCCTGCGCCTGGACGGTTCCACCCCGGTGCCGCAGCGCAAAAAACTGGTGCAGGGCTTCCAGAACGCAACCGAACCGATGGTGTTTCTGATCAGCCTGAAAGCAGGCGGCAAAGGTTTGAACCTGACCCGCGCCACCTACGTCTACCACATGGACCCCTGGTGGAATCCGGCGGTGGAAAATCAGGCCTCGGATCGTGCCCACCGGATCGGTCAGACCGAGCAGGTCACCAT
>DIUB01000221.1:0-613 GCA_002422265.1 Geobacter sp. UBA6169
CAGGGCGGAAGGCGTTCTGCATCGGCACCGCGTGGGAGGTGGGCTGAACGTTTGTGGTGTCCAGTTCGTTCAGGGTCTCAACATAGGCCAGTATTGCCCCCATCTGGTCGGTAAAAAGCTGCTTCTCATCATCACCCAAAGCCAGTCGGGCCAGTTTTGCCACATGCTCGATCTCATGTTGATCAATACTCATCAGTTGTTTCCTTGTCAAAAAAAGCGCTAAAAGCACTGTCTCTGTAGCACAAAACCGAGTTTACTGGCAACTCTGATCGGCCTGGCAACTAAAATTTTTGCTTGACACTACTTTTCAGCTCACGTAAGGTGCACCTCTTCGTAAAACTAAGGCGGCGATTCAGCCTTGCCGATGTGAGGTCAGTAATGAAAACAGAAGTTGCTAAAAAAGAAACTGTCCAGCACCAGTGGTTTGTTGTGGATGCTGATAACGTGGTACTGGGCCGCCTGGCGACCCAGATTGCCAATGTTCTGCGCGGTAAGCACAAGCCTGTGTATACCCCCAGTGTTGATACCGGTGATTTTGTAGTAGTGGTGAACGCCGAGAGGGTTGCACTGACCGGCAATAAAGTAGCTGACAAGGTCTACTACAGCCACTCCG
>DIUB01000221.1:648-3619 GCA_002422265.1 Geobacter sp. UBA6169
ATGTTGCCCAAGAACAAGCTGGCTCGCCATATGCTGAAGAAACTGAAGATCTACAGTGGCACCAGCCATCCCCATGAGGCACAGCAGCCTGCCCAGCTTGCCCTGTAACGCTCGTTTACGATTTAGATAGCTTTTTGAGGAGATCATATTATGGCAGCAGTCAGCTTTTATGGAACCGGCAAGAGAAAAACTTCTATCGCCCGTGTATGGCTTAAGCCCGGCGCTGGCCGGATCGTTGTCAACAACAAGACACTTGATGAGTATTTTGGTCGCGAAACCTCCAAGATGGTGGTGCGCCAGCCGCTGGAGCTGACCGAGAACATCGGCAAGTTTGATATTCTGGTCAATGTCTGCGGTGGCGGTGACTCCGGCCAGGCTGGCGCTATCAAGCACGGCATCACCAAGGCCCTGCTTGAGGCTGATCCTGAGCTGCGTGCAGACCTGAAGAAAGCCGGCTTTATCACCCGTGATTCTCGTGTTAAAGAGCGGAAGAAGTACGGTAGGGCTGCAGCCCGCAAGCGGTTCCAGTACTCCAAGCGTTAATTCGGAACTGGTCATACGCTGCACAGATGTGCTACAGGGGGTAATCCGCAAGGATTTCCCCCTTTTGCATTGTAGGAGAGGTATATGGATCGCACCCTGCTGAATACCCTGTTGGCATTTGCTCTGATTATTGCTGGAGCCTGGCTGCTGGGCAAGATACTGCTGCCGTTTCTTTCGCCGATCGCCTGGGCTCTGGTGGTCGGTATCATTACGTTCCCAGGTTACCGATACCTGCTGAGACTCTTGAAAGGACGCGAGGTCCAGGCTGCCGGTCTGATGACCCTGGCCGTGATTCTCCTTCTGGTAGTGCCGGTGATCAGCTTGATCTCGGTTCTGGCGCAAGAGGTGTCGGCGCTTTACACGGCAGTCAGTGCCAGTGTCAATAGCGGCGGCGCTGATCAGCTGTTTCAGCGCTGGCTGACGGATCCGCGTCTTGCGCCGTATGTTGAACAGCTGAAATCGCTGCTGGGTGAAACCAGTTTTAACTTAAGCGAGAGTCTGGTGGCGAACTCGAAGGAGGCTCTCTCTCGTCTGCTCAGCTTTCTCACCACCCTGCTGGCAAATTCTTTCGGATTTCTAGTCAATCTGCTCTTTATGTTATTTGTGCTTTTTTTCGTCTATCACGATGGACAACGTGCCCTAAACTGGTTGCGTTGCATGCTGCCGTTTGAATCAGACCTGCAGGCCCGCTTGTTCCGGGTGGTGCAAAATGTTTTGTCCGGTTTTATTTTTGGAACCTTGCTGACCAGCCTGGTACAAGGTGTTCTTGCCGGTGCCGCCTACCTGGTGTTTGGGGTGCCTTCGCCGCTGCTGCTTGC
Organism: Geobacter sp. UBA6169; assembly: GCA_002422265.1. GTDB lineage: Bacteria > Desulfobacterota > Desulfuromonadia > Geobacterales > Pseudopelobacteraceae > Trichlorobacter. Next base: position 2,010 of record DIUB01000221.1, read on the forward strand.
AGTATTGACCGGCATCGGCGGCCTGATTCCGGTAGTGGGTACCGCCATCATTTGGCTGCCTGCCGCCATCTATCTCTACCTGCAGGGTGCGGCAATCAAGGCGCTGATTCTGGTAGCATGGGGATTTCTGGCCGTAGGGATGTCAGACAACTTTGTCAAGCCGATCTTTATGAGCAGTCGGGTTACGTTGCCGCTTTTGCCGATCATGATCGGTGCCTTTGGCGGCCTGGCCGCCTTCGGGGTGCTTGGCGCCATCTTCGGCCCCCTGCTTCTGGCCATTTTGTATGAACTGTATGTTGTTGAACCGGAATCGCTGCCGGATGAGGCAGCACAGTGTGCGAGACAGGAGACAGACGAACCATGTTGAAGATTGCGATTGTTGGCGCCAGCGGCTACACCGGCCTTGAACTGATCCGGTTGCTGGATCGGCACCCCCAGGCTGAGGTGAGTTGTGTTACCTCTGAACAGAGTGCAGGCAAGCGGATTTCCGATACCTTCCCAACCCTGCGTTGCCGGTGTGATCTGGTGCTTGAGCCGCTTGATCCGGAAGCCATAGCTGCCAAGGCTGATCTGATATTCACGGCGCTGCCCCATCAGGCTGCCATGAAGGTGGTGCCTGCTTTTCTGGCAGCCGGTAAAAAGGTGATTGACCTGTCTGCCGATTACCGTCTGCACGATCCAGCGGTCTACGCAGCCTGGTATGAGCCGCACCTGAATCCTGAACTGTTGCCTGAGGCGGTCTTCGGCTTGCCGGAGGTGCGGCGTGATGTCATCAGGCAGGCCCGGCTGGTGGCCAACCCCGGCTGCTATCCCACCAGCGTCATTCTGGGCCTTAAACCGCTACTGGAAAACGGACTGATTGATCCGGCCACCATCATTGCNNGGTGGTGTTCACCGCCACACCCCTGAGATCGAGCAGGAACTGTCCGAACTGGCAGGCAGACCGGTCACGATCACCTTTACCCCCCACCTGGTGCCGATGGATCGGGGCATCCTCTCCACCATCTACGCCACTCCCGCCAGGGCGGTGAGTACCGAGGAGCTGGTGGCACTGTATGCCGACACCTACAAGGATGAGCCGTTTGTGCGCCCCCTGCCCAAGGGCCAGTTCCCGGCAACCGCCTTTGTGCGTGGTTCAAACTTCTGCGATATCGGCATTACTCAGGATAGTCGCGCCAACCGGATTGTGGTGGTCTCTGCCATCGACAACCTGGTTAAAGGCGCCTCCGGTCAGGCCATCCAGAACATGAACCTGATCTGCGGTTTCACTGAGACCAGCGGACTGGAAGGGGTTGCGATCTTTCCGTGAGCCACCATCTGCCGACGACCCTTGATGAGGCCCGTTCCAGAGGCTGGCATGAACTTGATATTATTCTGGTGACCGGCGATGCCTATATTGATCATCCGGCCTTTGGTGTGCCGCTTTTGGGGCGCTGGTTGGAGGCCCACAGCTTTCGGGTGGGAATTATCGCCCAACCGGACTGGCGTAGCAAAGAACCGTTTATGGCTCTGGGCAGGCCCCGCCTGTTCTTTGGCGTAACCGCCGGAGCCATGGATTCCATGGTTGCCCACTACACCCCCCGTAAAAAACTGCGTCATGATGATGCCTA
>DIUB01000078.1:0-16040 GCA_002422265.1 Geobacter sp. UBA6169
AAGAGCCCCTACAATACCTATCAAATCAAGGGAATCCCGCCAGGTCCGATTGGGAATCCCGGCTTTGATGCGCTGGTTGCGGTGCTTGAACCGGCCAGGACAGACTATTTCTACTTTGTGGCCCGTAAGGATGGTACCCACCAGTTCTCACGCACGCTGGCGGAGCATAATCAGGGGGTAAACCGGTTCTTGCGGAGGGGTAAAAAAAGTAAATAGTCTGGAAAGTGGTGGGTTAACCGGCGCTGATACCGTCGGCATCTTCGATAATGATCTCCAGCTCAGCCAGGGCGATCTCTTTCAGGCCGAGTATCTGGGCCTCAGGTGTTGAGAACAGGGTAATAGAGGGGTCAGCCGGCTGCAGTGAGCGCCCCAGCTTCTTGCAGGCCTGGTTTGAGAGACGCACTGCCACCAGCAGGATGTTGGTCTGGTCAAACGGCTCTCCATGATGGTTGCGGGCTATTTCGCAGTAAAAGTCAGGAAAATTCCAGGCCTGCATCAGGTTGAAGCCGACCTCTTCATGCATGGCAGCGATGATCTCATTGATCAGTTGATCTGAAAAAAAGATCGTGGTCTGATTACTTTTGATGATGTCATCCAAAACCTTCAGCAGCGCCAGGCTGCCGATGTCATGCATCAGTCCGCCCATGAACGCCTCGGCAGCCATGCCGGGATACCCGGCCTTACGGGTCATCCACTTGGCCCCCACGGCACAGGCCAGGGCGTGCCCCCAGAGTGCCTGCATCATGGTGTTGAGGGTCTTGTTGGATGAGTTGTAGAACTCAAACTGTGAAGCCAGCATGGCCATGTTGGCGATTTCCTGCGCTCCCAGTCTGATAATGGCATCCTTGATGGTGGCGATCTTGGTCAGGCCGGCATAGTAGGAGGAGTTTGCCACCTTGAGTACCCTGCCTGTCAGTGATTGATCCTCACCGATCAGCTCGGTCACATCGCTGATCTCGAAGCTGCGGGACGAGAGCAGTTGCTGGAGCTTGACCGCCACGGAATGGAAGACCGGCAGTTCCTGCAGATCACCGGTAAGGCGCTCCTGAATCAGGTTGATCAGCGGTTTTTCAGTACTCATCGTGCTACCCCCAGCAGTCTGCGCAGTTCATGGAGTGGTCGCGGTTTACCCAGCCGCGGCAGGTCAGTAATAATTTCATGTAGTGAAACCAGCCCGTTGGCACCTTTGACCAGGCCATCCTCCATCAGGGTCACCATGCCTGATGTCTCAATACTGATCTTGCGGATATCATATGAGCTTTTATGATCAAGAATGGCGTTTTTGACCATTTCGTTCATGACCAGCAGTTCAAAGATCGCTACCCGACCACGGTAACCGCTGAATCGACAGTTTTTACAGCCCCGACCTAATTTGAAGTTGCTCCCCTGCAGATCGTGTGTGGTGACCCCCAGTCGAGCAAGATCAAGGGGGGTGGGGGTGTATGGCTCTGCGCACTCAGGGCAGACCTTGCGCAGCAATCGCTGGGCCACGATGCAGACCACGGTTGAGGAGATCAGGAACGCCTCAATGTTCATGTTCAAAAGGCGGATCAAGCCACCGATGGAGTCTTCAGTGTGGAAGGTGGTGAGAACCTTGTGGCCGGTGAGGGCAGCCTGAATAGCGGTTTCGGCTGAAAACTGATCGCGGATCTCTCCCAGCACGATCACATCAGGGTCCTGACGCACAATATGCCGCAGGGTCTCTTCAAAGGTGACCCCGATCTTGGGATTGATGGAACACTGGGAGATTCCTTCGATCACGTATTCAACCGGGTCTTCGGCAGTGATAATACTGGTGTTGATGTTGTTCAGGTGCCCGACACAGCCGTACAGGGTGGTAGTCTTGCCGGAACCGGTCGGGCCGGTGACGATCATGACGCCGGTTGGAACTTCCAGGGCATCAAAGATGAAGTGTTCCAGCATGCGGGGCGCCATGCCGATCTCCTTGATATCCAGCACACTCCCCTTGTTGTTCAGTAACCGCAATACTACCTTCTCGCCGTGGATGGTGATGAAGAACGATACCCGCAAATCCAGGTTGAGGCCGTGTTTGCGGCTGGTAAACAGAATCCTGCCGTCCTGATGGCGCCGCTTTTCGGCAATATCTGCCTGCGACATGACCTTGATCCGGGTAACCAGTTGCGGAGCGATATCCTTGGGGAAATCCTTGTGGTGCGCCATGACGCCGTCACGTCTGAAGCGTATCCGCAGCCGGTCTTTGAGCGGTTCAATGTGAATGTCGCTGACTTGTTCTTCTATGGCATCTTCAAACAGCAGATTGATCATGCCGATGATGGTGTTGTCATCGGCAGCCACGGTCTGTCCGGCATGTTCTATTGCCGTAATTGCCTCTTTGAGTGATTTTTTCGAACAGATGGCCGGTATGTAGCTACCCAGGTGGGCGCTGACAATGTCGCGAGCCCGCTGGTCAAGAGGGTCGGCAAAGGTGACCACCAGCTGGTCGCCCTTTTTATAGAGCGGCAGTACGTTGAACTGCTTGCAGACGTCAAGGGGGAGGCGGGCCAGCAGAGAACGATCTATTCTTACAAAATCAGGATCAATCAGCGGATAGCCAAGCTGATAAGAAAGAGATTCAAGCAGCTTGCGTTCTTCAATAAAGCCGTTATCAACCAGCACTTCGCCCAGGCGGCGCTGACCATCGGATTCCTTCTGAATTGCCAGGGCCTGTGTCAGGTCGGAGTCGCGCAGGTATCCCAGCTCCACCAGCAGGTCACCCAGACGTACGTTCAGCTGATATTTGCGCAGGGTAGTCTGCAGCTGATCCTGGGTGATCAGTCCCAGTTCAAGCAAGCTGTCAAGCATGGTCTGGGGGGTGGTCAGTTTGCTGTGGACCCGTACGGCGTACGCCAGCTGCTCATGGCTCAGAACCTGATCCTTGAGCAGTAGGGTGGGTATAACACCGATTTTGACTTCAGTTGTCGGTTTTGTTGGCGGCGATTGCTGATTGGTCATGGGGGCGAAGTTTAGCTGCTTTCAGAAAAAAAGCAACTTTTTCTAACCGTTGGACGGCTTAACACCGGCAAAGCTGAGACGATGGATCGGGCAGGGGCCATGTTGCAGCAGTGCCTTGAGATGCCGGGCGCTGCCATAGCCTTTGTGCCGGGCAAAACCGTAGTCCGGAAACTGCTGATCGTACTGGAGCATCAGGCGATCCCGGGTAACCTTGGCAATGATCGATGCAGCAGCAATGGAGGCGCTGCGGCTGTCTCCCTGCTTGATGGTGGTCTGGGGCAGTGTGCTGGCAATGGTTGTGATACCGTCTATCAGCAGACAGTCAGGTTGGGGATGGAGCGCTTGTGCTGCTGCCAGCATGGCCTGACGGGTTGCCTGCAGAATATTGATTGCATCAATAGTCGCAGCATCGACACTACCGATACCAACAGCTAATGCCTGCTCCATGATCAGATCGAACAGTCGTTCTCTGCGATCTTCCGACAGTTTTTTTGAGTCGTTGACACCGGTTATTTTCTGGCCTGGACGCAAGATGACTGCTGCAGCCACCACCGGACCGGCAAGGGGGCCGCGACCGGCTTCGTCAATGCCGGCAACATGGTGAAAACCCCGTTGTGCGGCCTGACGTTCAAAGCTGTACAGATCAGCAGGTTCTGTTATGAAAAGTGCAGATTGCATTGAATAAAAAAAGCCCCGCCATGGCGGGGCTGAATTGACTAAGCTTCTGCTGCTACGTACTTTTTCTCGCGAATACGAGCAGCTTTGCCGCGCAGTTTACGCAGATAGTACAGTTTGGCACGGCGCACATGGCCACGGGTTACGATCTCGATCTTGTCCACGGTAGGTGAGTGCAGGGGGAACACCCGCTCAACACCGATACCGTTGGAGATCTTGCGGACCGTAAAGGCTTCGCGGAGGCCGCCACCCTGACGGGAGATAACCACGCCCTGATAGGCCTGGATCCGCTGNNAATTCAATGATGTCGATAGTGTTCATGGTGCTGTTCCTCCTTGAAAATACCTTTTCAGGTTGCGTTAATGTGTGGTGCAGAGACCAGCCGGTCAAGCATGATGGCCAGTGCTGAACGTACCGGCAAGTGGTTGTACTCGCCCGGTCCGCGTATTGGTTCTAAAATGCAGTCGGCCTGTTCAAACAGCTCATGGGTCAGGCCCCAGCCGGTACCCAGTAGCAGCAGATGCTGCTGGTCAGACTGCTGCAGCCGCTCCCGTAATGTTTGAAAACTGAGAGAACCGGGCCGTTCTGCTGCACCGGTTGCAATAGTCACCGGTTTTCTGCCTGACTCCTGCTGCAGGTCAGCAACCGCTGCTGCCAGGTTTGCTGATACTTTGACAATTGACAGGGCTTCGCGCCGGTCAGGATTGTAGGTGGCACCCCAGCCGTTGTCCCAGTGGTTGACCACCCGCTGCAACAACTGCTGCTGCTCAAGTGAGGGGGTTACCAGGTAGTAGCGGCTCAGGCCGAATGTACGAGCAGTACGGGCAATATCATGGATGTCCAGGTTTGTGAAAGCAGTGGTTACCACCTGTCGATGTTTGTTGTAGACCGGGTGGTGCAACAGCGCTACAGACAGGTTACACATCGACATATCCATATTCCTGCAACAAAGCCCGATCTTTGTTCGTTAAAACTGCGTGGGCCAGCAGATCAGGCCGCTTGCGGGCGGTTCGAAGCAGTGATTGCTCACGGCGCCAGCGTGCTATTGCGGCATGATTGCCGGAAAGCAGTATATCCGGCACCTTGATCCCGTCAAACTCGGGTGGGCGCGTATACTGGGGGTATTCAAGCAGCCCGTCACTGAAGGTATCTGCTGCTGCAGACTCGTCTGAACCAAGCACTCCGGGAATCAGGCGTGTTACGCAATCAACCGTTACCATTGCCGCCAGCTCACCGCCTGAAAGAATATAATCCCCAATCGACAACTCAAGATCCACATACTGTTGCACAATCCGTTCATCAACACCTTCATAGCGACCGCAAACAATGATCAGCCCCGGCTTTGCAGCAAGTTCTTGACTCAAGGCCTGATCAAGGCATCTGCCCTGCGGTGTTGTGAGCACAACAAAAGCAGCAGGGTTGTGCGCTTTGGCGGCTGTGATGGCTGCAGCAAGAGGATCCGGTTTCATCAGCATTCCGGCACCGCCACCATAGGGCGTATCATCGACTGTTCGGTGTTTGTCCAGGCTGTAATCACGTATCTGGTGAAGCGTGATGCTGATTAAACCTTTGTCTTGGCCCCTGCGGATAATGCTTTCATCAAAAGGTCCCCGAAACATCTCCGGAAACAGGGTCAGGATGTCAAACCTCATAAATCAAGCAAGCCTTCCAGCGGGGTGACGGTCATTTGCCGTGCCTGCAGATCAACGTTGCCGATCACACTGGCTATAGCCGGCAGCAGGTATTCACGGCCAGTTTGACGGTTGTGCACCAGATAGACGTCATTGGCACCGGTTTCCATTATCTCGGTCAAGGTTCCCAACAGTTCACCGTTGTCGGTCATTACTGTCAAGCCGATCAGATCCTGCCAGTAGTACTCATCAGCGGCAGGTTCCGGCAACTGCTCCCGCTGTAACAGCAACTCCGTTCCAATCAGGTGACTTGCTTCGTTGATGCTGTCATAACCTTCAAGGGTCAGCAGTATCTTGCCTGCGTGTTGCATGGCTCGTTTGATCCTGACCGACTTTCGACTGCCGTCATTGCCTGCCAGCAGGACCAGGTCAGCAGTCGCAAGGCTCTCAAGGTTACCGGAATACGAATGAAACCGCAATTGACCACGTATGCCATGGGTGCCGTTGATGCGACCCACGGCAATCAGGTTGCTTTCGGCAGTAGTCATTTATTCCACAATTTTCAGGATAGCCTTCTTGTTGTCCCGGGTAGATACAGCGTTCAGCAAGGTTCTGATGGCCTTGGCCGTTCGACCTTCCTTGCCGATAATCCGCCCCATATCTTCCTTGGCCACGGACAGCTTGATAACCAGAGTATCATCCTCCATCTCTTCGGAGGTGACCACTTTGGAGGGGTCGTCGACAAGAGCCTGCGCGATAGTTTCGACAAGTGCTTTCATCTGGCGTACCTCTTCTGCTTAAAGTCCGGACGGGCCGGTTGGAACAAGAAGTGCTCTGGTCAGGCGCTCTGTGAAGCTTTTTCCAGAATACCTTCACGTTTTAACAGCTGGCTGACCGTATCAGTCGGCTGGGCACCTTTGCCGAGCCACGCGATTACTTTATCCACATTCAGCTTGCAGACAGCGGGATTCTTGGTGGGGTCAAAATAGCCGACGTTTTCAATGAAACGGCCATCACGGCGTGAACGTTCATCGGCGATTACCACTTGATAAAAAGGGCGCTTTTTGGCGCCGTGACGCTGCAGTCTGATCTTTGTTGCCATGTTGTTTCCTCCTGCGTTGGTTACTCAAGTTTGTAGTAAGAGTCTTGATTCTAAGACTTGTTTCAGTTAGCGACCAAAGGGAAACATCCCTTTGCCAAGACCGCCCAGGTTGCCCATGCCGGGCAAACCACCCAGCCCCTTCATCATATTTTTAGGTCCCATCTTGCTGAACTGTTTCATCAATTTCTGAGCTTCGGTAAAACGTTTCAGCAGCAGGTTGATCTCCTGTACCGAGGTGCCGCTGCCTTTAGCGATCCGCAGACGGCGGCTGCCATTGATAATGCCGTGATCTGCCCGCTCAGCTGGTGTCATGGAGCGAATGATCGCCTCGATCCGTTTCATCTCCTTCTCACTCGGCTGCGCACCCTGCATCTGCTTCATCATCTTGCCCATGCCCGGGATCATACCCATCAGCGATTCCAGCGAGCCCAGCTTCTTGAGTTGCTGCAACTGGGCCAGGAAGTCTTCCAGATCAAACTGGTTTTTCTTGATCTTCTGGGTAAGCCGTGCAGCTTCTTTTTCATCAATGGCAGACTGGGCCTTCTCTACCAGAGTCAGAACGTCGCCCATCCCCAGGATACGGGAAACCAGGCGGTCGGGATGAAATACCTCAAGGGCATCCAGTTTCTCACCCAGGCCGACAAATTTGACCGGCGTTCCGGTAACGGCTTTGATCGAAAGAGCAGCACCACCCTTTGCATCGCCGTCCAGCTTGCTGAGGATGACTCCGGTAATTCCGAGCCGATCGTTAAAACCACCGGCAACGGTTACTGCCTCCTGCCCGGTCATGGCGTCGGCCACAAAAAGAATCTCACGCGGTAGGGCTACTGCCTTGATCCGCTCAAGCTCTTCCATCAGGAAGTCGTCAATCTGGTGACGACCGGCAGTGTCAAGCAGAACGGTGTCAAAGCCGTTCAACTCGGCATAGCGCATTGCGGCAGTGGTGATCTCCACTGGATCCTGATCAGCCCGGGAGTCATACACGTCAATGTTCAGCTGTCTACCCACGGTTTTCAGCTGCTCTATTGCGGCTGGGCGGTAGACGTCAGCAGGTACCAGCAGGGGACGTCGTTTCTGTTTGCGCAGCCAACCGGCCAGTTTGCCGCAGGTGGTCGTCTTGCCGGCACCCTGCAGACCTACCAGCATCAGGCTTACTGGTGGTTTGGCAGCAAGATCCAGAGGACTGTGCTGTTCGCCACCCATCAGGGCCACCAGCTCGTCGTGGACAATCCGGACCACCTGCTGTCCGGGGGCAAGGCTTTGCAGCACTTCGGTGCCCACCGCCTTCTGGCGTACGTTTTCGACGAATTCCTTGACCACCTTGAAGTTTACATCGGCTTCAAGCAGGGCAAGACGTACTTCACGCAGTGCGTCTTTTATGTTCTCCTCGGTCATGACTCCCTGGCCGCGGAGCTTTTTGAAAACCGATTCGAGCTTATCTGAAAGGTTGTCGAACATTTTTATATAGGTCGGTACACTCAGGGCATCCTAAAAGGAAAAGACTATACTTACGGCCCAGTCCCTCTGTCAAGCACTATCTTCCTTTGTCTGTTACAGCTTGATGACCGATCCGGCAGCCAGCAGCTGCTCTGCCGTGCTGAACATGTTGGTGATCTTGCCGACGGCCAGCTCTTCTTTTTTGTGCAGAAAATCAAGACATACACCGCAGGCAAACAGTTCTACACCCCGTTCCTCAAGGCGTTTGAGTGGTGTAAGGGTCTCTGCACCGTTGGTAGCAAGCAGCACGCCGGTGTTTAGCAGCAGTATTCGACCAGGTTGTTGCTCAGTTTCCAGCAGGGTAATGATGAAGTTTTTCATCAGCAGGCGCCCGAGTTCCTCGGGGCCATCTCCGAGGCGTTCGGAGGTGATCAGCAGTATCCGGTCGCTGATTGGTGCCTCTTGTTTCTGCGGTGGCAGCTGAGGATCTGTAAAGGCCCCTCGGGTAATCAGTAATGACCAGCCGTCATTATCAGGCGTTTCCGTTACCACATAGCCGCGATTTTTTGCAAAGCGCGATACATTTTCATGTGGAGCTCCATTGTCGAGCAGCACACAGAGCCCGTCTGTTGATTCTTCAAGCCCCTTTTTCACGGCAAGTACCGGTGCGGGGCAGGTTTGGCCGCGACAATCAATGGTTCTCATAGGTGTATTCCTCCAGGGTGATAAACAGGTCATTCTGTAGCTGGCAGAGAAAGGCCGGCAAGAGCTGTGCAGCAGTCAAGAGATTCATGACGGTTGCGAGCTGGTTTTCGTCAAAGCGAATAGCCAGGCCGCAATCAGCCTGGACGGCACGGGGGGCCGGGATCAGCATGATCGGAAGTCCTTTTTTTTTCAGCAGATCTTCTGCCTTGAGTACCCGGTGGGTAGAGTTGAATACGGCCAGGTACTGTCCTTCGTTTACCATTTGTTGCGCCATTGCTGCTCCGATGCGTGTCAGGATTGACAAGCTGATTTTAACTACTTACTATGCCGCAAAGAGGATACCCATGCAAGATGCATTTACTTTGGCCGGTGTGGTTGTTGCCGCCTTCCTGGTCAGTATACCCTGCGGCTACCTACGGCAGTCCTACCGGAAGTTTTCAATTCCTTGGCTGTTTCTGGCCCATCTGCCGATTCCGTTGGTGGTGCATCTGCGCACCATGGCCGGTTTCAGCTGGAAGGTGATTCCGTTTACCTTACTGGCTGCTGTAGGGGGACAGGTGGTGGGCGGCTGGTATAAACGGAGGCAGAAGCATGGCAGGAAAGCGCCCAAAAGGCAGCCCTGAGCGGATAGGCAGACTACTGCACGCTACGGCTGGTTCAGCCCTGGCAGTCCGACTCAAGGATCTGGCGATCTGGCAGGAGTGGGAGCGGGCGGTGGGACCTGCCATCGCAGCCCGGACCCGTCCACTCAGGATCTCGGGCGGGGTGCTGACGATACTGGTTGCCAGCGGCCCCTGGATGCAGCAGCTCAGTTTTATGAAGGCAGAGTTGTGTGCCAGAATTAACGGTCAACTGGGGGAAGAACGGGTCAGAGAGATCGTACTCAAGTCCGGGAAGATTCAGCAGGAGCCGGAAAGAGAACAGGAGCCCCGTCGAGCAGCTCCGCCGCCGTTAAGCAGCCAACAGCAGCAATGGATCAGCAGCCACGTTGCCGAAGTAAAGGATCGGGAGGTGGCATTGTCGCTGCAGCAACTGATGGAGGCCCACTACCGGCACCTCAAAACGCCGTCATGATCCCATCCGGTCCAGTAGTTCGCGCTGTTTGGCCAGGGTTCCGGAACCGCCCGCACTTTTTCTGATCAGCGTAACGAGCCGTTCCTGATCCTCTTTCAGTATCTCAACAAAACGATGACCACAGACCACACTCTCCGGCTCTTCATTCCGTTCATGCCATACCAGTTCTGCTACAGCGCATACCGGCGGCTTGCCGTCCTGTAGGTCAATCACGGCCAGCGCCAGATGGCTTGGCTCGCCCGGTAATTCAATCCTGAATCCACCGGCACTCAGGTTCAGATCGGTTTCAGTCAGTTTCAGACGCGGCGGAGCAGGAGAGTGCAGATCCTGGATTACCCGGCGCCACTCACGTTGAAATGAGGCCAGTGATGATTTCTGGGCTACATGCAGAAACGGCAGTCTCAGATCAGTGCGTGCGGTCTGGCGGCGCTGGTAGACCGACAGCTCTCCCAGGGGACGCAGCCGCAGTTCTTCGGGCGAGACAAGCTCAATCAGCTCGGCCCGCAGCTGGACTCCCATCCCCAGGGCCTCGGTCGTCAGCTTGAACTGCATGCCGGGCCGCAGATCTCCCAGGTCGCTTGAGAAGAGCCGGTAGGCTGTTTTCAGTAGAATATGGGTGTCGTTACAGAGCAGGACTCTGCCGGTAAATGAATTGTAGACCGTCGTATCGCGCTCTTCCGAGATATTGATCAGGAAGACCTTCTGTTGTCGTCCAAAATATTTATCGTAGTGCATGGGACAGCATCCGGTGTGCTTCTGTCATAAAAACATGCCGACAACGCGATTTTGGCCTTCCTTTTTTGTCCTGCTGCAGACACTGTTCTGCGTCTTTTGGCAACTCCTTCACGTTCAGCAGCACTCAGCGGGTCAGCTTGCGGTAGGTAATACGATGAGGGCGGTCCGCTTCAGCCCCTAAACGCTTGCGTCGGTCTTCCTCGTACTCCGAATAATTGCCTTCAAACCAGACCACACGGGAGTCGCCTTCAAAGGCCAGAATATGGGTGGCGATCCGATCCAGAAACCAGCGGTCGTGCGAGATAACCACGGCACAGCCGCCAAAGCTCTCCAACGCCTCCTCAAGCGCCCGCATGGTGTTGACATCAAGGTCGTTGGTCGGTTCGTCCAGCAACAGCACATTGGCCCCACTTTTGAGAACCTTGGCCAGATGCACCCGGTTGCGTTCTCCGCCTGACAGCATCCCCACTTTTTTTTGCTGATCTCCGCCGGTGAAGTTGAAACGTGCCACATAGGTACGGGCATTGACAGTCTGTTTGCCCAGCTGAATCATCTCCTGGCCATCACTGATCTCTTCCCACAACAGACGGTCAGGATTAAGTGAGTCGCGGCTCTGGTCAACGTAGGCCACCTGAACGGTGTCACCCACCCGGATGCTGCCAATATCAGGTTTCTCTGAACCGGTGATCATCCTGAACAGAGTGGTTTTACCGGCACCATTGGGGCCGATCACACCGACAATTCCGCCGCGTGGCAGCTTGAAATTCATGCCTTCAAAAAGCAGACGGTCACCAAAACCCTTGCCAACATTATCTGCCTCAATCACGATATCGCCCAGCCGTGGTCCCGGCGGGATAAACAGCTCCAGTTCTTTGGACCGCTTGTCGCTTTCCTGTGAGGCCAGCTCCTCGTATTTGCTGATGCGGGCCTGTGATTTGGCGTGCCGTCCCTTGGGGGACATCCGGATCCATTCCAGCTCACGCTGCAGTGTCTTCTGGCGGTCGCTCTCCTGTTTCTCTTCCACCGACAGTCGCTGCTGCTTCTGCTCAAGCCATGATGAGTAATTACCCTTCCAGGGAATCCCTTCGCCCCGATCCAGTTCCAGAATCCAGCCGGCCACATTGTCCAGAAAGTAGCGGTCGTGCGTTACGGCAATCACCGTACCGGAGTACCCGTGGAGATGCTTCTCCAGCCAGGCCACGGTCTCGGCATCAAGGTGGTTGGTCGGTTCGTCCAGCAGCAGGATATCGGGTTTCTGCAGCAGCAGGCGGCAAAGAGCCACCCGACGCTTTTCGCCGCCTGACAATACCTTGATCGGCGTATTGCCATCAGGACAGCGCAGGGCATCCATGGCCAGTTCCAGACGGGAATCCAGATCCCAGGCATCCAGATGATCCAGTTTTTCCTGCAGCACCGCCTGGCGGTCGCACAGCTTTTCAAAGTCGGCGTCCGGTTCAGAGAATTTATCGGTAATGCCGTTGAATTCAGCCAGCAGATCAACAATATCCTGGCAGCCCTCTTCAACAATCTGGCGGACCGTCTTGTTCTCGTCCAGCTTCGGCTCCTGCTCAAGGTATCCCACTGAGTAGCCGGGAGAGAGTACGGCCTGGCCGTTAAACTCGGTATCAACGCCGGCCATGATTTTAAGCAGAGTTGACTTTCCTGACCCGTTCAGACCCAGGACGCCGATCTTTGCCCCGTAGAAATATGAGAGGGAAATATCCTTGATGATCGGCTTCTTGTCATAAAACCTGGAAACCCGCATCATACTGTAGATCACTTTTTTATCATCGACGCTCACGGACACAACCTCCGGACTTGTTTGGTAAAGTGTACTTATATTGCATGCCGCAGGCAGTCTGTCAATCATCAAGCAGCACGCATCCCTGTGTAATCTGACGTAGTCTGTGGCTTTTTAGTGGTACCGGCCTTATTTTATGTTATATGAAAAAACATTGATGGAGGCAGGCCAGGATCTCATCAAACAGCTGCACGGTAGCGACAACCGGTTTTTTCTACTGCCGTTGCTTGCGTATCCTGACAAGCCGGTTATACTTGCGCCGTGGCCACAAAAGTGGAGTGTGTATGGCTTCCTATGAACAGACGTTTCTTGAGCAGTTGACCAACATTCACGGCGTTGATTTCACCACCTGGCAGGGGTGGGAGCAGTTGATGGCCTGGGTCAAGCGTCAGCCCTGGCGAGAGGAGTTTTTCGGTGGCGAGAAGATACCGGCACGCCTGCTGTATCCCCAAACCCTGTGTGAGGAGTTGACCCGCTACCTGGGCGGTTAGGCAGCGCCAACTGAAATCGTGTGTAATGCGCAGGATCAAATCAAGCAGGAGTGTGATTGATGAAGAAGCTGATAGGTATGGTTTTGGCATTGGTGGTGTGTCTGGGGCCGTTGTCGGCAGGTGCTGCAGACAGCTTGTTCAGTAAGCTGGATACTGACCAGAGCGATCATCTCAGTCGTGATGAACTGCTGAAAAGCGATCTGGTTACGGTTAAAGGGGCCGATGGAAAAGATCGGGTGGTTCATCGTGACATGGTCAAGGAAGGTCAGGCCGCAGCCCTGACAACCGAACAGAAGCATCAGCTGTTTGAGTCGCTTGATAGCGACAAGAACAGTTATCTCAGCCGCAAAGAATGGAGCCGGGCATCTCCGGACGGCTTTATCCTCTGGAAATTTTAACAAGCCGGAACTTTAATTGACAGCAAGGGGAGATACACAATGCAGATTAGCGCTATTCAGAAAGATGCAGCCGTTGTTGTGAGCCTGGTGGGCAGAATGGATGCCATGACCACCGTTGAGTTTGACCGCTGGTTTGCCGAACAGCTTGCTGGTGGAGCCACCAGATTCGTGCTGAATATGCAGGGTCTTGACTATATCAGCAGTGCCGGTTTGCGCTCACTGCTGGCGGCTGCCAAGCAGCTGAAGGCCAAAAACGGCACGCTGGCCCTCTGCTGCCTGAGCGGCACCGTGGAGGAGGTCTTCCGGATGTCCGGCTTCCTGACGATCCTGTCATCCTATCCCACGGTTGATGAGGCCTGCGCCTCACTGACGTAATCTGTGCTGCCATGCAAGCGCCTGCCGGCACCTCTCTGATGACGCGGCTGGGTATTACCGGACGCCTGGTACTGGCCCTTACCGTGGCCTCGGCTGTTATCTTTGCAGTGGTGTTCTGGGTCAATTATCGCTACACCGCTGAAATGGTGGAGCGCCAGGTACAGGCCCATGCCCGTGACGTGGTGCAGGCGGCGGTTCAGAGCATTGACGATGCCGTGCGTGGTGTTGTTCGGGATCAGAAAAACCTGGTGGCAGTGCTTGAGCGGGTTCCGCGATTGACACCGGAAGTGGTACGTAATCTCGCACATGGGCATGTAACTGCCAATGACGAAGTATTCGGTTCCACCATTGCCTTTGAGGCAGCCCGTTCACCGCTGGGCGGCAAGCCCTTTGCCCCCTACTACTTCAAGCGGCTCAACAACAGCATCGCCTATGCCAGCCTGGCAACCCCGGCCTACAACTATCCGGGCAAGGAGTGGTACCGGCAGCCCAAAGAACTGAAGGCGCCGGTCTGGAGCGAACCCTACTTTGATGAAGGGGGCGGAAACGTGGTGATGACCACCTATTCCGTCCCCTTTTATCGTCAGGTCAAGGGAGGTCCGCGTCTTTTTACCGGTATTGCCACTGCCGATGTCTCGATTGACTGGCTGGGGCGCCAGATTACCGGTCTTCGACTGTACAACAACGGCTATGCCGCCCTGTTTTCCCGCAAAGGTGTCTATCTGGCCCATCCTGATCGTGCCCTGGTGCTGAAGGAAACCATCTTTACCGTTGCAGAACAGCTGGGAAATCAGATGCTGCATGAGGTGGGCCGTGCCATTGGTCGCGGCGAGAGCGGCTTTGTCAAGGGACGCAATATCTACGGCACTGAAAGCTGGATCTATTACGCCCCGGTCCCTTCCACAGGCTGGTCACTGGCAGTGGTCTTTCCGGCCGAGGCGATGCTGGCCGATGCCTACAACGCCAGCCGGGCGATTGCCCTCTACTGCGTCGGCGGCTTCCTGCTGCTGTTGATCACCATTATCCTCACCGCTCGAACCGTTACCAGACCGCTGGTCACCATGACCGACGTGGTCAAGCAGGTGGCAGAAGGACAACTGGAGCTGCCTCTTCCGGTGCAGGCCGGTGGTGAGGTGGGGCAGCTGGCCCAGGCCTTTGTGCAGATGCAGCATGATCTGAAATCCTATATTGCTCGCCTGACTGAAACAACCGCTGCCAAAGAGCGAATGGCCAGTGAACTGGCCATTGCCCATGATCTGCAGATGGCCATGCTTCCACCCCACCTGCCCCGACTGCCTGCCCTGCAGCTGTCCGCACTCTGCCGACCAGCCCGTGAGGTAGGAGGAGATTTCTATGATGTCCGTCTGCTGGATGATCATCGACTCTTTTTTATCATTGGCGATGTTTCCGGCAAAGGGGTGCCGGCCGCCTTGTACATGGCGATTACGGTCAGTCTGGCCAGGGCGGTCATGCAAGGGGGAGTCAGCCCTGCCGAGGCGTTGATCCGTATCAACAATGAACTGTCGCGGGGCAATGATGCCTGCATGTTCGTCACGATCCTGTGTGGCGTCCTGGATCTTGCCAGTGGCCAGCTGCGTTATGCCAATGCCGGCCACAACCCGCCGGTGCTGTGCAAGGTCGGTCAGAAGCCGGTGTTCATGGAGCTGCAACCCGGTCTGGCAGCCGGATGCCTGGATGGCTATCAGTATGGTGAAGGTTTGCTTGATCTGGCGGTCGGCGATCTGCTGCTGCTCTACACCGACGGTGTGACCGAGGCGTTAAACCCTGATGGTGCTTTCTTTGGTGAAGAGCAGCTGCTGGCTGCCGTGGCTGAGGCCGGTCCGGCATCAGGTCTGGCCGACATACTGTTTGATCGTGTAGCTGCCTTTGCCGCTGGTGCGGCCCAGGCCGACGACATCACCATCCTTACCGTACGCAGGACACCACCATGATACCACCCTGCGCACCTCTGCAGATCGGAACTCCTGCAGTACGCGGCGATGCCGCTGCCAAGGCAGCCGGTACAGAACGGTACGCTGCTGACCTGTACCCGCAAGACTGCCTCTGGGCCGGTACAGTCCGCGCTCACCTGCCATCAGCTCGGATTATCAGTATTGACACCACGGCTGCAGCAGTACTGCCCGGTGTGGTCAAGGTACTGACCGCTGCCGATGTTGCAGGCAGCAACCGCCAGGGCATTATCCACAAGGATATGCCGGTGCTGTGTGATCAGCAGGTGCGTTACATCGGTGACCCGCTGGCCCTGGTGCTGGCAGAATCCAAAGAAACGCTGCAGCGTGCCATTGCTGCCGTACAGGTGCAGCTTGACCCGCTGCCCGGTATTTTTGATCTGGATGCAGCCTTGGCAGAGGATGCGCCGCTGATCCATGCAGACCAGCCCGGCAACCTGCTGGCACAGGCCAGCATCTGTAAAGGTGCTGGTCTGGATGGGTTTGCCAACTGCAGCGTGGTGGTTGAAGGCAGCTTCAGCACTCCGGTACAGGCCCATGCCTTTCTGGAAACCGAATGCGGTGTGGCCCGCATAGAGGAGGACGGCGGCCTGCTGCTGGAGGTCTCCACCCAATCCCCCTTCCGTGACCGCTTTGAGATCAGCCATGCTTTGGGCATCCCCTGGGGCAAGAT
>DIUB01000078.1:16158-19640 GCA_002422265.1 Geobacter sp. UBA6169
TACCGCATCCCCCACACCCTGATTGAAGGCTGGTGCGTCTACACCAACAACCCGGTGGCCGGAGCCATGCGGGCCTTTGGGGTCTGTCAGGCCAGCTTTGGCTTTGAATCCATGATGGATCTGCTGGCTGTCAGGCTGGGCATGGACCCGCTGGAACTGCGCCTGAAAAACGCCCTGATCAGGGGAGATGAGAACTGTGCTGGTATGCGCTTGACCAGTTCCACCGGTATCACAACCTGCCTGGAACAGCTGCAACAGCATCCCTTCTGGCTGGAACGGGAACAATGGAAGGCAGCAGCGCCAGCGTACAAACAGCGCGGTATTGGTCTGGCCTCGGTCTTTAATGCTGCCGGCTACGGCGGCGGAGTACGGGATGCGGCCACTGCCAAGATCGAGCTGACCCCTGAAGGCACCTTCCTGATCCATAATGCAGTGGCTGACATGGGCCAGGGCAACTCATCCGCCTTTCTGCAAATAGCCGGACATATCCTGTCACAGGATGCTCCCCGTATCTCACTCAAACAGCCGGATACCCGCACTGCCTATCCCTCAGGCTCATCCTCAGCTGGCCGCACCACCTACACCTTTGGCAAGGCATTGATCACCGCCACCGAAGAGCTGCGTAGCCGTCTGCTCAACTGGGCCGGTATGATCCTGTTTCTGCAGGATAATGAGGGACTGGAGCTGCAGCCGGGCAGGGTGGTACATCTGCCCACCCAGAAAGAGGTCAGTCTTGCTGCGCTTGCTGGGTATATGCAGCCGGAAGAACGGGTCTGCCTGGGCCAGTACGTGGCCCCCACCTGCAAAGAGGTGCCTTCCACAGCCAAAGGTTTCTTTATCGGTTTTCCCCATGTGATCTTTGGGTATGGTGCCCATCTGGTGCGTCTGGAGGTGGACAGCCTGACTGGTCAGATCACGGTTTGTGATTACCTGGCTGTGACTGACGGCGGCAGGGTGCTGAACCCCGCTATGTTTGATCAGCAGGTGCAGGGTGGGGTGGCGCAAGGTTTAGGCTATGCCCTGATGGAGGATTTTACGGTGCAGGATGGCATTGTGAAAACCCTGGACTTTGCCACCTACCTGATCCCCGGTAGTCTGGATGTGCCGGAGATTATCTCCATTGCTGCTCAGGGTGAACCGGAAGAGACTGGCCCCTTTGGCATGAAGGGGATCGGCGAAGTGGCCATGAATGGCCCCTTGCCTGCGGTTGCCAATGCGGTTGCTGATGCCTGCGGTGTGCGGCTTTACCATGGGCCGCTGACACCGGAGTGGGTGCTGGCGGGGGTGAAGGGGTGAGGAGAGGGATTGGATGTTTATACATTATAGATGCTTGCACGGTTGAGCCGGTTATCCCGGAGATCGCCTGTAAGGGTGGTGAATTGTACCGGAACTATCGAGCCAAAGGAGTGACGCTGACATCACTTGACTGTCTGATTGCTGCAACGGCACTGGTTAAGGGATATAAGGTCGCCACCAGAAACGTGAAACATTATCCGGAAAAGGGGCTGTTGTTTCCTCTGTAGCTCAGCGTCGTCCGGTTTGTTTTTTGCATTTGTTCCCTTCCTTCCTTTTGTAAGGCGGGGGCTTATTACTATGCCACGCAAGTAGATAACCGGACAACGCTGAGCTTGACACGACGTTTTCAGGCCGTCCATCTGGTGCATACGTCACCACGAAAGCAGTCCACGCTGTTTTACGTCGCTCTATTTGCTTAAAACGCGCTTCGATTACTTCGACTACTTCAACTACTTCGACTACGCTCAGTACTGGTTCGCTCAGCGTACAAACTGTTCCCTGAGCCGTAGGTTGAGCGGAGTCGAAACCGGAGTCGAAGGGAACTTACTCAGAGGAGAAATATTCAGATGAAAAAAAGATACCTTGCTGCTGTTCAAGCAATACTGCTGGGCTCTCTCCTGATGTTTCAGGCAAGTGCCGATGCAGGCACTGTTGCCATAAACAACAAGTTTGCAAACGCCGTCAGGGTCGGCATCCATGCCGGTGCCTCGGAGAGCCAGGTAACGGTCTATGCCGGAGAATCCCGGACCTACACCACCTTCATCAGCAAGAGTATCGACAAGATCAACGTGGTGAATACTGCCGGTGGAGCAAACCCGCTGCTGGGCAGCTATACCGTCCCTGCGCCGTCAGCTACCACCAACTACGCTGTCAGTGTTGATAACAACGGCGCAGTTGCCGTAACGGTTGCGGTCATACCCTAGGAAAGGCCTGCTATCATGCTGAAATTTCTTCTGGCATGCTGCCTGCTTACCGTGGTGCTGACGGCAGGCTGCAGCAATGATCCCTCTGTGCAGCCCGTTGCCCTTGATCACCATTTTAATGCACCGCTCGGCTATACCCTGTTTACGCCCGGTTCCGGTTTTTCCAGTCGTGGGGTTGAGGTGGCGCTGCAGTCTGACGGCAAGATTGTTGTCATGGGCTCGACCGTCAACGGTCTGGATGATGACCTGCTGTTGGTCCGCTACACCAGAGACGGGCTGCTTGATACCGGTTTCGGCACCAACGGGTATGTCCGCTACGGCGATTATGATCGTGACCGGGGCTTAGGGCTGGCCATTCTGCCCGGTGATGATGCGATTATTGTGACCGGCTACTCGACCATAGGCGGCAGCCGGGAGCTGCTGGTGGTCAAGTTTTCCGCCAACGGCACCTTTGTGAAAGATCTGCTCTATTCCGACCTGGGGACTGATATCGGTTTCGGTATCGCGCTGACCCCGGATCGGAAGATAGTAATAATCGGTGAAAGTTCGTCATCTCAGGCTAAAAAACAGGATCTGCTGCTGTTGCGGCTGGACTTTGATCTGCAGTTCGATCCTGGTTTTGCCCGGTATGGTGCCTTTCATTACGATGGTCCGGCCAATGAAAGCGAAAAAGGGTTTGCCGTGGCAGTACAGCCTGATGGCAAACTGGTTGCCGGCGGTGCTGCCGTTACCAGCAACAGCAAGGAAGATATGCTGGTGATCCGGGTTCATCAGAACGGCACCTTGGACAGCAGCTTCGGCACCAACGGCAGTTTTCACTGGAGCAGTGCCGGTGATTATGCTGATTATGCCAATAACCTTGCATTGCAGGCGGACGGCAAAATTGTGGTGACCGGCGCGGCTGGCACCGCTGCCGGTTTTCAGATAACCACCATGCGGCTGCTTTCCTCGGGACAGCTTGACAACGGGTTCGGACAGAACGGTATGGTCCGCTATACCGGACTGGCCGGCAACGACGCCTATCCCTACGGTGTATTGGTCCAGCCCGGGGGGCGGATTGTGATTGCCGGAAGCAGTATGAACCGTGTCGGCAACAAGGATGCCGTGCTGCTGGGCTACACCCCGGACGGACAGCCTGATCCTGCCTTTGGCGGAGCAGGTTTGCTGGTCTTTGAAGGGGCGGGCGGTACTACTGATGTGGCCAACGGTCTGGCCTTGCAGCCGGATCAGTCTGTGCTGGTGACCGGTTATAGCAGTAACGGT
>DIUB01000042.1 GCA_002422265.1 Geobacter sp. UBA6169
GCTATCACCACAAACCCGATTTAACACACATCACCCTGGAGGATTGTAATGAGAATGAAACTGTTGGTAACCCTGCTGGCAGCCGCCCTGTGCGGGGCTGCGATCACCGCCTGTTCACCCCCCAAGGCGGAGAAAACCAAACTGGTCGAGATTCCGGACGGCACCATTGACCCGGCGGTCTGGGGCAAGAACTTCCCTGAACAGTACGAAACCTGGAAGGCCACGGCCCAACCCACCCCCGAAGGCAAGAGCAAGTACAAGAAGGGCAATGACGGCGGCAAGGTCTACGACAAGCTGTCCGAATACCCTTTTATCGCCCTGCTGTTTAACGGCTGGGGCTTCGGCATTGAATACAACGAACCCCGCGGCCACGTCTATATGATGACCGACCAGAAAGAGATCGATCCCTCCCGTCTGAAAGGGGACGGTGCCTGCCTGACCTGCAAAACCCCCTACGCTCCGCAGCTGGCCCAGAAGCAGGGCAAGACCTATTTCTCCCAGCCCTATGCCGATGCGGTCAACCAGATCCCCAAGCATGATCAGGAGCTGGGTGTGGCCTGTATCGACTGTCACAGCAACAAGGATATGGGGCTGAAGATCTCCCGCGGCTTCACCCTGACCAAGGCGCTGGATGACATGAAGGTTGACCAGACCAAGCTGACCAACCAGGACAAGCGCAACCTGGTCTGCGCCCAGTGCCACGTCACCTATGTAATCCCCAAGGATGCGGAGATGAAGTCGCAGGACGTATTCTTCCCCTGGCAGGGCAGCAAGATGGGTGATATCCCGATCGAAAACATCATCAAGAAGATCCGCAGCGACAAGGCCTACGGTGAGTGGACCCAGGCCGTGACCGGCTTTAAGATGGCCTACATCCGTCACCCTGAATTCGAGATGTACTCCACCAAGAGCGTCCACTGGATGGCCGGCGTTTCCTGTGCCGACTGCCACATGCCGTACACCAAGGTGGGCAGCAAGAAGATCTCCGATCACCGGATCATGAGCCCGCTCAAGAACGACCTGAAGGCCTGCCAGCAGTGCCACACTGAATCGCCCGAGTGGCTGAAGACCCAGGTCATCACGATCCAGGACCGGGCCGCTTCCCAGTACATCCGCTCCGGCTATGCCCTGGCCACCGTGGCCAAGCTGTTTGAACTGACCCACAAGCAGCAGGCCGCCGGCAAGCAGATCGACAAGGGCCTCTACGATCTGGCCAAGGATCATTACGAGGAAGGCTTCTACCGGAACCTGTTCTTCGGTGCCGAGAACTCGCTGGGCTTCCACAACCCCACCGAGGCGATGCGGATCCTGGGCGATGCATCCATGCACGCCGGCAAGGCCGAGGGCCTGCTGCGCCAGGCCCTGACCAAGGCCGGGGTAGAAGTGCCGGTCAAGGTGGATCTGGAGCTGCCCAAGTACCTCAACAACCGCGGCGTCAAGAAGCTGATGTTCAAACCGGAGCAGGAGCTGAAGGACCCCTACGGTCCGCAGAAATAACGCATGTTGCCGAACCTTGGCGGGGCGTGCTGGAGAGCACGCGCCCCGCACAGGACGGGCCGCCCCCCGGGCGGCCCGTAAACGGCACTGCAGAAAGAGCCGCATCCGTGCATGCACCGAACCCTGGTTTGCAGATCCAGTTCACCAGACATCACATTACCGCCATCCAGCAGACGGCGAACGGCACCTTTGTCAAGGAGTTCCCCCACCACGGTGCAGGGATTGACGCGCTGCTCAAATGGGCCTGCGACATGCTTGATAACGGCAGCAGCATACTGATCCTGACCGGCAGCGATCGTTACCGGTCCACTGCCGAACTTCTGACCAACAGACTGCAGTGCCTTAGCTGTGGCTCAGGCGGTACCCGCCACTTCAACATTCATACCTGTTGAACCAACTCAAATTTGACTGAGATCAAGGTTGTTCCCCGACATTGCGGCTAGAGTGCCAAACGGGATAACCGGACAAACAGCCCGTCACTACATTTCAGTTGTACACTCAGGAGGAACGAAACCATGCTCAAGAATCTGTCGATCCGTACCAAACTGCTGTTGCTGCTGCTGTTGCCGATACTGGGGCTGTTCTTCTTTTCCGGTAAAGAAGTCCTCAGCAAATATGAGGCGTTCCAGACGCTCCGGCTGACTGAACGGCTGGTGGGGCTTTCGGTCCGCACCGGTGCCGTGGTGCATGAACTGCAGAAAGAGCGGGGCTTCTCCTCCGGCTACATAAACGCACGGGGAGAGAAGTTCAGACAAGAGCTGGCCGCCCAGCGTCAGGCATCCGATGCCGAGATCAAACGCCTGACGGAGTACCTCGCCACTGCAGCTGATGCAGCCGGGGCGGTCAAAGCATCGCTGGATGCGGCAGCACAGCACAAGGAGCGGCTGGCCGAGACCCGCAGCCGGATCGACAGTCTTTCCCTTGAAGGTAAAGATTCTTTTGCCTTCTATACTGCCATCAACTACGCCTACCTTGATGTGGTGGCCGCTGTGGGACGTAACGCCCGGCAACCGGAGCTGATGCGGGCCGCCATCTCCTACTTTGCCTTTTCCAAGGTAAAAGAAGAGATGGGCAAGGAGCGTGCCACCCTGAACGCGGTGATCACCAGCAACGCCTTTACCCCGGAGACCTATCAGCGCACCTTCAGCATCCTGTCCGCCCAGCGCAGTTTTCAGGAAGGGTTCCGCAAGTTCGGCTCTGAATCTGCCGTGGCGCTCTACAATGCCAAGGAATCATCCGAAGCATTCACAAAGGTAGAGGAACTGAGCAACATCGTTATCGGCAAAGGGATGCAAGGCAACTTCGGTCTGATTCCGGAGGACTGGTTCAGGGCAATAACTGCCAAGATCGACATTATGAAAGGAATTGAAGACAGCCTGGCCCAGGAGATTCTGACGCAGGCCGGTGCACTGGCGGCTACGGCCCGCACCACCCTGCTGCTGACCGCAGCCTTCTCTGCGGTAATGGGGATTCTGACCCTGCTCTTCTCACTGCTGATCGTCAGGAGCATCACGACCCCGCTTGGCGCACTGGTAGGCATGCTGCAGGACATTGCCCAGGGTGAAGGGGACCTGACCCGCCGTCTGGAGACCGGCCGCAGGGATGAGTTCGGCGAAGTGTCAACCTGGTTCAATCGTTTTGTGGATAATATCCATTCCATCATCTCCCAGGCATCAAGCACCACGGTGCAGGTTGCCACGGCTTCAAACGAGCTGCAGAGTACGGCCGAACAGATCGCCACCGCAGCGGAGGAGGTTGCCTCCCAGTCCGCCACCGTGGCCACGGCCAGCGAAGAGATGTCCGCCACCTCCAACGACATCTCCCGCAACTGTTCCATGGCCTCGGATATTGCCAATCGGGCCAGCGAGATGGCCGATAACGGCGCCCAAGTGGTGCAGGAGACCCTACGCGGCATGGAGCAGATTGCCGAGAAGGTGCGGGAATCTGCCCACACCGTTGAGGCGCTGGGGGCCCGTTCAGACCAGATCGGCGCCATTGTTGGCACCATTGAGGATATTGCTGATCAGACCAACCTGCTGGCCTTGAACGCAGCCATTGAGGCGGCCCGGGCCGGAGAGCAGGGGCGCGGCTTTGCTGTGGTGGCTGACGAGGTGCGGGCACTGGCCGAGCGGACCACCCGCGCCACCCGTGAAATCGGTGAGATGATCAAGGCAATCCAGAGCGAAACCGGCGGTGCCGTGGCCTCCATGGAGCAGGGGGTTCATGAGGTTGAGAAGGGGATGGACAGCTCTCGTCGCTCCGGCGATGCCCTGCAGCAGATCCTGGCAGGGATCAACGAGGTAACCATGCAGGTACACCAGATCGCCACTGCCGCTGAAGAGCAGACCGCCGTCACCGGCGAGATATCCACCAACATCCACCAGATTACCGATGTGGTACAGCAGACTGCCAATGGCGCCCATGAAACCGCCGATGCTGCTGCCATGCTGTCAAAGCTTTCCAACGACCTGGAACGTCTGGTGGGCAGGTTCAAGCTGTAACAGTCGCCGGTTACCATCACACCATTCACAGCCAAACGGGCTGCCGGATGATTCCGGCAGCCCGTTCTGCGTGACAGGAACCTGACACGCCTGTAACCTGTTTGACATTTGTAACAAATCAGGTATTAATCGCATCAAAATCGACACCATCGTCGTATTCGCCAGGGCCTTGGGCCCCCAGCCAACCAAGGAGGCACAGCCAATGTTCGCCAACATGAAAATAGCCCCGAAACTGCTGATCCTGATCATGATTCCGATCATCGGCATGGTCTTTTTTGCTGCAACGGTTTTGATGGAGAACGCTGCCACCTTCCGCAGCATGCGCACCACCCAGGCGTTGATTGAAGTATCGGTTGCCTCCGGCAACCTGATCCACGAACTGCAGAAAGAGCGGGGACTCTCTGCCGGGTTTCTGGCTTCCAAAGGCGAAAAGTTCAAAAATGAACTGCTGAAGCAGCGTCAGGATTCTGATGCCATGCTGAAAAAGCTGCAGGATACGGTTGCGGCCCAGGGCAGCAGTGTTGACCTGCTGAAAAAAGAGCTGGACACGATCAGGGAGCAGACCGGCAAGCTGCCGGCAACCCGTTCTGCC
This sequence comes from Geobacter sp. UBA6169, assembly GCA_002422265.1. GTDB lineage: Bacteria > Desulfobacterota > Desulfuromonadia > Geobacterales > Pseudopelobacteraceae > Trichlorobacter. The sequence goes on from DIUB01000042.1 coordinate 4,591, forward strand.
GTGGACAGCCAGGGCATCGACACCAAGGCGGCCATCGGCTACTACACCGGCCTGATCAGCTCCTGTCTGGAGGCCGGCTTTGCGGTTGCGGGCAAGGCAAGTGATCCGGAAATTGCCATGAGTGCCTTTGGCTATATCGCCTTCCAGGGGGCCAAAGAGGCCAACGGGCAGCTTCGGGCGACAATGAATGGTGTGTTTGCGACCGATACGTTTGATTTTCCCACCTCACAGCGGATTGCCCGATTGCTGGCCAGTGAACAGAACCGGATGAGCAACTTCAGGCGCTATGCCGACCCAACCGTGGTCCAGGCATATCAGGAACTGGCCCAGAAAGAGGACAGTTTCAAAAAAACCGACGAGATGCTGCAGACCGTGCTGGACAAAGGGGTTGGCAGCGGTTTCGGCACTGCGCCCGAAGCCTGGTTCAGCACTATTAGCGCCAAAATAAACCACCAGAAGACCATTGAAGACAAACTGGCAGCCGGGCTGATTGAGATGAGCAAGGGCAAGGCATCTGCAGCGGGGCGCAACATGACCATCAGCGTCATCGTGACCCTGGTACTGGCCGCAGCCACCCTGCTGTTTGGCCTGGTGATCATCCGGGGCATCAGCAAACCGCTGGCCGAGCTGGTGGCCACCCTGAAGAATATCGCCGAGGGGGAGGGGGATCTGACCCGCCGCCTGCCTGAAGGACGCAAGGACGAGATCGGCGAGGTCTGCCACTGGTTCAACCGCTTTGTGGCCAACGTGCACAGCATCATCAGCCAGGTCTCCAGCACCACCATGCAGGTGGCCACCTCATCAAACCAGCTGCACAGCACAGCCGAGCAGATTGCCACCGGTGCCGAGGAGGTTGCTGCCCAGTCAGCCACCGTGGCCACTGCCAGCGAAGAGATGTCCGCCACCAGCAGCGATATTGCCCGTAACTGTCAGGATGCGGTTGAAGGGGCCCAACAGGCGGCCGCCACCACCCAGCGCGGGTTTGAGGTGGTGCGCCACACGGTCGATGGTATCCGCACCAGGGGGGCCAAGACCCAGGAGAACTCAAAGATTGTGATGTCGCTGGGAGAACGCTCCGACCAGATCGGTGCCATTGCCGCCACCATCGAGGATATCGCCGACNNTTTGCCGTGGTGGCCGATGAGGTACGGGCCCTGGCGGAACGCACCTCCCGCGCCACCAAGGAGATCAGCGGCATGATCCGGGCGATCCAGGTTGAGACCAAGCAGGCGATCACCTCAATGGAAGAAGGGGTAAGGGGAACCCTGCAGGGGGCACAGGAGGCTGAACAGCTGGAAGTAGCACTGCAGGAGATCCTCAGCCGGGTCTCTGAGGTAACTGACCAGATCAACCAGATCGCCACCGCTGCCGAGGAGCAGACCGCCGTGACCGGCGAGATCTNNCCACCAACATCCACCAGATTACCGACGTGGTGCAGCAGACCGCCACCGGCGCCCATCAGACCGCCGGCGCTGCCTCCACCCTGGCCCGACTGTCCGACGACCTGCAGCGACTGGTGGGGCGTTTCAGGCTCTAACAGCCGGATTGACCGGTACAGAAACGGGGGTGACTGCAATGGCAGTCACCCCCGTTTCTGTTTGCAATCATCGTAAACATGGGTATGATAAATTTTTTCAAAACCTGCTACATTCCCTCACCCTTGGCGGGGAGTTCGTGTAAGAACTCTGATTATAATCGTTATCGCATCCTTCATTTTCAAGGAGCTACCATGTCCAACGTCTATT
>DIUB01000198.1:0-9465 GCA_002422265.1 Geobacter sp. UBA6169
GTCAGGCCAGAATCGACACTTGAGTTCTTCAAGTAAAGGCGTGAGGGTTTTTCGGTCGAGGGCGGAAACACTGATGGCGTTATAACGACGGCGGGCCTGGGTGATACGTAAAAAAGCAATGGTGTTTTTGCGTTTCAGCCCTTCCAGCTGGTCGGTTTTGTTGAATACCACCAGCTCCGGTTTGTCTGCCAGTCCCAGCTCACTCAGGATGGTTCGTACCTGGCTGATCTGGTCCTCAAAACGNNNACCTCCCGTTCCCTGGGCAGGCGCAGACGGCGGCTTGAAGTATCCAGGGTGGCAAACAGCAGGTTTTCGGTGAAGATATCGCTCTGGGTCAGGGCGTTCAGCAGGGTTGACTTGCCGGCATTGGTGTAGCCGACGATTGATATGATCGGGACACCAGCCCTGACCCGGCGGCTGCGGCGCTGCTGACGATCCCGCGAAAGCTCCTGCAGCTCCCGTTCGAGGGCTGTAATGCGGTCACGGATGCGACGTCGATCGATCTCCAGCTTGGTCTCTCCGGGGCCACGACCACCAATCCCCCCCATCAGCCGCGACATCTGTACCCCGCGTCCGGTCAGGCGCGGCAGCAGGTATTTCAGCTGGGCCAGCTCCACCTGTACCTTGCCGTCGCGGCTTTTGGCCCGTCCGGCAAAGATATCCAGAATCAGCTGGCTGCGATCCAGTACCTTCAGTTCGGTCATGGCCGTGATACTGCGCACCTGGGCCGGTGTCAGCTCCTGGTCAAAGATCAGCAGGGTGGCACCCCGCTGCAGGGCTCGGATCACCACCTCCTGCAGCTTGCCTTCCCCCATCAGGGTACGGGGATTGAGCTTGCGCGGCAGTTGGATGAACTGATCAAGCACTTGCACCCCGGCGGTGCGGGCCAGTTCCTGCAGCTCTGCCAGTGTATCCTCTACCTCGCGGCGCTCACCTCCGGCCCGGACCGAGATCAGGATCGCCCGTTCCTGCCCTTCAGCCGAAGGGGTTTCTATCCGCAGTGCCTTGTCAAGACTGCGCTCAAGGGTGGTAATGAAGTCGGTGCCGTAGTCGGTCGCCCGTTCAAATGGTTGCAGCGGCAGTACGGTAATGCCGTTCGGGTCGGTACTGAGATGAGCCAGTTGTACGGTTATTCGCTGGAAGTCTGTCTGGGAGAGGGCGGCGATCAGGTCAAGGCGCAGCAGCCGCAGGTCAGTAAGGTCATCTTCAGTCAGCGGCTCCTGCTTCAGGTGGGTATGGATCAGACGCAGGCCGCGCAGGCGTTTGCGGCCCAGGGGGTAGTCCTTCAGGTCGGGGATCAGCAGCCCTTTTTCGGTGCCAACCAGCACCAGCTCAACAGCCCCCTGGCGATTAACCAGCAGGCCGACCTGGCGCCGGATATCCAGCGAGAGCTCCACGGCTCGCTGGGCCAGTTCTAGGGAGCAGAACTCTCCGGCAGGAATCCTGCGGCGATAGAGCCGTTCAAGCGACTGGAGCTGGCTTTGGCGCAGTCCCGCCAGATTGCCGTGCAGATTATTGATGGTCAGCGCTCCATCAGATGCCGGTGATGTTGTAGCCGGCGTCCACGTAATGCACCTCGCCGGTCACACCGGAGGCCAGATCACTGCAGAGGTACAGAGCCGACTTGGCAACCTCTTCCTGGGTGATATTGCGATGCAGCGGTGCCCGCTCCTCAACAGTACTCAGGATCTGGTTGAACCCGCCCACACCGGCGGCAGCCAGGGTCTTGATCGGACCGGCCGAGATGGCATTGACGCGCACCTGATCCTGTCCCATTCCAGCGGCCAGATAGCGCACCGAGGCCTCAAGGGCGGCCTTGGCAACCCCCATGACATTGTAGTTGGGAAACACCTTCTCGGCGCCGTAGTAGCTCATGGCCAGGGCGGCAGCATTGCGTCCGGTCATCAGCGGCTGGGCCGCTTTCAGCAGACCGATAAACGAGTAGGCGCTGATATCCAGGGCCGTGGCAAAACCGTTACGGCTGGTGGAGAGGATCGAGCCCTTCAGTTCTTCCTTGTCGGCAAAGGCCACCGAGTGTACCAGAATGTCCAGCCCGCCCCATTGCTGATTGATCTGCTCCATCAGGGCCGCAATCTCGTCATCATTGGTAACGTTGCAGGGGGCTACTGTTGCGTGCAATGATTCGGCCAGGGGGCGAACCCGTTTTTCCACAGCCTCGCCAGCGTAGGTAAGGAGCAGATCAGCCCCCTGCTCATGAAATAACCGGGCTATGGCCCAGGCGATGCTTTTTTCATTGGCAACCCCGAGAATCAGGGCTTTTTTGCCGCGCAGCAGTACCATCAAACGCCTCCAAACGTCGTGTAATCGTGCTCTTGATAAACGTAGATGCGTATACCATACCTGCATCCAAATGGCAAATATGCAAAAGACGTGAAAAAACAGTTCTGCTGTGCTAAAAACGCCACACCATGCACCAGCTCATACCGATAGTATCACCATTTTTTCTTGCCGGTACCGAACTTGACGAACAGCCGGACTGGGCTACAATCTTTGGCAACCATAACCCGTTGGTCTTTGAGATCGGCTGCGGCATCGGTGATTTTGTTGCCGTCATGGCGGCCCGTCACCCGGACTGGAACTTCATTGCCCTGGATTTTTACAACAAGGGCTGCCTCAAGAGCTGCCGCCGGGTTGAGCGGCTGGGGCTTACCAATGTCAGGGTGGTGCGGGATGAGGCCCGCAACTTTATCCGGCGTTGCCTGCAGCACGCCTCGCTGCAGGCCGTATTCATCAATTGTCCCGATCCCTGGCCCAAGCGTTACCAGCGCAAGCGGCGGCTGGTTAATCAGGAGTTCATTGCCCTGCTGCAGCCCTATCTGGCGCCGGGTGGTATCTTTACCTTCAGTACCGATTTTGATGATTACGGCACTGATGTGGCGTATCTGATGAGTCGTCAGGAACGGTTTGCCAACCTGCTGGCACCTGATCTCTGGCGCCATGAGCTTGACGGGTACCCACGCACCAAATATATGCTGAAGTTCATGGCCGAAGGGAAACAGATCTTTTTTGTGCAGTATCGCCGGGTAACCGAGGAGGCGTGAGCATGTCCGACCAGAAGGAACGGAGACGCAGTATCAATATATTTTTGCCGTTACCCGGAACCATGCAGGGAGAGGTGCGGGTGATTGCCCTGCTGCTTTTGGCCTGGCTGGCTTCAGTGCTGGGCAGCCAACTGGGGATCTGGCTGCTGGAGCGGTCTGCTGATGGCTTCTGGCTGACGGATCTGATTTTTTTCAACCTGCCGATTCACTTCTGGATCTCGGGCCAGTTTCTTCCCCTCTTGTTCATCGGTCTCTGTCTGCTTTTCAATCTCTGGATGGACCGGCATGAGGTCAGGCATATGGAAAGCACCATCCGTTTCAGGGCCACCGGACGGAAGAAAGGTGAGGTGGCTCCATGACGCTCAGCGGGGTACAACTGGTTGCACTGCTGATGGTGGTTGGCATGTTCCTGCTGTTTATCCTGGGGGGACTGGGCAGTAAACTGCGTCAGGCCAGTGACTACGGTTTTTCCGGCAGCTACACCGGTCTGGTGGGGAGCGGTGCCGCCATTGCCAGCAACTGGATGAGCGCCGCCAGTATTATGGGTCTGGCCGGGTTGTTCTATCTGAAGGGCTACTACGCCATGGCGTTTGTGATCGGCTGGACCGGCGGTTACGTTCTGTTGCTGGTGCTGTTGGCAACCCAGATCCGGCGGTTCGGCAAATTCACCGCCCCCGATTTTGTGGGGTTCCGCTACGAATCAGCCACGGCACGCACTGTGGTTGCGCTGATTTCGATTGTGATTACTATCATTTACTGTGTGGCGCAGTTTCGTGGCATTGCCCTGCTGGTCTCATGGATTTTCGGGCTTGAGTACCAGGCAGCGGTGATAACCGGGGCAGCGTTGCTGGTGGGGTTTGTCGTGGTCTCCGGTACCCTTGGTGTTATCCGCAACCAGTCACTACAGTATTTTATCCTGATCACCGCCTTTGTGGTTCCGCTGATGCTGATCAACCGCAAGCTGGGCTATTTCTGGGTGTTGCCCCAGTTCGGCTACGGCGAGGCAGTGGTCACACTGCAGCAGCAGTTCGGCTACTACTGGTCTGAGCCGTTTGCCTCCATCGATCTGTTTCAGTGGATGGCGCTCTGTTTTACCCTGATGTTCGGTACCGCAGGACTACCCCATGTGCTTTCACGATTTTACCAGGCTCCCAGTATGCGGGACGCCCGCTGGGGGGTGGTGGTGGGTCTGTTTTTTATCTCCCTGATCTACTGGTCGGCTCCGGCCTACGGCGTTCTGGCGCGTCTGTTCGATGCCCGCAGCGGTAACCCGTACAAGATTCCTGATCCTTCCCAGGCTGATCTGGTGACCCTGACGGCGTCGCTACAGGCAGGACTACCGGTCTGGGCGGTGGGTCTGCTGGTGGCCGGTGGTATGGCAGCCGCTTTTTATGCTGCTGCGGGGTTGCTGCAGTCCGGTGCAGCCGCCTTTGCCTACGACATCTACCCCCGTCTGCTGAAACCGTCCGCAACCGATGCCGACAAGGTTACGGTGGCCAAGGGGGTGTTCCTGGTGCTGGCCGTTATGGTGATGCTGCTCTCCCTCAATCAAGTCGGAATGATTGCAGAGATTGCCGCCGTGGCTTTTGCACTGGCCGGTAACACCATCTTTCCGGCCTTTCTACTGGGGATCTGGTGGAGCCGTACCAATGCGGCCGGGGTACTGTCCGGCATGCTTGTCGGGGTCTTGATCACCGTGTCGACTCCCCTGCTGGGTGATCTTATCCCCTGGGTTAACACCGTCTTCCCCCTTACGTCATCGGCATTCATCGGCGCGCCGGTGGTGATCCTGGTCATGATCGTCGTCTCATTGCTGACCCGCCCTCCTTCTGATGAGATTGTCACCTTCCTGATCCGCGACGTCCACGATTCCGGAGGGAAATAATGGCGCTGCTGCTGGCAAAGGGAGATGATTTCAATACCTGGCGCGGGGTTGAGGAGTTTTCGGCAACCTATCGTGATGCCGCTGTTCTCCTGGCTTCCCAGAGAAATCCTGCAGCGATCGCCTCGACTCTTGCCGAGCTTGAGGAGCTGCTTGAGGCTGCTGAAGCATCTAACCGGCGTGCCGGCGTCGAACTTGAACAGATCCTGCTTGATCTTGCAAGCGCCGCTGATCTGCCGGCATTGCGTCTGCTGCAGGCCCGCTGGAATGAGGCATCCTATTGCCATTTCCGTCGCTTCAGCTCGCCAAGCGCCTTTTTTAATCTGTCTTTCAGGTTTTTCAGTGTCTTTGCTACCCGTTGCTTCCAGCTTGCTGCCGATCAGCTGGCAGAGCCGCTACCGCCGGTGGCGCTGTTTGTCTTCGGTCCGGCCGGGCGGCATGAGCCAACCCGTTACTGCCGTGTGCAGTTGGGACTGGTCTGGGATGGCGACCAACGCTACGAAACCCTGATGGACAGCCTGGGGCAAGAGTTGACGGCCTGGTTTCGGGTGTGCGGTTTTATACTGGAAGAAAACGTGACGCCGCTTCAGTCTGAATGGCGCGGCAATCTGGATACCTGGCGCCGCCGCTTTGAGCAGGCCGCCCAGCGGGAGGAACGCAGCATGCTGATTGAGCTGTTGCGCCTTGCCGACCGTGCGCCCCTGTTCAGCACTGGCGGTGCGGCTGAGACATTCGGCAGTCTTTGCAGCGGCTACCTGGCCAGACGTTCGTTTGTGGGTAACCTGGTGGAGCGCTGCACTGCCCTGTCAAACGGTATCACCATGATGGGGCACTTGAAGCTCGAAAAAAGCGGTCCCCACCGCAACTCCTTTGCCCTGCTTGACCACGGACTGCTGCCGTTGGCGGCAGCAGTAACCGCCATCTGCCTGATGCGGGGTATCAGTGTCGAAGGTACGCCGGAGCGATTACGCCAACTGGTCAGGATCGGCAAGCTGGATGTGGTGCTGGCAGAGCGGGCGCTGCATGCCTGGCACTTTTTCAGCAGGCAACGCCTGACGCTTGAGCTGGAGGCTGAAACCGGTCTTGACTGCCGCGACATCATGTTTCTGGATCCCGCGTTGCTTCCCCCGGCCGAGCTGGAGCAGCTGCACAGCGCCCTGGCAACCGTTGGCGACCTGCAGCGCTATATGCAGGTCTGCTATGGATCCTACACATGAGCAATCTGAAGATCTCACTCTCCAGCGGCTCATTGTTTACCCTGCCGATCAAGCGGGCCTTTGAACTTGCCGCCGAAGCGGAATTTGACGGGGTTGAACTGATCATCAACCAGGAATTTCAATGGGTAAACCCGGTTAAGCTGGTGCGTTCACTTCAGGCCATCGCACCGATCAATTCAATTCATGCTCCGTTCATGCCGCTGGACGGCTGGGGTGGACCGATACAGTCGCTACTTCAGAGCATTGATCTTGCCGCTGATACCGGCATCTCGCTGGTCAATTTTCACCCTCCCTCGTGGCTGGGGCTGGAGGTCGGTTTCTGGCGCTGGTTGTACCGGATACGGGATTTTCAGAAAGAGGTGGGACTGGACGGGCAGGTGTTGGTCACTATCGAAAACATGCCCTGGGTCGGACGCCACAAGATCAACCCAAACATCCTCTCTTCAACCAACGACATGATCAACTTTATTCATGAACACAACCTGTATCTTACCTTTGACACGACCCATATGGGATCAGGCAAGGCAAATTTCATCAATGACTTCTATCTGTTCTACGGATCAGGCCGGATCAGGAATATCCATTTCTCCGACTACGGTTTCGGTCGTGAACACCTGATCCCCGGCCACGGTCGCCTGCCGCTGACCCGTTTTCTCAACCACCTTAAAAACACTGACTACCAGGGCTGCGTTACCCTGGAGGTCAGCCCCCATGAGTTTCCGAAGAATGAACAGACCATTCTGCTGGGATTAAAGGAGCTGCAGACCTACATGAAGGTTGAAACCGGTATGCTGCCGTCTGAGGCGATGGAGTGCTTTGATGCGCCGCCACCGATGGATGTTGATGATCAGGCAGCCTTTTCGGGACAGCCTGCCTGATCCTGTTCGTTACGAAGCAGAGAAGGGTATCGTTTCCTCCCGTTCTATAGCTGGTTCATGCCGATAGAAGCGGTAGTTGTTTTTTCCGCTGTGCTTGACCGCGTACATGGCATCATCGGCCGTAGCCAGCAGCCCGTCTCCATCGCGGGCATCATCCGGAAATACGCTGATGCCGATGCTGGCAGCTATACTGTCCCGTCGACCGTCAGGCAACGTTACTGGTCGCTGCAGCGCCTTCAAAATCTTTCCTGCCACCTGTCCCGCATCATCGTGGTGAGCCAGCGTGCCCAGAATGACCGTAAATTCATCACCGCCAATCCGGCCGGCGGTATCAGAAATGCGGATTGATGCTGAAAGGCGTGCCGCTACCGTCTTCAACACCCGGTCGCCGGCTTCGTGTCCGTAGGTGTCATTGATTCGTTTGAATCCATCCAGATCAACAAACAGCAGGGCAAAACGCTGGCCGCTCCGCTGTGCCACCGCTACTGCCTGTGCCAGACGGTCAAGGAACATGCGGCGGTTGGGCAGCCCGGTCAGCATGTCAAACCGGGCCATTTGCTCCAGCTGATCACGCAACTCCTGGCGTTCGGTAATGTCATCCTTGACCGCCACAAAGTGCGTAATTTCCCCCTGCTCGTTGGTGATTGGCGAGATGGAGGCCAGCTCCCAAAACAAGGTGCCGTCCTTGCGTTTGTTGTGAAATTCGCCGCGCCATTCTTCCCCACTCAACAGGGTCTCCCACAGCTCCCGGTAAAACTCTTCCGGCGTATCTCCAGCCTTAAGCATGCGCGGGTTCCGTCCCAGTACCTCGTCACGGCTGTAGCCGGTCATGCGGCAGAAGGCGGCATTCACATATTCGATCCGGCCTTCCCGATCGGTGATCACGATTGAGGCCGGACTGTGCTCCACCGCAGCCGACAGCTTGCGCAGCTGCGTCTCTTCCTGACGTCGTGCCGTAATATCCCGCATGCTTGAGGCCCGCATCAGATGGCCATTAGAGCGAAAGGTCTTGCCCCGCACCTCAAGCAGTATGCGGTTGCCACCTCTCTGTAATCCCTCCACTTCATAGGGGCGGTCATACCCGGTAGCGATATTTTTCCGGATGGTGGCGTGATGACCGAAAGTAAACAGATCAAGCAGAGGCCGCCCCAGCAGATCCTGCCGTGCGTAACCGCTCAGCTGCTCGGCCCGCTCGTTACAGTCAACAACAATGCCGTCGCGGGACAATACGATTGCCTCAAACGAGGCCTCGGCAAGGTTGCGGAAGTGCTCTTCCCGGAGGCCCAGGCTGCAGCGGGCGCGAAAGTTCCAGATCAGGGCGCCGATCAGGGCTGCGCCGACAAGCAGGACCAGCAGTGGCAACAACGCTTCAAAACGATGTGCCAGCGCTATGTATCCCTGATAAAAATCGCTCATGGGGCAACCATACCACTGTTTTCAAGCATGGCAAGCAGCTCCTCCTCAGACAGCACCGGTACGCCCAGCGAGCGGGCCTTGTNNCGGGTCAGGGTGCCGGTAAAGACAAAGGTGCTGCCGGTCAGTCTGCCACTGATCTGTCTGGCGGTAGTAGTGGGGCTGACACCGGCAGCTTGCAGGCGTGCAAGCACCCGGGTGTTGGCCGGATTATCGAAAAAGGCACGGATACTCGCTGCAACCGTCGGACCCACATCGCGAATGGAGGTCAACTCCTCCAGAGTCGCCTGCTGCAGCTGTTCGATGCTGCCGAAACGGTCTGCCAGAAGCTTGGCTGTCCGTTCCCCTACATGGCGGATACCCAGGGCAAACACAAACCGTGCGAGTTCCTGCTTTTTGCTGGCATGAATGGCATTCAGCAGGTTTTCAGCCAGCTTTTCACCCATCCGCTCAAACTGCATGAAGTCATCACGGGTCAGATGATAGAGATCGGCCAGATCCTGCACCAGCCTCAGGGAAATCAGCTGTTCGATATATTTGTTGCCCAGTCCCTCAATATCCATGGCATTGCGGGAGGCAAAGTGAATAATCCCCTCAGCCAGTTGCGGCGGACAGACCAGACCACCGCTGCAGCGTACTGCCACCTCTCCCTCGCTCCGTTCGGCAGGTGAGCCGCAGTCCGGACAAACCTTCGGCTCCGGCAGCTCCTGCTCAGAACCGGTGCGCTGTCCTGTCAGCACCTTAACTACAGCGGGGATCACATCCCCGGCGCGCTCCACCACCACCATATCGCCGATCCTGATATCCTTGCGCCGGATCTCATCCCAGTTGTGCAGGGTGGCCCGCGAGACCGTTACCCCGGACAGCTCCACCGGCTGCAGCAGAGCAACCGGCGTGATCACCCCGGTACGTCCCACTGAAAGCAGGATGTCATTGATCCGGGTGGTTGCCTGCCGGGGCGGAAACTTGCAGGCCACGGCCCAGCGGGGTGCGCGGCTCTTTTCCCCCAGCTC
>DIUB01000198.1:9486-10961 GCA_002422265.1 Geobacter sp. UBA6169
CGGTTCATCTGTTCCGTCGTTTGACCCTTGACCCTTGACCCTTGACCCTACCCCGTAACAGACCATGGCCAGCGGTCGCCGGGCCGCCACCTTCGGGTCCAGCTGACGGATCGAGCCGGCTGCAGCGTTGCGCGGATTGGCAAAGGGGAGCTCACCGTTTTCCTCCCGTTCTGCATTCAGGCGTTGAAATGCCACCAACGGCAGGTAGACCTCCCCCCGTACTTCCAGCAGTTCTGGCAGATTGAGCCCGTTTAATCGCAACGGAACGGAGCGGATGGTTCGCACATTGGCGGTCACCTCCTCGCCGGTCTCACCGTCACCCCGGGTAGAGGCCTGCTCCAGCAGGCCGTTGCGGTAGACCAGCTCAATGGCCAGCCCGTCCATCTTCGGCTCACACTGGTAGCAGATTGTTTCTCCGTCGGGCAGCCCCAGCAAGGTGCGGATACGCTGATCAAAGGCGCGAATATCTTCTTCCTGCAAGGCATTCTCCAGAGAAAGCATCGGCAGACGGTGCCGTACCTGGCTGAAACGTTCCAGCGGTCTGCCCCCCACTCGCAGCGTAGGAGAATCTGCCGTCTGCAGTTCAGGCCGCTCGGTTTCAAGGCACTGTAGTTCCCGCAGCAGGGCATCATAGTCTGCATCACTGATTTCCGGGGTATCGAGCTCATAGTAGCAACGGTTGTGATGCCGGATCAGCGTTCGCAGCTGCTCAGTGCGCAGGGCGGTCTGATCAGTCTTAACTACGCTATCTAACAGTGAAAGTTGTTCCATAACGGCTCCTTGTGACAGCACTATAACAAAATTTTTATCTCACCCCTTGATTTTTCAATGGCTCACCGCTATATTCTGCCCTGTTAGCACTCTTCTCTAACGAGTGCTAGCAAACAAACCAGAACAGCACCACACAACCATAGGAAAGGAGAAGTACTGTATGAAACTGAGACCGCTGCACGACCGTATCATTGTCAAGCGCCTGGATGGCGAGGAGAAGACTGCCGGTGGCCTGTACATTCCCGACACCGCCAAAGAGAAGCCGCAGAAGGGTGAAGTCATCGCTGTGGGCAACGGCAAGAAGAACGACGAAGGCAAGTGCTCCCCCCTTGATGTCAAGGTAGGCGACTCAATCCTGTTCGGCAAGTATGCCGGCACCGAGGTGAAGGTTGACGGCGAAGAGTACCTGATGATGCGCGAAGACGACGTGCTCGCCGTCATCGAGTAAGCTCATTTTTTTCAACGCAAAGACGCAGAGACGCAAAGAGAAACTATAGACAAACAATTAGATGTTATTTTCAATCTTTGCGCCTTGGCGTCTTGCTTACAATCTTTGCGTTAAAACTATCAACTAAAAAATCTGGAGGAATAGTACATGTCAGCAAAAGAAATCCGCTTTAACGAAGATGGTCGCAACGCCATCCTCAAAGGTGTCAACGCACTGGCCGACGCCGTCAAGGTAACCCTGGGCCCCAAAGGCCGCA
>DIUB01000166.1 GCA_002422265.1 Geobacter sp. UBA6169
TTGGCTACCGGTATGACCATCCTGAGTCTGGAGAGCTATCATATCTGGACATTCAGCTCGGCAAGGATCCGGGAAGAGGAAGAACAGCTGGCAATTCTGGAGAAGCGGATGGGGATCGGAAAATAGTTTGACAGGATGGGAGCGTGGGCTGTCAGATGCAGAAAAGCGGAACGCCGGCAACGGGTTCCGCTTTTTCAGTCAGGGTTTCGATCTGCGGTTACATGCAGCTGGCAATGGAGACAACGTCGTAGATACAGCAACGACATGCCGTTCATATGGAAGTAGTGGCCACAGCGCGGACAGCGCGCAAGGGCAGAAAGCAGGGCTGTGATAAACAGTATGGCCACCCAGATGCCGAAGCTGATGGCCATACTGCGAAAGGTGGGAAAAAGTTTGTTAACTCCCCACATCAGCGGCATATACAGAAGAACAGTGGCAAAGAAGTATTTTCTGCGGCGGCGGATCAGTTTCATTGCCTGCTTGAAGGCACCAGGGTCGGCCTGATGGGGTAGTGAGCAGACCGCAGCCTCTGCTGCCGTCTGATCTTCAGCAGTTGCGTGGCGGGCCAAAGACCCGCCACTCCCGTTGTTATGCGTGCTAGTCCCGTGCATTGGCTCGTGCCGGCTGCTGCTGTCTGCTCTCTTCCGCCGTTTTCTTGATCATGTTGTAGAGGCTGATGATGGCCGGGATGGTCTGTACGACCACCACCAGTGCCAGGAAACCGGCAAAGGCGAGAACCAGGATGCCGCTGTTGTAGGTGAGGCTGGTATCAATCACCTTGCTGTGGCTGCCTGAGGCAAAGGCGTTGGTCAGGCTGAAGACAGACAGGCTCAGGGCCGTAAGGATTGACGTTACTGATTTCATCGGTGCATATCTCCTTGTAAGGTATGTTGCGGCCTGATGGGCCGGTTATTTGCCATGATGTGTAACACTGGCAGGTGTTGAGGTTTCAGATGGGCTGAAAACGGCTTTGGCCATAGAGAAGAGCATGATAGCGGCCGGGATTGCCTGAACTACAATAACCAACGCACCAAAACCGATGAAGAGCCAGATGAGCGGACTGCCGCCGTCCTGCAGGGTGCTTTCTGCTGCAAAGGCCGAGGTCGCGCTGCCTGCGAGTAACGGGATCAAAAGATTCGCAATGTTCGTTTTCATGACATCCTCCCTGAACTGCTCGGTTAGTGTGTGATCGATGTTGTAACCTTTAGCATGGGGAGTGCCAAGTCTGGCGGTGGCGAAATTAAATTTATAATACGTTGATATTATTGCTTTAAAATAAAAAAGCAGTGTTGTGATGCTTCATACCCCTTGCTTGAGATGTATATTTTTATCATGCAGTATCTGTCAGCTGGTTGCAGTTCAACCGCTCAAAATAACGGTTCTTTTTTGTCTTAAGCGGTTTTTATATCGCTTCCGGTCTGTATGCAATATCCATGCACCGCGTTATCAGGCAAGTAGACTCTGACCGTTGATAACCGGCTGAACCCCTTCGGCACAGCGGGGCAGCCAGATGCTGAAGGTCATTCCCATTCCCTGGTCACTTTCTGCCTTGATGGTGCCGCCATGGGCCTGAATGATCCCGTACGAAACCGAGAGCCCCAAACCGGTGCCGCCGGTACCCTTGGTGGTAAAGAACGGATCAAACAGCTTGCCCAGCTGCTCTTCCGGTACGCCGCAGCCTGAGTCTGAGATGGTAATGACAACACCATCATCCGGTTCTCGGTGAGCCCGTGTGATGATCTGCAGTTCTCCCCGCTTCTGGTCCTGCATGGCCTGACCGGCATTGATGAAGATATTGATAAAGACCTGCTTGAGCTGATTCTGATCAGCCATGATTTCAGGAAGATCACTGCCCAGCTGGCGCATGATGGCGACGTTTTGGAACACCGATTGACATTCAACCAGGCGGAGCGAATCAAGCAACACCTGATTGATGTTACAGACGGTCCTCTTTGGCTGGTAGTCGCGGGCAAACTCAAGCAATCCCTTGACGATTCCGGCACAGCGCTGGGCCTCGCTGCTGATGGTCTCAAGATCTCCCTTAAGGGCCGGATCAAGCCGTTTATCCTTGGCTGCCAGTGAGCTGAAGATCAGGATGCCGGACAGTGGGTTGTTGATCTCATGGGCAATACCGGCCACCAGTTCTCCCAGTGATGCCAGTTTTTCAGTGTGTACCAGCTGCATCTGCATCCGCTGCAATTGTTCGCTCCGCTCCTTGACCTTTTCCTCCAGTGTTCTGCCCCACTCCTCAAGATCATTACGGGCCTGGCGCAGATTGTTGGTCATCAGCTGAAAGGAGCGCATCAGTTCTCCCAGCTCATCGTTTGATGTGGGTATCATCTCACAGTCAAGCTTGCCCTGTGCCAGCATGGTGGTATGGCGTAACAGTTCATTGACCGGCCGGTTGACCAGATGAAGGGTAAAAAAGGTAAGTGACGCACCCAGCAGAATAATAAGCAGTATAGTCAGCAGAATGATCCGGTTGCGGTACGAGGCAAGATCCGCCTTAAGCACATCAAGCGAGACAATAATATCCACAACTCCCAGCACCTTACCGCTGCCGGTATGGATATGACAGCTTGCCGTTGAACAGGAAGGTTCGTTTGGGATCGCTTTGGCCAGCCCCATAACCTGTCTGCCGTCGGGCAGTTTGAAAAAACGGCTGCGTTCCTCCAGCGGCGGACGAAAAAGGGTTTTACCCGGTTTGTGGCAGAGATCGCAGTGGACTGCTTTCGTATCAAGCATGCTGCCGATCTCGTCTGCTACGGTTGAATGGACAATGGTTCCGTTACGGTTGATCAGCCTGATCCGCTCGATTCCCGGCCGATTGGCAACCTCGTCAATCATCCGGTAGACCAGTCCACGGTTGTCAAGTTGCATCTGGTCGTGGGTCATTCTGATAATGGTTGCGGCAAGATTGTCCAGATCACGGACGGTGTTATTGACCAGCAGTTTTTGCAGATTATTGATATTGACCCAGGCAAACAGCGTCATAAACAACACCACTACGGTGCCGGTCAGAACCGTCAGCTTCTGAATCAGTGAAAATCGTCTCGGCAAGAGCGAGCGCAGAATATGATCAGGACTCAACATATTCCCGGGCCGAAATGCCGAGTTTCTTCATCATGGCCTGGAAGTTTGGTCGCAACATGCCGGTTTCTTCTGCGGCCCTGGTGATGTTGCCGCGATTGCGTTGTAATGCATTAATGACAAAGGCCTTTTCAATATCCTCTACCGCCTGTTCCCGTAGATGACGTTTTGCTTCCTTCAGCTCCTCTACATTCAGCGGTACAACGGAATAATCCGGCGCAACCAGCTCGTTTGCACCGATGCTGAGCTCAAGGTCGTCGGGTGTGATCAGGCTGTCCTCTGCAAGGACCACGGCACGCTCAATGATATTTTCCAGCTCCCGTACGTTGCCCGGAAAGCTGTAGCTTTGGAGCACCTGCATGGCGCCGGCAGTGACTCCCTTGATGTCTTTGCTCAGCTCATCGGCACACCGCCTGACGGCGTTGCCGACCAACAGCGGAATATCGCCGGTCCGCTCGCGCAGCGGAGGCAGCTCAAGCGGAATAATGTTAAGGCGGAAGAACAGATCCTCTCTGAAGCTCCCCTCTGCAACCATATCACGCAGGTTTCTGTTGGATGCGGCCACCAGCCGGATGTTGATCGGTGTCGGCTGGGTACCCCCGATCGGTGTTACCTGACGCTCCTGCAAGACCCGCAGCAGCTTGGCCTGGGTGGTCAGGCTCAGGTTGGAGACCTCGTCAAGAAACAGGGTGCCTCCCTCTGCCACCTTGAACAGACCGGTTTTGGTGTGCATTGCACCGGTAAAAGAGCCTTTGACATGGCCAAACAGCTCCGACTCCAGCAGGCTCTCCACCAGTGAGGTGCAGTCCACTGCAACAAACGGGTTGTCGCGACGGGGGCTGTGCCGGTGAATGGCCCGGGCTACCAGTTCTTTGCCGGTGCCGGATTCACCGGTAATCAGGACGGTACTGTCGGTGGGGGCAACCTGCATGATCCGGCGATAGACCTTGACCATCTCCTGGCTTTTCCCCACAAAACGGTCAAATCCTTCCCCATCTCGCAGCTCTTTCAGCAGGTACAGATCCTCAAGCGCCACTACCCGTTGTTCCAGTGCGGTCTTGACGGTCTGCAGCATCTCTTCAGGGGTAAACGGCTTGGCGATGTAATCCACGGCCCCCAGCTTCATCACCTCGACCGCACTGTCTACCGATGAATAGCCGGTAATAAAAATAACCGGCAGATCAGGCTGGATCTCCTTGATCGCCTTCAACACCTCCATACCGCTGATTCCCGGCATCTTCAGGTCGGTTACCACCAGATCGAACGGTTCCTGCTTGATCCGCTCAAGGGCTGCATGTCCATTGGCAAAGGTCTCCACCTGAAACGATTCCGACTCCAGTATTCTGCGGACACCTTCACGAATGGCAGGCTCGTCATCAATTACCAGCAGCTTCTTTTCGTTCTCCATGGCAACCCCTTGATGCGTTGGTGTTAATCAGAAACAGTGCCGCGTTTTATTAACGGGCTGCCTCAGCCTGTTCGGTAATCGGTATCAACAGGGACTGAAACAGGGCTGCAGTAGTGGAGTCGGCATACCGTTGCAAAAACGCTACTCCGCTGTCGCCTGCTTCGGCTATCCTGGGATCAATCGGTACCGAGCCGATGAACGGCACGCCCATGTCATCGGCCATCAGCTTGCCGCCGCCGGACTGGAAGACGGCGGTCTGCTCACCGCATTTGGGGCAGACAAAGCCGTTCATGTTCTCGATTACCCCCAGCACCGGCAGGTTGATCTGGCGACAGAAGGAGATGGATTTACGCACATCCACGGCAGCGACCTTCTGCGGGGTGGTGACAATCACCGCGCCATCGGCCCCTTCCAGGGTCTGGCAGACTGAAAGCGGTTCATCGCCGGTTCCCGGGGGAGAATCAACAATCAGATAGTCCAGATCGCCCCAGGCCACGTCACGGATAAACTGGGTAATTACGCCGGTCTTCATCGGTCCGCGCCAGATCACCGCTTCGTCTCTGTCTTTCAGAAAGAAGCCCAGCGAGATGACCTTCATACCGTTCAGATCTACCGGAACCAGCTCGCCATTGCCCTCCATAACCTGGCTCTGCTCCAGGCCAAGCATGGTGGGGACGCTGGGGCCATGGATATCCACATCCAGCAGGC
Source organism: Geobacter sp. UBA6169 (assembly GCA_002422265.1). GTDB lineage: Bacteria > Desulfobacterota > Desulfuromonadia > Geobacterales > Pseudopelobacteraceae > Trichlorobacter. The sequence goes on from DIUB01000166.1 coordinate 5,207, forward strand.
CGACCTTCTTGCCGGCCAGGTGCAGTCCAACGGCAAGGTTGACCGCTACCGTGCTTTTACCAACACCACCCTTGCCCGACAGTACAATGATCTTGTGCTTGATTCTGCACAGGCGTGAGGCCAGACGGCGCCGGTCTTCAAACTCCTGCTCGGTTTCGCTCGGTTTTTTACTGCTTGCCGAGCAACTGCTGGATGAACATGCTTCACATGCTGAAGAAGGGCAGGATTGTTCCTGCTGCGGGGGGTGCTGCTGTGCTGCGTCCATGCTGATGCCTCCTGAAGAATAATAAAGACCAAGCCAAACAAACTGAAGCTGAACAAGGAAAAGTCAAAAACATGAGCACGCGGATCAAATCTGATCTTGGCGGATTTACGCCGATTAAAAAAATAACAGTATAAAATCTGTGTATATCCGCTTAATCTGCGTCATCCGCGTGCTATGGTCATGGCTTTTAATCAGTTTCTGGCAAAGCTCAAGTAGTAAATCCCTAAAGCAACTCCGTTACCTGTTTCCAGATAACGCGAATATCATTACCGGCTGCGGCATCAAGCTCCACCACCGCCTTTTGCTGCAGTTGGGCCTGGGTGACCGAGCGGTCATAGCGGATCCGCTCCAGTATCGCTGCACCGGCAGCTTCAGCTGCTGCCTCGATCCGTTCGGTCTGCTGCGGGTTGATGTCCCACTTGTTGACACAGACGGCGGTTGGCACAGAGAAATGACGGGCCAGGGCCAATAGCCGCTGCAGGTCATGCAGGCCGGATACGGTTGGTTCGGTAATGACCACTGCCAGTGACACGCCGCTTAAGGATGCGATCACCGGACAGCCGATACCGGGAGGGCCGTCTGAGATAATCAGCGGAAGCCGTTTATCCACCGCCACGGTCCAGGCCTGTTCCCGCACCATGGTAACCAGCTTACCGGAGTTTTCTGCTGCCACCCCCAGCTGGGCATGTACCATCGGACCAGAACGGGTACTTGAAACCATCCACTCGCCACAGACACGCTCAGGAAAATCAATCGCCTTGGCCGGGCAGATCCGGTAACAGACGCTGCATCCTTCACAGGCTACCGGATCAATCCGGTAGGCAGCACCGTCACGACGGATTGCATCAAAGCGGCAGCTGTCCATACACACACCGCAAGCAGTGCAGTCCTGCTGGCGTATGACCGCCTCATTGCCGCTCATAAAGGCGTGGCGCTGCTCCACCATCGGTGTCAGCAGCAGATGCAGGTCGGCTGCATCAACATCACAATCAGCCAGCACCGCCTTGTCGGCCAACAGGGCAAACGATGCGGTAATGCTGGTCTTACCGGTGCCTCCTTTGCCGGACAATACCACCAGTTCGCGGATATGCTCCTTGCTCATGGCGTACCTCCTGCGGCTGCCAGCTGCTGTTTCAGCTTTGCAGCCAGCTCGGCAAACATCAGGCCATACTCCGGGAACACCCTGGCCACCAGCTCGCCCCGTGAGAGGACCTCTGCTATCTGACGGTCATCCGGCAACGAAAGCAGTATGGGAATATTTTCCGAACGGCAGTAGCCATGCAGGCCGACCAGGTCTTCGCCGGCGCGATTCACCACCACGCCGCAGGCCAGGTTCAGCTCGCGAGCAAGGGCCACAGCCAGCTTGAGATCATGCAGCCCAAAGGGGGTCGGATCCGTCACCAGCAGCAGGTAATCGCACTCTCGCAGGGTAGCCACCACCGGACAGGAGGTGCCGGGCGGTGCATCAAGAATGGCCGGCAGATCATCCAGCAGCTGCTCACGCACAGCTCTGATTACCGGCGGTACCAGTGAGACTCCCACCTCTAGTCTGCCTTCAACCAGTCTGATTATCCCTGACTGCCCGGTTGAAACCGTGCCGATCCGGTGGGGACGTTCTGTTATGGCACCGGAAGGGCAGACCAGAGCACAACCTCCACAGCCGTGGCACAGTTCCGGAAAGACCAATGCCCGGCTTCCGATGGCAACAATCCCGCGAAACTGACACAGTTCACCACAGGCACCACAACCGTTACAGTGTCGGGGATCAACCTGAGGTACCAGCATGGCAACCTCTGGCGGTACCAGCTGGTCGCACCGCAGAAACAGATTGATGTTGGGCTCTTCAACATCGCAATCAGCCAGTTGCACCGGTTCACCAAACATGGCTGCCAGGTTAAGGGCAACGGTGGTCTTACCGGTTCCACCTTTGCCGGAGGCTACCGCAATTCTGTACGATCTTTTGCCGGATGCCTCCATTACCAATGCCCCTCGACATCAGAACGTTCTGCTGCAGTCAGCCTGTCTGCCAATAGTTCGTTCAGTGCCTGATCAACGGTTGCAGCACTGCAGTTGAAGACTTTAACTCCTGCCACATCCAGCACCTTGAAGGCTTTGGGGCCACAGTGTCCGGTTACCAGGGTGTCAACACCGGCACGCACCAGCGTTTCTGCAGCCTGTATGCCGGCCCCTTGGGCTGCGCTGCGCCCCTGTTGGTTTTCAATTATGCGGATAGACTTCTGAACGGCATCGTAGATCAGAAAGTTGGCTGCGCGCCCGAAACGTGGGTCCAGCGCCGCAGTCAGATCATGTCCGGCTGTGGTAAATGCGATAGTCGTCATGATTTCTCCTGACTAGCGTTGGCCACGCCTGCTGTTACAGCCGTTGCCGCGACGTTCCTTGCCGGTGCCGCATCCCCGTGGCCCCTTGCAGTCGGTGACAGGTCGTAGTGATTCCAGCGCTCGTTGATCGTGAGGGGTTTCATGCTGCTGTGCTACAGTCTGGCTGGTTCTGTTACATAAACCGCGTCCGCTTCCTGAGCCGGATCCCTTTGGTCCTTGTCCATTTCTGTTTGGCATGATTATGACTCCTGTGTCTGTTCTGACGTCATGGTGTATGCAGCCTTGTGGGGATAGTGCCGTGCGCGGTGACGCTTTCCCCGATGATAGCCTGGCATGTTCAGCAATCCGTTTGAAAGCTGGTCTGACAGGCAGGCATGTATAACGTGTTCCAGGTCTCCGGCAATAAAGGAGACCACCCGAATTCCCCGCTCGGTCAAGGCATCATGCGCACTGCGTGAGATCGCACCGCAGACCAGTTGTTCAACCTGCAGGGTTGTCAGCCGTAAAGCCCGTTCCTGCGGTTCATCACTTGAAAAACGACGTCCGGTCTGGCTGATGATGCACCCTTCTGCTGCATCAACAATCCAGAGGTGTCTGGCAACGTCAAACACCGGTGCTATACGGTCATTCCAGAGAGAAAAGGCAGTTCTCATGATGCTGATGCTCCAGGCAGGTGGTGCAGGATCTGAACTTTGGACTTTGCAGCGAACGTGCCAAGACAAACCTTTGTGTAACAGCTTGATAATAGGGTGAATGGCTGGTTGAGGGGTGATGCTGAACGGATGTGGGGTAGCTGAATTGATGCTATAAAGAGGCCATTAGTTGCAAAAATGAAACTCTATTTTTTTGAACGCCCGTCTTTTTCCGGCAGAGGTATGCCAAGTTGCCTGATTTTGCGAAACAGCGTGGTCTTGTGCATGCCCAGGCCCCGGGCAGCTTCCAGGCGGTTGTAACCGGCCCGTTCCAAAGCGGCTTGAATCGCCTGGGCCTCCACCTGAAAGCGTGCGTCCTGCAGCGAAGTCGGTCCGGCAGGGCGGCTGCCGCGCAGGGTCAGTTCATCAGGCAGATACCTGATGTCAATGGTGCCGTCCGGACAGAGCACAAAAGCCCGTTCGACCACATTTTCCAGTTCGCGTACATTGCCGGGCCAGTGGTGGGCCATCAGCAGTGAAAGCGCCTCAGGCGCTATGCCCCGTACCGTGGCATGGTGCAGGCGGTTGAATTTACCGATAAACTGCTCAACCAGCAGCGGGATGTCTTCCTTGCGTCGTCTGAGCGGCGGCAGCTCGATCCGCACCACATTTACCCGGTAGTACAGATCCTCTCGAAAGGTGCCGTTGCGGGTCAGTTCTGCCAGGTCACGATTGGTGGCTACGATGATACGCGCATCGGTCGGCACAGAGACCGTACCCCCCAGTGGTTCATAACTGTGCTCCTGCAGAACCCGCAAGAGACGAACCTGCAATGCCGGACTGACTTCACCGATTTCATCCAGAAACAGGGTGCCCCCTTGTGCCAGGGCAAAACGGCCGGGCTTGTCTTTGGTAGCTCCGGTAAAGGCACCGGCTTTGTAGCCGAACAGCTCGGATTCCAGCAGAGTGTCCGGCAGGGCGCCACAGTTGAGTGCCACAAAAGGACCGTTACGTCGTTTGCTCAAGGTGTGGATCGTGCGTGCCATTAACTCTTTGCCGGTACCGGTTTCACCAGTCAGCATCACCGTGCTGGGGCTGACCGCAATGGTGGGGATCACCTCAAACAGGCGCTGCATCAAGGGACTGCGGCTGACAATATCCCCCATATGGAAACGGCCCTCAAGTTCATGGCGCAGGGTCTCAATCTCGCTTAAGTCCCGGAAGGTCTCGGCTCCGCCCACCACCTTGCCGCTGGCGTCCTTCAGCACTGCCGTTGAAAGGCTGATCGGAATCCGGTTGCCCTCGTCATCAATGATATAGCCGGAACGTCCGATGACCGGCTTGCCGTTTTTCAGGGTTTTTCGCAGGGCACAATCAGTCTCGCACATGTTGGAACGGAACACTTCCGAGCAAAAACGCCCGAGGGCATCCTGACGTGAGATGCCGGTAATATCTTCAGCAGCGCGGTTGAAGTAGGTGATTCTCCACTCAGTATCAACGGTAAAGACACCATCGGAGATACTTTCAAGGATAGCCTCGGTGGTGGCAGGTGCAGTAATCGGATTATGGCGAGAGGATTTGCGCATGGTGGACAGTATACTGCAATTGCTGATCAATCATAGTGATAAGTGGCGTTCGGCAGTTGTTAAAAAAGGGGGCAACGTCATCCGTTGCCCCCTTGATCAGATGGTTTCCTGCGCGACAGGCTACTCTGCCGTTACGGCAACATACCCGAAACTGCCGTCAGGACGGCGCAGCAGCAGGCGCACCACCTCGCCTTTGGCAACCTTGGCAGCCTGGGCGGCAAAACTCTGCAGGCTGTCAACCTGCTGGCCGTTCAATTCAAGGATCAGGTCACCACGGACCATACCGGCCTCATCAGCCGATGAGCCGGGCTTGACTTCTGAGACCATCACGCCGCGGGGGGCTTTCAGGCCCAGCTGACGAGCAAGTTCCGGGGTCACTTCCTGTACGTTGATACCGATACTGGCGGCAGGTTCTGCCAGGGCAGGGGTAGCGGCTCCGCTCTGCTGGCCAACCACTATCTTGAGTTCAAGGCGTTTGGCCTTGCGGAAGACCACCATCTTGACTTCTTTGCCGATCGGCGCAGCCGCCACCACTTTGGGCAGGTCGGTGTCGGTGTTGACCGGCTTGCCGTCAAACTGGACAATCACATCTTCAACCTTGAGTCCGGCCTTGTCGGCCGGTGAATCTTTCTGCACGTTGGTGACGATCACCCCTTTATCGGAGGCAAGGCCCAGCGACTTGGCCAGTTTGGGGCTCAGTTTGTCGAAATTGACCCCGATATAGCCCCGTATTACCTTGCCGCTGGTCTTGAGTTGCTCGGCTACGGATTTGGCCATGTTGACCGGAATGGCAAAGCCGATCCCCTGACCGTTGGCAATGATGGCGGTGTTAATGCCGATGACCTTGCCGCTGCTGCTGAACAGTGGCCCGCCGGAGTTGCCGGGGTTGATGGAGGCATCGGTCTGAATGTAGTCATCATAGGGGCCGCTGCCGATCACCCGTCCCTTGGCACTGACGATACCGGCAGTAACGGTGTGGGACAGGCCGAACGGGTTGCCGATGGCCATGACCCACTCACCGACTTCCAGACTGTCGCTGTCACCCAGTTCGGCAAAGGGAAGGGGAGCCTTGTCGTTGATCTTGAGCAGGGCCACATCCAGTTTGTCGTCGGACCCTTTCAGTTCGGCCTTGATTTCACGGCCATCGGCCATCTTGACGATGATTTCGTCAGCTCCCTGGACCACATGGTTGTTGGTCAGGATAAAGCCATCGGCACTGGTGATGAAGCCGGAACCCATCCCCTGCTGTTTCCGGGGCTGCTGCGGCATCTGCTGCCCGAAAAAACGGTTGAACAGATCGCCGAACGGATCGTTGCCCATGAACGGGTGGACTTGACGGCCGCTGGTCTTGACATTTTTTACGGTTCTGATGTTGACAACCGTCGGCTTCAGCCGTTTGGCCAGCTCGACGAAATCAGGGCTGACCGGCTTGGCAAGGGAATCTCCGGGGCTAGTAAAGCAGAGGCCTGTCAGTGCCATCAGGCTATACATCAGTATTCTTCTGATATTCATGTGTTGTTCCTCCTTCGTGACAGACTGTTGCGAGGTCTAGTCGGCCTTCAGCATGTAGCCCTGACCGCGCACGGTCAGAATCATCTTCTGCCCATTGCCGCTGTCGACCTTTTTACGCAGATAGTTGATGTAGACGTCGATGATGTTGGTAAAGGATTCAAAACTGTGCTCCCACACCCGATCCGCTATCATGGCCCGGGTGACGACCGTGCCGGCATGCCGCATCAGGAATTCAAGCAGGTTGAACTCCTTGATGGTCAGTTCAATCTCCCGTGGGCCCCGCCATACCTTGCGCAAAACCGGATCAAGCCGCAGCTCTCCCACCTGCAGCTCAGCACCGCGGCTCTGCTCTGAGCGGCGGACCAGGGCCCGTACCCGAGCCGTCAGTTCGGCAAAGATGAACGGCTTGGTCAGATAGTCGTCTGAACCGGCGTCAAGGCCTGCCACCACATCTTCGGTGCTGTTCTGGGAAGTCAGCATCAGCACCGGAGCCAGCATCCCTTCCTGGCGCAGCTCACGCACTGCAGTCAGGCCGTCTTTGCGGGGCATCATCACGTCCATAATGAGCAGACTGTAAGGATGTTTCAGGGCGCAGCGTACCCCCTCCTCACCGTCGCAGGCCAGGTCTACTTCATATCCCTCTTCCTCAAGACCGCGCTTGATGAATCCGGCGACCTTTTTCTCGTCTTCAACTACGAGAATCTTCATGAATTCCTCCTGATCAGTTGGCCTGGCTGCCGAGACGACGTAGTATCTCGGACGCCGATTCTTCCACCGATTTATTGGTAACGTCGATGATGATCCAGTTGGGATGCCTCCGGTAGTACTGGCGGCAGAAGGCGATCTCATCTTCAACCTGTTC
>DIUB01000068.1 GCA_002422265.1 Geobacter sp. UBA6169
GCGATGAGCTGCTGGTGCAGGTGGCCAGGCGGCTGGAGTCGCTGGTGCGCGCGGGTGACACCCTCTCGCGCCAGGGCGGTGACGAATTCGTGCTGGTGCTGCCGGGGTGCGGCGCTGACGAGGCGCGCGGCGTGGCCCACAAACTGGTGGAGCACAACACCCGCAGCTTCACCGTGGGTGGGCACGACATGGTGGTGACGCTGTCGGTGGGCATTGCCCTGTTTCCCACCGACGGGGCCGACTTTGAAGCCCTCTCCAAAAGCGCCGATGTGGCGATGTACCGCGCCAAAGAAGAGGGGCGCAACACCTTCCGCTTCTTCACGCCCGACATGCAATCGCGCTCGGGGCGCACCCTCATGCTCGAAAACTCGCTGCGCACCGCCATGGACCGTGGCGAGCTGGAGCTGGTGTACCAGCCCCAAACCTCGCTGGCCAATGGCGCGCTGGTGGGCGTCGAGGCGCTGCTGCGCTGGCGCCACCCCGAGCTGGGCATGGTGTCACCCGTGGAATTCATTCCGATGGCCGAGTCAAGCGGCCAGATTCTGCGCATTGGCGAGTGGGTGCTGCGCACGGCCGCCCGCCAGGTCAAACAGTGGATGGACGAAGGACTGGACGCCATCACCCTGGCGGTGAACCTGTCGGCGGTGCAGTTTCGCGACCCTGGCCTGGCCGCCATGGTGGCGCGGGTGCTGCACGACACCGGGCTGCCGCCCACCTGTCTGGAGCTGGAGCTGACCGAAAGCGCCGCCATGGGCGACCCGCTGGGTGCGGTGGTGGCCATGGACGAAATCAGCGCCCTGCGGGTGGCCATGTCGATTGACGACTTCGGCACCGGCTACTCGTCGCTGTCACACCTGAAGCACTTCCCGATCGACCGGCTCAAGATCGACCGCTCCTTTGTCCGTCATGTCACCCGTGACCAGAACGATGCCACCATTGCCGAAGCGATCATCGCCCTGGCCCACAGCATGCAGCTGTCGGTGGTGGCCGAAGGGATTGAGCATGATGAGCAGATGCAGTTCATGTCCAACCGCCGCTGTGACATCATGCAGGGCTACTACCTCTCACGACCGGTGTCGGCAGCTGAATTCGGTGATTTTCTGAAGAAACTGCACGACCATGACGGCAGCGCACACGGCATGCTGGGGGAAAGGGAAGGATAGGGTCAAGGGGCAAGGGTCAAGGGGCAAGGACGAGCTGAACTACCCCGCCTGTCTGATCTGATACATCTCTTCCGGATCAAGGTTATGCTGCTCGTAGTACTCCCGCTCAAGCTCCTCCACATAAAACCGGTCAAGGCCGGCATTCTGCAGAAAATCCTCCCGCAGGGCCACGTTTTTCTCGGCAATGATGGTGGGCAACAGTGACTGCAGATACACCGCCTCTTTCTGGATTACGGCAATGGTATCCCTAAAGAGTTGTTCCGGCAGCTCAGCCTCCAGTTTTTTACGCGCCTTCAGCTCTTCAAGCACCTCACGCCACAACGCGTCCTGCTCGGCCCTGGTGCCGTAGCTGGAATAGAAATGACGGATCCGGTGCCGCACCAGTTCAAGCACCATCAGAAACATCCGCTCTTCCCGGTCAACATCAAGCAACCTGGCCAGCAGCTCTTCAACATCCTGCTGTCCACGCTGTACGGCTGCCAGCCCTTCCTGCAGCAGCTGCATCTTGACCCTGCCGAACTTGCCCAGGTACGGATTTTCAAACAACTCCTGCACAAACAGCTCATCAAAGCAGCCGGGCTGCAGATTCTCAAAGGCTACCCGGTGTTCCAGCAGGCCGCGCAGCATCTCTTCCGTAATCCTGACGTTTTCCATAAAGGCCAGCTGGCCGATCAGGGAAAGGCTGCTGTCAAGGCGGTCGAGGTAGGTAATGATATAGGAAAAACCTTCCAGCAGGGCCGGATCAGCGCCATCGCGGATCTTCTCGTCGCAGTCACGGCTGAAATCAAGCATCAGCTGATCAAACTGGTGATCCCGGGCAGTCATGGCCCACTTTTTGGCCTTGATCAGGGTCAGCAGGTCATCCCGGTTCAACGAGCTGTCGATCCCCTGCCGCTGCAGAAAAAATCCCTCCAGTATCTGACGGGTCTGGGCGATATAATCCGCCTCTTCATCCGCCACCCGCAGGTTATGCCCCTTTTTGAGCAGATCATCCAGGGTAGCAAACAGGGCGCCGGGGATCTTGTTGCGGACCGACAGCGCCTTGAGGCGGTTCAGTCGGGCATTCTCCAGTCGGCTGATCTCCCCGCCTACCGTACAGTTGATCAGAATACTGCGGTACTCATCAACAATCTGCCGGTTCAGCGGGTGCCGGTACATCACGTCGATCCGCATCCGCTCCTGCTGGTAGCGGTCAATCTGATGGGTGGCTGCCAGCTGCATCAGCCGGGCAAAATCGTCATCCGGAATCTTCTTGGATCTGAAGTAGAGTGCCTTGAACAGGTCGCGGTAGGCCTTGTGCGGGGCATGAACCAGTTTGATCAGAAACAGCTGCGCCGCTGAATCCTGCAGCAGGGGGTACAGCTCATCCACCAGAAGATCATCCCGCTCTTCCCCCACTGCTGTGGTCCGTTTCAGCGGCTTTCCCAAAAGCCGCACCAGTTCCTGCTGCTGCCCGGCCAGCTTACGAGGAAACTGGGGAGAATGTACAAAAAAGAAGTAGTTACAGACCGCATGGCCTTCAAGAAACACCTCAGTGTATGAGCGCTGGGCGTCTGTCTGCTCTCGAAACTGCAGGGCACCGCCTCCTTCCAGGCAGGCACCGTTCATCACCAGCCGGTTGATGATCTCCGGTTTGGTCAGATCAGTGGCCGGCTGCTCCACCCCGAACATATACTCGCAGAAATGGCCGCCGTTTCCCTCAAACTGAATCCCCTGGGAGCCGATCGAAAACTGGTTGCCGGGTGAAAAGACCCGCAGCTCGTCAGCTTCCTGTACGATGTTGAAGAAATAGCGCTGGTAGGCGTCACTGCCTGCCACCAGCACAAAATACTCCACACCGTTTGCCAGCTGGCCATGGAGGCGTATGTCCTTCTGCATAAAACCTCCTGCCCCTACAAATCAATCACCATACCATCGTACGCAAACTCAACCCCTTGCGGCAACCGCTGCTGCTCACGATGCAGCACCTCATGGGTCAGATGGGTCAGAATCGTCCGGGCTGCCTGTAACGGGCCGACCGCATCAATGGCACCGAAGATATTGAAGTGAGAAGCATGGGATGTCCAGCGCAACCCGTCAATCACCACTGTAACAACTCCCTGCAACAATGCAAGCGATGCAGGGGAAATACCGTTACAATCGGTCAGGTAGGCAAACGGACCGATACGGTAGCCGCAGGTGGTGCCGCTGCCATGCTGCAGCGGTATCGGTATCACCTGCAGACCGAACAGCTCAAACGGTCCTTCAATGGCGTTGGGATCAAGCAGCGGGGGGTGGGTTGACTGATCATCACGGTGAAAAATGTAGCCGAACCCCTGTAGCAGACGTTCCAGGGTTGCCGGGCAGGCATGGCAGGGAATGCGCCGCTTGTGCATGAAGTAAAACCCGCGCAGGTCGTCAATCCCGTTGACATGGTCGGCATGGGCATGGGTAAACAGCACCGCATCAATCTGCTGCACCGCCTCCCGCAACATCTGGCTGCGCAGGTCGGTGGAGCAATCCACCAGGATGTTCTTGCCGGCATGGCTGATCAGGAGTGAGGCGCGACTACGCCGGTCGCGCGGGTCGGTCGAGCAGCAGACCGGACAGCTGCAGCCAACCATCGGTACCCCGGTAGAGGTACCGCTGCCAAGGATGGTAATCTTCATGGCAGAGCAGCATACCAGAGGGGTAAGAGGCAGGCAAGGCGCTTTTCCCAAGACGCTTTTCCCCCTTGCCTCAACAGACAGCACTTGCCATAATGTGCCCATGTTTTGCGCACTCTTCTGTCCATTCAGCCAGGGCCCCACCCGGGGCAACATCACCAGCGTCCAGCGGATTGCCAAACAGCTGCAGCTGCAGGGCTGCCGGGTACAGCTGATTCCCCTTGATACAGCAGACCGGGAGCAGCAGCTCAATCAACTGGTGCACGACCCGCCCGACCTGCTGCACGCCTTCCATGCCCACTATGCCGGACCTGCCGCCCGTGCCGCAGCTGCGGGGCTTGGCCGCCCCTATCTGATCACCCTTACCGGCAGTGACCTGTTTGACCCTGCCCTGCGTGACCATGTCGACACCCGGCAGGCATTGGCCGATGCAGCAGCGGTGATCTGTTTTGACCCGTTGGTGGCCCAACAGGCCCTGGCCCACTTTCCTTGTCTCCAGCAGAAGTTGCAGATCATTCCCCAAGGGGTGGAACCGTTCGCACCGGCCCCGGCATGGCCGCGCAACAGTGCCGATTTTGTGATCCTGCTGCCGGCAGCCCTCAGACCGGTCAAGGGGATTATCCAGGCCATTGAACAGCTGACTCCCCTGGCAGTCGAGCAGCCCCGGCTGCAACTCTGGATTGCCGGAGGCGCGATTGATAAGGACTACGCTGCCCAGATACAGGCCGCAGCGGCGTTGCATCCCTGGATCACCCTGCTGGGCGAGGTGCCCTACACGCAGATGGGGTCCGTCTATGCAGCAGCAGATCTGGTACTGAACAGCTCACTTTTTGAAGGGGGCATGGCCAATGCCCTGCTTGAGGCCATGGTAATGGGAAAGGCGGTGGTAGCAGCCGACATTCCAGGCAACCGCTCACTGATCCGGCAGGGGGAAACCGGGTGGCTCTACAGTAATGGCGATGAACTGCGCCGACTGGTCAGACTTCTAAGAGAACAGCCCGACCAGCTTCTTCGCACTGGCCGGGCTGCACAAGAGTTCGTCGTACGGCACTGCGCTCCGGATCAGGAGGCTGCTGCTCTGCTGCGGCTGTATCGGCAGATCAGCGGCGGGTAACCAGAGCAGGAACTCTCACACAACGCCACTACGCCCGCAACAAAAACCTGCCCCCCCTCCCGGCCTCCCCCCGCTGGGGGGAGGAGTACCAGCTTGTCTCCCTCCCCAGGAGGGGGATGGTCGGGGAGGGGGGGTAAGCAGTCACCGCCCCATC
>DIUB01000010.1:0-17321 GCA_002422265.1 Geobacter sp. UBA6169
ACAGTTCCCCGCGACTGGCTGCGTTTCAGATCCTGCAACAGCTGGCCAATGGCGATTTGCACGCCGATGACCTGCTGAACCAGGAGCTTTCCCGTAACCGTCTACAGGGACCCGACCGCGGCCTGCTGGCTGAGCTGGTCATGGGGGTGCTGCGCCGTCAGGCCACCCTGGATCACTCCTTGCGGCAGCTGGTACAGCAGCCGCTCGACCAGCTTGAGCAGCCGGTACTGCTGCTCTTGCGGCTGGGGCTCTACCAGCTGCAGTTCCTGGACCGCGTGCCGGCCCACGCTGCAGTCCACGAGAGTGTGGAGTTGACAAAGGCAACCGTTCCCCGGGCCAAAGGGCTGATCAACGGTGTCCTGCGCTCGTTCCTGCGCCGCCAGCATGAGCTGTCCCTGCCCGATCCGGCTCTGAATCCCGCAGCCTGGCTGGTTGCCGCCCACAGCCTGCCCGACTGGCTGGCCCGGCAATGGCTGGAGCAGTTGCCGCTGGAGGAGGCTACAGCCCTGGCACTGGCATCTCTGGCGCTACCGCTCCTCACCCTGCGCACCAACACCCTGCGCATTACCCGCCCCCGGCTGCTGGAGCTGTTTGCTGAAGCCGGTATCTGTGCCGAGCCGTGCCGGTTTGCCCCTGAGGCGTTTCAACTCAAGGGACATCTGCAGATACCAGCCTTGCCCGGCTTTGCCGAAGGGCTCTGGACGGTTCAGGATCAGGCCTCCCAACTGGTATCCCACCTGCTGGATCCACAGCCGGGCGAACGGCTGCTGGACCTCTGTGCGGCGCCGGGGGGCAAGGCCACTCATCTGGCGCAACTGATGGGTGATCGCGGGACCATAGTGGCCACTGATCTGAACCGGCGGCGGATCAAACGGATCAACGAGGTGACAACCCGGCTCGGCCTGCAGATTATCCAGCCCCGCACAGCAGATGCCCTGGCCCCCGACTACCTGGCGGGTGAGCAGTTTGACCGGATTCTGCTGGATGCCCCCTGCTCAGGACTGGGAGTTATCCGGCGTCACCCGGAAGCCAAGTGGCGTCTGACGCCGGCTGAGCTGGAGCGCTGCGCTGCACGGCAACGGCAGTTGCTGGCTGTTGCCGCAGGCCTGCTGAGACCGGGCGGTATCCTGGTCTACGCAACCTGTTCAACCGCCGTGATCGAAGACGAGGCTGTGATTAACGATTTTCTTTCACGGCACCCCGATTTTGTGGTAGACACTACGGCTACACTGTTCCAGCTGCATCCGGAGCTGGCTACCCCCTCCGGCACTCTGCGGCTGTGGCCCCATCGCCACGGCTGTGACGGTTTTTTTGCCGTACGGCTGGCAAGGAATTCCTGATGAAAAAGATCGCCCCATCCATACTGTCCGCTGATTTTGCACGCCTGGGTGATGAGGTCCGCGCCGTTGAGGCGGCCGGTGCCGATTATATCCATATTGATGTCATGGACGGTCGTTTTGTGCCCAACATCACCATCGGGCCGCTGGTGGTTGAAGCCGTGCGCAAGGTAACGCTGCTGCCGTTGGATGTCCACCTGATGATCGTTGAACCTGAACGCTACGTGGAGGATTTTGCCAGGGCCGGGGCTGACATCATTGTCGTTCATGCCGAGGCCTGTAATCACCTGCACCGGGTGGTCCAGCAGATCAAGGGGCTGGGTAAACGGGCCGGAGTATCGCTGAATCCGGCGACTCCTCTGCATGTGCTGGACTATGTGCTTGAAGAGCTGGATCTGGTGCTGTTGATGACGGTCAACCCCGGCTTTGGCGGTCAGTCGTTCATTGAGGCCTGCATACCCAAGATCCAGCAGCTGCGCGGCATGCTTGACCGGCGGGGATGCGAGGCAGAACTTGAGATAGACGGCGGGGTAAAACCATCCAACATCGCCCGTATCGCCCATGCCGGCGCTGATGTGCTGGTGGCCGGCAGCGCCGTGTTCGGCAGCAGCGACTACGCTGCCACCATTACGGAAATGAAGCGCCTGATGCAGGAACCACGGCTGTAATTCTCTCACCGGCGAGGATCCCAGATGGCTGACAGTGTTTTAATTATCGATGATTCTGAGGCAGTACGGGAAAAGATCATCAAGGTACTGGAATCCCGCGACCTTTTTTCCCGTTTCTATCAGGCTGAGGATGGCCTGGAAGGCTTTAAAAAACTGCTGGTTTCACCGGTGGACATCGTGCTGTGCGACCTGGAGATGCCCCGGATGGACGGATTCAAGTTTCTCGGTATGATCAAGGGACGGCAGGAGGTTGCTGACACCCCGATCATCATCCTGACCGGCAACGATGACCGTGAGATGAAAATCAAGGGGCTGGAGCAGGGGGCCTGCGATTTCATCACCAAACCGTTCGATCCTGAGGAACTGGTTGCCCGAATGCGGGTACACCTGAAGATCAAACATCTGCAGGATGACCTTAAACGCTCCAATGAGCTGCTGCTGGAACTGTCCAACACCGATCACCTGACCGGTCTGTTCAACCGCCGTTTTCTGATGGAATGCCTGGACAAGGAAGTACAACGGGCACGGCGCAAGGACGGACAGGTGGCACTGCTGCTGCTGGATATCGATCACTTCAAACGGGTAAACGATACCCATGGTCATCTGCAGGGGGATGTGGTGCTGCAGAAAGTGGCTCTGCATATCCAGAAAGAACTGCGCAGCTACGATGTCGCCGCACGGTACGGCGGAGAGGAGTTTGTGGCGGTGCTGCCCGACACCTCCCTCAAAGAGGCCTTCAACGTTGCCGACCGGATCCGTCTATCAATCCAGGGGATGCACTTTGCCGGTTCGCTCTCAAACGAGCGGGTCACCGTCAGTCTGGGGGTCGCCCTGTTTCCTGCGCGCGGCATCGACGACACCGACGGCCTGCTGCGGTCAGCCGATGAAGCCCTCTATCAGGCAAAGGAGCGGGGCCGTAACCGGGTGGTGGTCAGCGATCCCACCAGCACCGGCAGGTCTGAATAGCTCCGGCCTGCCCCATACCTGCGCCGACCTCTCAAGAGACTTACCCACATTACCTCATCAGGATACTGCCCATGTTGTCTGCCTTTCTACGTTGCGTTGCGGCGGCCCTGGCCGCTGTGTTCATATCCCTGCCCCTGCCTGCCGCTGCTGCCGACATCGTCAAAATCAGCTCTCCTCCCCTGGAAGAACGCTGGTTCAGCATCCTGATTGATGATGAGCAGGTCGGCTTCTACCGCCAAGCCCTATTCCGGCTGCCTGCACATACCGGGTATCGCATCGAGGCAAACGGCAGTGTCAGGATGAAGATCATGGGATTCACCAAGGAGTCAAGTTCGCGGGAAAGCTACCGGATCGGCACCGATCTGGCATTGAAGGAGTTTGAGGTCGAGCAGACCATCAATGGCAACAGAACACAGCTGCAGGGAGCCTTGGGACCGGGGGGGCTGCAGATACGCAGGACCGCAGACGGTAAAACCACGCAACGGCTGTTGAAGCTGAAAGGCAAACTTTTTCCTGGGCCGGCCCTCAACCTGGTTCCGCTCTTCAGAGGTGCATCGGTCGGCAAGGTCTACCACGTTCAGGCCTTTGACCCGGAAGAGCAGACTGCCAAAGAGGTCAAGATCACCGTACTTGGGGAATCCACAACCCCCGACGGTCAGGCAGCCATCAAACTTCGTAACAACCTGTATCCGTTTGTGGATAACGATATCTGGGTTGACCGCCAGGGCAATACCCTGCTTGAATCGGTGCGGGACGGGCTGGTGATCACCAGGGCCGAGCCGCCTGAGAAGATGGCGGCCTTTATCAGCGGCATGGCCCTGGCCAAAAAAGACCTGATCTATGATTTCAGCCTGGTACGGCCAAGTCCGCCCCTGCAGAAGCGCCCGTCAGAGCTGACCGGACTTTGGGCAGCCATTGACGGCTATGCCGAACAGATCCCGCTGCTGAGCGACGGCTGGCACCAGGTTGAACGAGAAGCAACCGGACGTCTGCTGTTCAGGACCGGCACCTTGCGTACAGGAGCAGCTGTTGCACCGGCTGGACAGCCCGATGGGGCACTGCTGCAGCCGTCAGAAGGAATTGAGTCAGATGCTGCGGAGATTATTGCCAGGGCAGCCGAGCTGACCGCCGGACTTCCCGATGAACAGGCAAAGGCGAAGGCGCTGATAGCCTGGACCGCTGCCTGGCTTGAGGACAGCATTGAGGATGGCGGCAGCGCCCTGAAGAGCCTGATGAGCAGAAAAGGCAATTGCCAGACCCATGCCAAGCTGTATACCGCCCTGGCCAGAGCAGCCGGCATCCCGACCCGCTTTGTCTCGGGGCTGGTGTCTCAGGACGGAAAAGGCTTTCTCTACCACAGCTGGGCCGAAAGCTGGCTGCAGGGACGCTGGCTTGCTGTGGACCCAACCTTTAATCAGGTCCCTGCCGACCCGACCCATCTGGCCTTTTTTGAGGGAAACCGGCTGCAGGATCTGACCCCCCTGGTGGGAATCATCGGCAAGATCAGCCTGACCATACTTGAAGAACGATAGCTACTGACTCAGCAACTTTTCCAGCGCTGTCTGATCAATGCCGTCAATCGGCCCGATCACGGCCAACAAGCGGTTTTCCGGCTTAAACAGCTGCTGGGCCAGTTGCTGCAGGGAGGCTGTTGTTACTGCCTTCACCAGGCGCTGGTCTTCATCAATACTGCGAGCGACCCCCATCAGAGTACCCCAGCCAAAGCGGATTCCCATCTCGGTCACTGAATCCCTGCTGTAATCAAGATCGGCCAGAAACACGGTCTGAACCCTTTCAAATTCAGCTTCTGACAATGGATGGCTGGCCAACAGCCGCAGCTCCTCCAGTGTGGCCGCCACCACCGCAGGCAGGTTTTCCGGGGCGGTGGCAAGATCAATGGTCAGACAACCGGTCTCCTCGTAACTGCCGATCGACGCATCCACCGAATAAATCAGCCCCAGCCGCTCCCGCAAGGCCAGATGCAGACGGGAACAGCCTCCGCCAGCCAGTATCCGTCGCAACAGCTTGAGCACCGTCAGCTCTGGTGCAAAGCGGTTACATGCTCGAAAGGCCAGCTGCATCGACACCTGACTGTCGGCATCCGGTACCAGCCGACAAACCGGCCCAGTCGCGTCTGGATTCTCAAACAGGCGGTATGTCGGCAGTTCCCCCGACTGCCATCCCCCCAGACAACGCTCTGCAGCCGCTATGATCCGCTCATGCTGCAGGGGACCGGCTGCCACCACCACCGCATTGTTGGGCAGATACCAGTGCTGCAGGTGATCACGCAGATCCTGCTCACTGATCCGGCTGATATCAGCCAGGTTCCCTATCGTCGGCTCCCCCAAAGGATGCCCAGGCCAGAGCAGCCGCCCCATCACCAGGTCCGGACTGATCTCCACCCCTTCCTGATTGATATCCTCAAGCGCCTCTTCACCGATAATCCGCCGCTCCAACTCCAGACCTTCCAAACGGGGACGCAGCAGCATTGAGGCCAGGATCTCCAACCCCTGTTCGGCAAAACGGGGATGTATACGGGCATAAAAGCAGGTGGCATCCGCATCGGTGGCAGCATTAACGCCTCCACCCAACGATTCAAAGGCAGCTTCAATCGCCAGCGAATCAGCGTAGTCGGCAGTACCGCGGAACAGCATATGTTCCAGAAAGTGCGACAGGCCGGTCCGTACCGGCGGATCGTTACGGCCCCCCACCTTGAGGTAGATCGCAATGTCGGCGCTATGCAGGTGGGGGAGCGGCACCGTCACGACCCGCAGCCCATTTGACAACGTGGTGCAGTAACAATCGTTCATAGGGTCTCCAGCCCTTGCCGGATCAGAGTGCACCGCTCGCGGTACCCTTCCGGCGTCAGCAGTAGTTCCTGATGCGGCTCGGCCCAGATCGGACGGGGCCAGAGCGGGTCTGTGGTTAAACGCGGCACCAGATGCCAGTGGATATGAGGCACCATATTGCCCAGCAGCTCATAGTTGATCTTATCTGCCCGGAAAAGCCGGGACAATACCGCCGTCACCTGCGTGATCTCCTCCACCATCCCCTGCCGCACTGCCTGATCAAGATGAAACAGCTCGGTCTCATGGGTTTTGGCAAACAGCAGGCAGTAGCCGGGAAAGAACTGATCCCGATGCAGGATCAGGTAGCTGTATGCGAACTCTACAATCCGCAGGTCGGCATCATCATCCCAGCGGCGGCACATCGGGCAGCCGGTTGAATCGTCATTCATGATAGTTTCTCCACAAGTGGCAGTTGCAGGGTAAAAGTACAGCCGGTGCCCGGCCCTTCGCTCTCAACCAGCACCGTTCCTCCGCAATCCCTGATCACGGATTGCACGATATACAGCCCTAAACCGGTACCCCGTACCCGCTCGTTAGGCAGTTCCACACGGTAAAAACGTTGAAACACCTTTTTGAGTTGATCGGCTGCCAATCCACGACCGTGATCCTGCAGCGAAAGAGTAGCCCAGCGCCCTTTACGCACCAATTTCAGTTCCAGTTCAGGTACACCCGGAGAATAAAGCACCGCATTCTCCAACAGGTTACGCAACACCGTGGACAGTTCATCCGGCTCCACCGCAGCACGCAGCTCCGGGTCCAGCTTTGCTTCCAGTTTGGTTCCCGGTGGCAGTCGTTCCCGATTGTCATCCAGGTAGCGCTGGATAAAGGCCCCCAGCTCAATCACCCGCTGTTCGGCCGGGCGCCGACGCTGCTCAATACGGGCTGCCAACAGCAGATTATCGATCTGCGAGTGCAGACGACGGGTGTCATCCAGCATGGTGTCAACAAAGCTGTCCAGCCGCTCCGGCGGTAGCCGCCGCAGGCGAATGGTTTCAAGATGCAGCTGTATCGAGGCCAGGGGCGACTTCAGCTCATGGGTGACCTGAGTGATAAACTCGCGCTGCTGCTGATAGAGCCTGGATTGACGCCGCCAGAATATGAACAGTGCATAGACCCCCACCAGGATCACCGCCAGAAGCAGCAAACCCTGCACCAGATCAGACCATCCCTCCCCCTTGGCCAGCAGCTCCGGGCTGTAGCGGGTGGCCAGCTCCTTCCACTGGCGGTTACGCGCCACAAACCAGCTCACCCAGAGTATCACCATCAGTACCCAGACCAGCTGGATGGCAATCAGGGCAAAGACCGGATTGAAGAAACGGCGCAACTGTCTCATCGGTTCAGAACCTGCTTTCGCGGTTGTACTTGCAACATCGTTCTGTTATAACCCAATCCCGCTGCAGATAACACTCTCAACTTGTCACATACTAAGGATAACCGGATGGCTTCCTACGATTTTACCCGTCTCAAGCGGTTTGCAATCATTCACAATGTGGTTCAGGTGGGACTGTTGGGATTGTTGATGTTCATGGCCTACAACTTCCTGCTGACCTTCAGCCGTTACGGCATTGAGGGGGCCATCTTCACCAGCATCGGTCTTTCTGTACTGATCCAGCTGCTTATGCTGTACCCGGTCTGGTGGCTGGCCCGTCAGGATGTTGAAGTTGAAATCGAAACCTGCAAGTCCGGCGTCACCCCGGATCAGCTGCTCGCTCTGCGTCGCAAGCGCCTGATCGGTGATATCTGGAAACTTGCTGCTGCAGGTGCCTTTGTGGTCTTTATTGCCTTGTCGCCCGGCGTGGACAAGGGACGTGGTGCATCACTGATCCTGTCTATCTCCTATTTTTCCTTCCTGCTGGTAACCATCAGTTATTTCCAGTGCTACAACTTCGTTGCCAAAAAACGCCGCAAAGAACTTTCATAGCCTGAAAAATCCTTCCATACCACTGAAGACCTCTTCCAGCGATGCTATCAGCTGGGCCTCCTGCGGCAAGGATTTGCGGAAGCGGGTGCCGTAGTTCTTGGTCACCATCCGGCTATCCAGAATCAGCACCACCCCCCGGTCGGTACGGCTGCGGATCAGGCGTCCAAAACCCTGACGCAGCTTGAGTACCGCCTGGGGTACGGACATCTCCCGGAACGGGTCGCCCCCCTGGCTCGCAATCCGTTCAGCCCGGGCCTGCTGGATCGGCTCGGTGGGTACCTGAAACGGCAGCCGGGCAATCACCACCAGCCGCAGGGCATCTCCCTTTACATCCACCCCTTCCCAGAAGGAATCGGTGCCAAACAGCACCCCGTGCTGTTCCTTGCGGAAGCGGGCCAGCAGCTGGTGTCTGCCGCCACCCTCCCCCTGCCGCAGCACGGTCAGNNAACAGCACAAAGGCACCCCCCTGGGAGATGCTGACCGCCCGCAGCACCGCTTCGGCCAGCGGCTGTCGGAAGCTGTAGCTGGTGGGGTCCGGCAGGTCACGGGGGATTCCGATCAGCGCCTGCTCGGTATAGTCAAAAGGCGATGCCAGCAACAGCTCCTGCAACCGATCCGGCTCCAGCAGATCAAGCCCGGTACGGCGGCGCAGGTAGCCAAAGGAACCACCCACAGTCAGGGTGGCCGAGGTCAGCACCACGGTGGGGATCGGATCAAAGAGCGCACTCTTGATGGTCTCGGCCACCTCCAGCGGTGCCACACAGACCGTGGCCTGGCTGCCGCGACTGGTCTGCCTGGCCTCCAGCCAGCGACAGGAATCCGGATCATCAGTGCAGAACCAGGCCAGCTCCCGCACGGTTGCGACCAGGCGCAGGCCGATCCCAAAGGCGTCGGTCAGCAGACCATTGACCGTCTGCATAACCGTGTCCGGCAGCTTGGCAGCAGCCCGGTCCAGCGCGCCCAAGCCGTCAACCAGCTCCTGCAGCTGCTCAGCCAGCCGCTTCAGCCGGGTCTCCAGCTCATGCCAGAATGGTGTGCCTCGAACTTCCGGCGTAATCCTGCGCTTCAGCTCTGCGCCCCGCTGATCATCCCCCTGCTGCAACTCTCCTTGCAGCGACTGGGCCAGCCAGTCCAGCTCCCGGTCAACCACGCCTGCCAGTTCATGGACCTGGGGCAGCAGGGCAGCCTCAATCAGACCGGAGATCTCCTGATACAGACCATCCAGCTCTTCAGGCAGCTCCTTGCCGATTTTATTGTTCAGCACAGACAGTATGCCGACCCGCCCTCCGGACGGTGCCAGCCGGGCCAGCTGCTTCATCAGCCCGGCCCGGCTAATCCGCACCGACAACGCGCCGGTGGCTGCCTCTTCCAGATGATGGGCCTCATCAATAATCAGACGGCTGAAGGGTGGCAGGATGGCAACCGCGTCATAGCCGCTCTCACGACGCAAAGCGATATCAGCCAGCAAAAGGGCATGATTGACCACCAGCAGCTGGGCAGCAGCGGCATCGCGGCGGGCCTTATAGAAGAAACAGCGGTTAAACTCCGAACAACGGGAACGTCCACACTGGTCTGCCTCGCAACGCAGATCATCCCACACTTCCCAGCTGGGGTGAAAGGAGAGGTCGCTCAGACAGCCGCTGCGGGTAGTCTCGCTCCAGGCAGCTATGGCCTGCAGCTCTTCTGCGGCACTGTCCGGAAAGAGCGAGGGTTCATCCAGTATCCCGCCCAGTTTGCGCAGACAGAGGTAGTTGCCCCGCCCCTTGACCAGGCAGGCGTTAAAGGCAACGCTGCTATGGCGCTGCAACAAGGGAATATCCTTCTTGATCAGCTGTTCTTGCAGATTAATGGTGTTGGTGGAGATCACCACCTTCTGCTCATTGCGCAGGGCCCAGAACAGGGCAGGGAGCAGGTAGGCCAGTGACTTGCCGGTACCGGTACCGGCCTCAATCACCGCCACCTTATTGTCGTTAAAGGCAATGGCAACGCTGAAGGCCATCCGCATCTGCTCATCCCGCTGCTCATACCCTTTGAGGTGCCTGGCCAGCATCCCCTCCGGCCCGAAGACCTGCTCCAGCTCCTCAAGGTTCAGCAGCTCGCCGGTGCGGGGGGTATGGGGTGCCACTACGAGATAGCAACGCTCACACCTATTGTCGATAATAGCGAAGCCGATGCCGTTATTGCCGCAGATTGAGGCCAGATCAAGGTCGGCATCGGATGGGGTCAACTCGCCGGAGGGATGGTTGTGCAGTACCATCTGACCGCTGGTGGCGCGTGAGAGTATGGCTGGCACGGCGTGTTTGTTGCCCCGGGCAATGGCCTGGGCCGTCACCATGATGCCGTTATCGTCCAGATCGGCAATGAAGAAAACCTCATTGCCGTGGGCTTGCTGAATCTCGTAACGGATCAGACTGCTGCAGTCGGGAGAAAAGGTTGGGGGCATATCAGGCAGTCGGCTTTAGCTGATAGAACACCGTGCCGACCCGTTCGATATGATCTCGCAGATTGGCATTATCAATCTGTTGATACAGCGAAAGATCAATCATCCACGGCAACAGCAGTTCATCAAGTTCATCAAGTATTTTCAGCAAGATACTCTGGTTGAGAGCGTCACCGTACATCGTCAGATCAATATCTGAGCCGGCTTTGTAATTCCCTTTGGCACGAGAACCGTACAGCACCACTTTTTCCACTTCAGGGTGCAGTGCAAAGACGGTTCGGATCTTTTCCACAGCATCCAGGGGTAATCCAAAGAGCACCTCGTTCATCATGATTCTGAACTCATGGATTCAAGACGCTGGTGCAACCTGATAAACTCCGGGTAATACTGTGTCACAATTTTATTGGCTATCTCTTCGGCAACGTCTTCGTTATAGGTATGGCTGGTAAGCACCCTGCTTTTGATCATCTCCATCCAGGTTTCGCCGTTTTCAATCAGCCCGCGTTTAAAAGCCAGACGGAAGGCATCTCGGCTGCCGATAATGCCCACCTCGCCCTGTGCTTCAAACAGGTCTTTAATGCTGTTCCACGCCAGTTCGTAGGTATACTCAAAGCACTGAATCAAGCCCTGTTGTTCAAACTCGTTCAGCTCACCTTTTTCGATAAACCTGGTAAGCTGACGAAGCACCTTGGTATAATTCTCCAGTCGTTGTTTCCAACGGATATCTTCTGACATCAGCTATGATCCTTTTCGTTAAGGAAAATCAGGGACATCCCGTATTTATCACCCTGGAATTGCTTCCGACAGCACGCCAGCTCAACAGTTCAAACTACCATACAACTTTTAAGCCGAATGTATGGTACTTGGAGCAGGCTGTATCCTGCGAGACAAAAGAGAGCTTGCGGCTTATGGCCTGCC
Organism: Geobacter sp. UBA6169; assembly: GCA_002422265.1. Taxonomy (GTDB): domain Bacteria; phylum Desulfobacterota; class Desulfuromonadia; order Geobacterales; family Pseudopelobacteraceae; genus Trichlorobacter. Next base: position 11,100 of record DIUB01000010.1, read on the forward strand.
ATATCAACAGACGGTCAAACGGGTCTTTATGCTCAATTTTTGGAAGGTTGTGAAACGTGGCGGCTTCAAGTGCTGTAAGTGGCAAAAGTTCAAAACCGGTCTGTAGTATCAGGTCGGGAAATGCGTCAGGCGTTACCCCCTGCAAATCCAGTTTTCCGATGGAGTATTTGAGCGATATCTCCCAGACCGTAATTACACTGACATAGACCGTCTGTTGAGGGTCTTGCAGCAGCTTAAGAACGGTGCTTCCAAGCCGATTTGGCTCAAAGAGCGACCATAAAAGGGCATGGGTGTCAAGCAGACAACTCATGATGCCAACAGTTCATGATCGTCAAGCTTGAAGCCATCCTTAATAACGTAGCTTGCCCTGCCCGCCAGTAATCCGAGAGTACGCTCCTGTTTTTGGGCATAGCGGGAGAAAGGAACCAGCACGGCAANNNNAGGGACACTACCCTGATTACGCCTTAGAAAAGCGTGTTTCAATGTCCATATGCCCATGCAGAACGCGGACAATCTCGATAGTGTCGGTAAGTGTTTGGCGATAATAGATTACATGACTGCCAGCAATCAATTTTCTGTAACCGGCTCGAATATCACTGCAATCTTTTCCTTTGAGTGGGTTGGCTGCCAACTGATGAAATGAAATGTCCAGCATTTGCAGATACAAATTGCGCTGTTCACGCCCCCATAGATTTTGTGTGAATTTGGCGATTTCTTTCATATCAGCCTTTGCCATGTTGGTGAGAGTAAAAACGGGCATCAGTTGAAACTTTCGCCATCAAGTTCTGCAAGTAAACCAGAAAGCGAATAACTGACGGTGCCACTTTCTTCTCCCTCAACGAGTGCACGCCGTAAAAGAGAAAGTTTGGTTTCACGTTCTTCCAAAAGTCGCAGACCAGCACGAATCGTCTCGCTTGCGGAACCAAAGCGACCAAGTACAACCTGTTGAGAAACAAATTTTTCGTAGTGCGCACCCAGAGAAACACTCGTATTTTTTTGCATGGTGTAACCTCCATCAACACAGTTGTTAAACCATGCTATAATATTTATTGGTACCGATCAACTATGAAAGCGGGGAAAATCAGGAAATCATGGACACTTCCCCGCTTTCCGGGGTCGTCCCGACGTTCATGGCCGTAATATCTGATTTTCCTTCAATCCCCGTCCCATGACTTTTTGTGGTATAATTACGGTGAATCTTCGAGAACGGACCTGACCATGAGTACTCCCCTTGATAAGCTGCGCATAGATAAAGACACGCTGTTCACTGAATCACCCCGCAGGCGGCGCTTCTGGCTGATCGCCATTCCCTTGCTGGCGCTTCTCGTGATTATTGTTGCATACGGACTGCGTAACCGTGGCGTCACGGTGGAGACCACCGCCGTTGCCACGGTCTACCCGACCCAGGGTTTTACCGTGTTGAACGCAAGCGGCTATCTGGTGGCGCAACGCAAGGCGGCCGTGGCCTCCAAAATCACCGGTCGGCTGGAATGGCTCGGTGTGGAGGAGGGGAGTCGGGTCACGGCTGGCCAGGTACTGGCCCGTCTGGAAAACCAGGATCTGGCAGCCACGCTCGAACAGGCCCGCGCGGCGCGGCATAACGCCGAGGCGCTTGTCGAGCAGGCCAAAGCTGAACAGGATGACGCAGAACGGGCCTTTCGCCGTCAGAGTGAGCTGATTGCCCAGGGGATCGTTGCCCGTGCCGACTACGACCTTGCCGAGGCGCGCCATCGTCGGGCCGTGGCAGGCGTCCGGGCCGCTTCTGCACAGGTAAACAGTACGGCCGCAGCAATCCGCGGCGCCGAGACCGCCTATGAGTACTCCCGGATTCGCGCCCCTTTCAACGGTGTGGTGCTGACCAAAAATGCCGATGTGGGTGATATCATTACGCCGCTGGGGGCGGCAGCCACCTCCAAATCAGCGGTGGTCACCCTTGCCGACCTCTCATCCCTGCAAGTGGAGGCGGACGTCTCCGAATCCAGCCTTTCACAGGTCAGCACCGGCCAACCCTGTGAGGTAACCCTGGATGCCCTGCCCGGCGTACGGTTGCGGGGGGTGGTGCATACCATTGTTCCCACGGCTGACCGCACCAAGGCGTCAGTGATGGTAAAGGTCCGCTTTCTGGAACCCGATCCCCGGATGTTGCCCGAAATGAGCGCCAAGGTAGCTTTTCTCTCTCGTCAGGCGAGCGCCGACGACCAGAAACCGCGCCGTGCCGTGCTGGCTGCTGCCGTTATCGGCAATGGCAAGGACGCAGCCGTACTGGTGATCAAGGATGGCAGGGCCCGGCGTCAGCCTGTCAGTGTCGGTCAGAAGCTGGGTGATCTGGTAGTCGTTGAGGGAGTAGCCAATGGCGTGCAGCTGGTGTTGCGTCCCCTTGACAAGGTCAAGGACGGCACCAGGGTGGTGGTGAAGGACCGATGAGCAGCCCGATGGTATCAATCCGCTCGCTGTCCAAGTCCTACCGTCGCGGCAGTCAGATCATCCCGGTGCTGGAAGAGATCAGTTTCGATATTGCCGAAGGTGAATTCCTGGCCCTGATGGGGCCGTCCGGTTCGGGCAAGAGTACCCTTTTGAACCTGATTGCCGGTATTGATCAGGCTGACAGCGGCAGCATCCTGGTGAACGGCGTGGATCTGACCAGGCTTGACGACAGCTCACTGGCCCGTTGGCGCGCCGGACAGGTTGGTTTTATTTTCCAGTTCTACAACTTGATCCCGGTGCTGACCGCCTTTGAGAATGTGGAGCTGCCACTGCTTTTGACCTCCATGTCCCGCCGCAAACGGCACGAACATGTGGCAACCGCCTTAAGCGTGGTGGGGCTTGCCGACCGGATGGAACATCGACCCTCGGAGCTGTCCGGCGGACAGCAACAGCGGGTGGCCATTGCCCGGGCCATCGTCACTGACCCGTCACTGCTGGTGGCGGACGAACCCACCGGCGATCTTGACCGGGTCTCTGCCGAAGAGATCCTGCAGCTGATGGAGCAGCTCAACCGCTCCTTCAACAAGACCATCATCATGGTGACCCATGACCCCCGTGCAGCAGAGCGTGCCAGACGACTGCTGCATCTTGAGAAAGGGCTGCTGCTGTCACCTGCACAGGAGGCCGGCGGTCCTGGCCCGGCGCTCTGATGTTCGTCTTCAAGCTCCTTTTCCGCAATCTCTTCCGTCACAAACTGCGTACCCTGCTGACCGTTGCCGGCATTGCCGTTGCCATCCTTTCCTTCGGCCTGCTGCAGACCGTGGTTGCTGCCTGGTATGCCGGCGCCGACGCCTCATCGGCAACCCGGCTGATCTCGCGCAATGCCATTTCCCTGGTATTTTCCCTGCCTATAGCCTACAAGGAGCGCATCCGCCAGCTGGACGGCGTCAAGGGGGTCTCCTACGCCAACTGGTTCGGCGGCGTCTATATTACGGAAAAAAACTTTTTTCCCAATTTCGCCATTGAACCGGCCAGTTATCTGGCCATGTACCCGGAATTCATACTGGATGAAACAGAACTGCGTGCCTTTGTGCATGACCGCAAGGGGTGCGTGGCCGGACGCAAGCTTGCCGAACGGCACGGCTGGAAGATCGGCGACGCCGTTACGCTGAAAGGGACTATTTTTCCCGGTACCTGGGAGTTCACCCTGCGGGGGATTTATCGGGGCAAGCAGCCGTCAACCGATGAGGGGCAGTTCTTCTTTCATTGGAACTATCTCAATGAAAGCATACGAAAACAGATGCCCCGTCGCAGCGACCAGGTGGGCATCTTTCTGATTGAGGTCGCCCATCCCACCCTGGCGGCGCCGGTGGCGCAGGCCGTGGACACGCTGTTCAAAAACTCACTGGCGGAGACCCTGACCGAAACCGAGAAGGCGTTTCAGCTCTCATTCATAGCCATGACCGAAGCGATCGTGGTGGCCATCAGAATCGTCTCCTATCTGGTGATCGTCATTATCATGGCCGTGGCCGCCAACACCATGGCCATGACCGCGCGGGAGCGGATCGGCGAATACGCGGTGTTCAAGGCGATGGGGTTCGGCTGGTGGCATATATGCGGCATGGTCTTTGGAGAGTCGCTGCTGATCGCACTGACCGGCTGTCTACTCGGCATTGCACTGACCTTCCCGGTGGCTGCCGCTTTTGCCGCCAAGCTGGATCAGTTCTTTCCGGTTTTTCTGGTGGAGCATGGGACCATCTGGCTCGATCTGCTGCTGTCGCTGCTGGTCGGCACGGTGGCCGGTATCTTCCCGGCCTGGCGTGCGGTCAGGATCAGAGTGGCAGACGGCCTGCGGAGGATCGGCTGATGCGGATACCGCTCTACTACTCGTGGCGCAACCTGCTGACGAGACGGCTGACCACCTTTTTGACTGCCGGCGGCATGGCGCTGGTGGTATTCGTCTTCGCCGCCGTACTGATGCTGTCGACCGGCCTGGAGAAGACCCTGGTGGATACCGGCTCGGACCAGAACGTGATTGCTACCCGCAAAGGGGCTGGCTCTGAGATGCAAAGCGGCATTGACCGTGATCAGGCAGCCCTGCTTGAGACACAGCCCGAGGTCGCCGGTGGGCCCGACGGCAAACCGCTGGTGACCCGTGAACTGGTGGTGCCGATCGGCCTGATCAAGCGCGGCACCAACAAACCCTCGAACGTAGTCATCAGGGGGATCAACCGGCATTCGCTGCTGCTGCGCCGGCAGATCTACCTGCAGGAGGGGCGCATGCCCCGTCCGGGCTCCACCGAGATCATGGTGGGCAGCAGCATTGCCAAGCGGTTCAGCGGGGTGGGGCTGGGGGGGCAGTTGCGCTTCGCTCAGCGTGAATGGCAGGTGGTCGGTATCTTCGATGCCGGCGCCACCGGCTTCAGCTCCGAAGTCTGGGGGGACGTTGACCAGATCATGCAGGCCTTCCGCCGGCCGAGCTATTCGTCCGTCACCTTCCGGCTGGCAGATTCAGCCGCTTTTAGCCGGTTGAAGGAGCGTCTTGAATCAGAACCGCGCCTGACCGTTGAGTTGCGTCGCGAGACCCGCTACTATCGTGACCAGTCCGAGGCCATGGCGCAGTTCATCCGGATCCTCGGTATCACCCTGACGGTCATCTTTTCACTGGGGGCGGTCATCGGCGCATTGATCACCATGTCGGCCGCCGTTGCGAACCGTGTGGCCGAAATCGGCACCCTGCGGGCCCTGGGGTTTCAGAGGTCCGGCATCCTTGTTGCCTTTCTCGCCGAATCACTGTTGCTGGGTCTGATCGGCGGGATCTGCGGCATTGCCATGGCGTCATGGATGCAGTTGATAACCATCTCCACCATGAACTGGCAGACCTTTTCCGAACTGGCCTTTTCGTTTACCCTGACCACAGATATCGTGCTGAAGTCACTACTTTTTTCAATGGGAATGGGGTTTCTGGGCGGGATCATTCCGGCCCTGCGCGCAAGCAGGCTCAACATCGTCGACGCATTGCGCGAGGGGTAGCATTCCCCTTACTGCAATCCTGCGGCTTGACATTGTCTCCAACCCCCATGCCCCGGCATTTCGACCAGTGGCCAATCAGTGATTCTATCCCCCCAAACCCAGTCAGGCATCCCGCTGCTTTGGGCGCACTCTGACCTGCTGCAGCGTCAACTGTTATCCGGAAAGCCCTTCCCACTCCTGATACAGCTGTTCAAGCCGGATGTTCAGTGCCGTGTGCTGCTCCCCGGCCTGCAGCCCACGCTCCGGATCATCAAAGAAACCGGGGGAGTTCATCTCTGTCTCAAGGTCAGCAATCTGCTGCTCTGTTGCTGCAATCTGCTGTTCTATCGCCTGCTGCTGCTTTTCACGGGCCTGTTCTTCCCGCTTCAGCCGCTTCTGCTCTTCTCTGTCTTTGAGGCGATCTTCTTTCTGGGGGGCAGCGGGCAAAGGTGACGGAGATATCGGAGCAAGCGTTTTTTCCTGACCCTTGACCCTTGACCCTTGCCCCTGGGGATCTTCCGCTTCTTTCTTGCTCAGATAGTACTCATAATCACCATAATAACTGGTCAGCCTGCCTTCGCCCACCTCAACAATCCGCGTTGCCAGCCCATTCACAAAGTAGCGATCGTGGGAGACAAAGACCACGGTACCGTCAAACCCCTTCAGCGCATCCAGCAACACCTCTTTGCTGAACAGGTCCAGGTGATTGGTGGGCTCGTCCATCAGCAGCAGGTTGGAGGGTCGCAAGAGCATCTTGGCCAGGGCCAAACGATTGCGCTCACCACC
>DIUB01000010.1:17410-18495 GCA_002422265.1 Geobacter sp. UBA6169
GCCAGCACCGCCATCAGGGTGGACTTACCGGCCCCGTTGTGGCCGACCAGGGCTACCCGTTCCCCCTTCTCCACAGTCAGATCCACCCTGTTAAGCACAACATTGCTACCGTAGCTGCGGGTAAGCCCCTGCAGTTCCAGCACGATCCTGCCGCTCTTGGGGGCATCCGGGAACTGGAACCTGATTTTCTTGCGCTCCGGTGGCAGTTCGATCCGTTCCACCTTTTCCAGCTGTTTAATACGGGACTGTACCAGCGAGGCTTTGTTGGCCTGATAGCGAAACCGTTTGATAAAATCTTCGGTCTTCTGCACCTCTTCATCCTGCAGCCGCTTGGCCTCCCTTAACGCAGAAACACGTTCTTCCCGCTGGATCAGGTAGGTTGAGTAGGAGCAGTGGTAGTCGGTAATGGTGTGATTCCAGACTTCGGCGATCCGGGAGCAGACCTGATCCATAAAAAAGCGGTCGTGGGAGACCAGGATGACAGAGCCGGGATAGGAGCAGAGGTACTGTTCAAGCCAGTTGCGCGCCTCGATATCCAGATGGTTGGTCGGTTCGTCCAGTAGCAGCACGTCCGGCTTCTGCAACAGCAGCCGGGCCAGGGCGATCCGCATCTGCCAGCCACCGGAGAACTGGCCGCAGTCCTTGTGCCAATCTTCCTGGCTGAACCCCAGACCTTTCAGCACCGTGCCGATCTCGGCCTCCATGGTGTAACCGCCGCGATGGCGGAACTGCTCCTGCAAATCACCGTACTTATGCAAGAGGTTGCCATGCTCGGTGCTGTCGTGGGGCATCTGCTCCAGCTCTGTACCCAGACGATGCAGCTCCTCCTCCATGGCCAGCAGCTCGGACAGCGCGGAGCGGGCCTCATGGAACAGCATTCTGCCGCTGGTGACAATGCCGTCCTGCGGCAGGTAGGATGCCTTTGCCCCCTTGGCCAGCTGGATATCACCGCTGGACGATTCCTCCAGCCCGGCAATAATCTTCATCAGGGTTGATTTACCGGCACCGTTTTCGCCTATGAGCGCCACCCGCTCACCCTTGCGCAGATGCCAGGAGATGTTGGCAAACAGGGTACGACCGGCAAA
>DIUB01000219.1:0-19580 GCA_002422265.1 Geobacter sp. UBA6169
CCGTTAAACTCTCTGGCCAGCTGTTGATAGGGAAATCCGAAACGATCAAGAAAGGCAAACGGCACACCGGCTGCATGCTGCTGACGCAGCCAGTCCGGCAACTTCTGCCTGATACCGGACTGATCAGAGTAAGGCCAGAGTACTATTCCGGCATAACGTCCCCGCAGGATACCGGCAGGCAGCGGCTGCCGCAGGTCGTGCAGCTCCACCTGATAGCCAAGATAGTTAAGCGGCATCACCGCAAAGCGTTGCAGATTGGTATAGACCGGATCCGAACCTTCGTTGCCGTCGTACAGCCCCAGGATCATACGGGGCTGCACCTCAACCGCGCCCACCCCCAACGAGGCCAGATCCTTGTCGGTTACCCAGGGAATAAATCCGAGTGACCGAATCTTTTCTGCGGTCTTACGAGCCAGTTCCCGATCCTTGGGGGCAACATAGTCGATGGCGATCACCGGCAGGCCTGCCCGACGCACCTCGGCAAAACGATTGAGCAGCCACTGGCGGTCCGTCTCTTTTACCTCGCCATAGGCACCGCTTGACGGATCGAAATTCTGAAAAAGCGACTCTGCAGCCACGGCAAAGGCAAGCTCTTTCACCTGATCAAGGATCTCAAAGCCGCGGTTCAGGATCAGTCGTGCCTCGGGATGACGCTGCTTGATGCTGCGAATCACCTCTGCCAGGCCAGCCTGCAGGGCTGGGTGCCGCTGTTTATCCTGCACCAGCTGATACGAATCCAGCGTATCCAGAAAAAATCCGCGATACCCGGCAGCCCAGAGCGGCTCCACCACCTGATCCAGAAAAAAGGCCCGCCAGGCCGGATCGGCCAGATCCACCAGCTTGCTCTTCCAGGCCTGGTTATCGCCAATCAGCCAGACCGGGTTGAGCTGTCGGTAATAACTGCGATTGGGATCGATTTCCCCCACACTGATATAGGCAAACAACTCGCTGTGGGCAGACCGGTAGCTTGAAGGGGCAACGCCGGCAGCATCTGGCTCCACCACCACCAGATCAAAGGCCTGCAGCTCATTGAAGGGGGGATTGGGGGCGTAGTACAAGGCCACGCTGAACGGGAGATCGGCCCGTACCGATACCGGCGCAAGCAGACAGACTGCAGACAGTAACACAATGAGAAACCACATGGATCGCCCCCTTTTGGCAAACGATGTCTTTGTACCACCTGTCAGCTGAATTACAAGCGGTTCTTCTTCTCTGCCATAGAATGCTGCTTTTCCTGTTTTCCTTGACACTCCAACGCATTTCTGTTACTGATCTCGGCCTTTACGTCCACCTGAGCATCTCACAAAACGACGATTTCATGGTGATGGAGCATACGAATTATGGCAACAACCAAAATCCCAAAAAAAGAAACAAGTACGGTGGCTGCTGATAAAAACGCAACCTCACAGATCGCACCGGTAAAAAAGACTGCTCCAGCGGCTAAGGCGCAAGAGTCCAAACAGGCGGTAAAGCCGGCTGCAAAAGACCTTAAAACCACCCCCAAAAGCTCCAAAACGCCAGGTACCACGGTGGCTGCTCCGCAGCAGGAGCTGGCGCCTGCAGCAGCCCAGACGCCTGACGGCAAGTGGGGTGAAATCAGGCAGCTGCTGCTCAACCTGAAAGAACAGACCCTGCTGGAGATCAAACGCTCGATCAAAAAGGGCTCTGAGGCGACCGTAGGTGAAGAGCCGACCGGTGATATCTACGACCAGGCATCTTCAGAGCGGGACCGTGAACTGGGACTGCTACTGAACGACCGTGAGCGCCAGAAACTGCATAACATTGACGATGCGCTGCTACGTATAGCCGAAGATGAATACGGCATCTGCGAAGAGTGCGATGAGGATATTCCGCTGGGACGATTAAAGGTGCTTCCGTTTACCCGGCACTGCGTCAAGTGCAAGTCTGAGCTGGAAAAAATCCAGGCCCAGACCCGTCGCCTTGAAGAGGATCGGGTCTACCGTGAGATACCGGTCGGCGATGACGATGAAGGATAGCCCCTCAAGCTTCCGTTGCAGTTCAGGAAGCACGTAAAGCCCGGTACCGTTCCAGGATTTTCAGCGCCACACCTTTTTTCAGCAGCAGTGCATGATGGGGACAGAGTTCCCGACAGCACCAGCAACGAATACACCGCCCTGAATCAACCTTCAGGGCGTTTTTTGTAAGGGTAATGGCCTGTGGCGGGCAGGCATCCCGGCAGATACCGCACAGGACACAGCGCTGAGGATCGGCACACGGCAAGGGGCTCAGGCTGTCCCGCAGGAACGGCTTGATAAAACCGGGCAGGCCGAACTGCAGATCAAGCCCATCCGGAAGGACAAAGGGAGGGTCTGCGGGCACCAGCGGCAGTTCCCCCGCCAGCCTGATCTGATCCATCGTGCTGCCTGACAACCCACGCCGTTGAGCCTCCTGTTCCACCGGCAGCAGTCGGTGCGGAATACCGGTCAGCTGTGCCGCCACCGTATCCACCGCCACCGGGCTATCACCAGCCAGCAGCATCCCCAGCTGCCGAGGCGTTCCGCTGTTGGGACCATTCCCTTCCATTGCAACAATCCCGTCCAAAATGGTAAGGGCCACCGGACGTGCCTGTGCAATCTCCAACAGCAGTCCGGCAAACAGCTCCTTTGAACGTCCGGCAGTCAGATGCAGGGCCGCCTTGGCCGGCCCCACCACCGCACCGTAGAGATTCTTGACCCCGCAGGTCAGGGTCATCATCTCGTGGGTCTTGAGCTTGGGCAGATTGATGACCACATCGGCAGCCAGGTATTCCTCGGCCAGCTCAAGCCGCCGGAAGATGCCATCAGCCGCAATCTGTCGTGTCCGGTCAAAGGGAACCAGGGTACTACCGGAAGCCTCCACAGCAGCCTTGATGCCGGTCTTTCGTGCCACCTGTTCAAACAGACCGATGCCGGGACTGTCACCCACCAGCACGATGCCGCCGGCCTCTTTGACCAGGCCGGCAACGGTTTGTACCAGGGCCGGATGGGTGGTAACGGCAGCTTCCGGCGGCTTGCCGGCCAGCATATTCGGTTTCAGTAAGACCCGCTGTCCTGCCGTCACAAACCGCCCGATCCCTCCCAACGGCGCCAACAACGCCACAATCGACTCGTGCAGGTTGTGCTGCTCATAGCTGTCGCAATGCTGTAAACTGACCGTCGCCATGCTGTCCCCTTGCGTTTTATTGAAGTTCGTTTACACTGTGTCCCAGTTCTGCTCACGTATACCATTCAGGGAACGCAATGAAAACCACACCATCGGAACACTACGACATCTCGCTTTTGTATGTTGAAGACGAACGGGTTACCCGTGAGCAGATTTCCCGTATCCTGCAACGGATCGTGACCGACCTGCATGTTGCGGAAAACGGTCAGCAGGGCCTTGAACTGTATCAGGAAAAACGCCCTGACATCATCCTCACCGATATCATGATGCCGGTCATGAACGGCCTGGAGATGGCGCGCGCCATCCGTACCATTGACCGCGACAGCCAGATCATCATGCTGACCGCCTACAGTGACACCGACTACCTGCTGGAATGCATCACCCTGGGGATCAACCAGTATGTGCAAAAGCCGGTTGATTTTTCACGCCTGGCCTCTGCTCTGGACTCCTGCAGCAACTATGTCATGCTCAAGCGCAAACTGAAACAGCAGGAAAAACGGATCAACATGCTCTCGATGGCGGTTGAACAGGCACCGGCACCGGTGATGATCACCTCCGTAACCGGTGCCATCGAGTATGTCAACGCCATGTTCTGCCGCCTGACCGGCTACCAGGCCAGTGAGGTACTGGGACGCAACCCGCGCCTGCTCAAGTCGGATCTGAACCCGCCCCAACTGTATGAGCAGCTCTGGCAGACCATCACCAGCGGCAACGACTGGAAAGGCGAGCTGGCCAACAAGCAAAAAAACGGCACCATTTACTGGGAGATGATCAAGATCAGCCCCCTGCGGGACAGTGATAACAGCATCATCGGCTATCTGAAGGTCTCCCAGGACATCACCGAACGAAAACAGTACGAGGACAACCTGCAGTATCTGGGTACCCACGACCAGCTGACCGGTCTCTATAACCGCGCCTACTTTGATGCGGAACTGCAGCGTCTGGAATCAAGCAGAGAGTATCCGGTCAGCATTGTCATGGCGGACATTGACGGCCTGAAGGAAGTGAACGACACCAAGGGACACGATGAGGGGGACCGCCTGATCAAGGGAGCGGCAGAACTACTGCTGGCCGCCTTCCGCTCCGGTGATGTGGTTGCCCGGATCGGCGGCGACGAGTTTGCGGTACTGCTGCCCCGCACCGACCATGAGACCGTTACCGCCGCCATCCAGCGGGTCCGAACCGGCAACGGGCTGGAGGCCTTCTCGCAGGTACTCTCTCTGGGGGCTGCCACCGCCCTGCAGCATGAGACCCTGCATGAGACCTTCAAGACGGCTGACCGCCTGATGTACCGGAACAAGGCCGAACGCAAGCAGCTTAGACAGGAAACCGCCTAACTGTTCACTCCGCAGACCCGGCAGCCGGCATCCCGCACGAACGACACCTCTCTGAAGCGCATTCCCAAAAGGTCAAAGGTCAGCAGCCGATCCGTCAGCAGCTGACCGATTCCCAGCAGATACTTCAGCACCTCAGCTGCCTGTATGGTGCCGATCACTCCCGGCAGTACTCCGAACACGCCGTCATACTCACACACGCGACGCTCATCCTCTGCCGGCAGCTCGCCGAACAGGCAGCGATAGCAGGCCGATCTGCCCGGCAGCACGGTCATGACCTGCCCCTGAAAACGCAGGATACCGGCATGGGAGAGAGGGATGCCCAGACCAACGCAGGTGTCATTGATCAGTGCCTTGACCGCCAGCGAATCAACGGCATCCAGCACCATATCGTACTGACGGACCAGCTCCGGCAGGTTGTGCTGATCAACCATCTGCGGAAACTGTTCCACCCGGCATCCGGGGTTCAGCCCCTGCAGACGGCGGGCTGCCGATTCGGTCTTGACCGTCCCGATGGTCTCATTGCTGTGGATGATCTGACGCTGCAGATTGGAGAGATCGACCTGGTCACCATCGGCGATCCCGATGGTACCGACACCGGCAGCAGCCAGATACAGGGCTGCCGGAGAGCCAAGCCCGCCGGCACCGATGATCAGCACCCGACTCTGCCGCAAACGCTGCTGCCCGGCCTCTCCCACTTCAGGCAGCATCAGGTGACGGTTGTACCGTTCCCGCTCTTCACTGGTCAGCATTGCGGCAATGCCTCCACAATCCGGCCGGCCCCCAGGACCTCATCTCCCCGGTAGACCGCCAGGGTCTGTCCCGGTGTTATGGCCCGCTGCGGCTCATCAAAGATCACCTGTACTGCGTCATCGCTGCGTGGTTCAACCCTGCAGGCAACCGGTGCATGACGGTAGCGGATCTTGCAGGCAGCGGCAAACGGCTGTTGCGGGGGTGTACCAAACCAGCGCATCTCTTCGGCCACCAGTCCCGGCGCATACAGATACGGTTCTTCACCAACCACCACCCGGTTGCGGGCCGACTGCAGTTCAAGCACATAGAGCGGCTCTTTCCAGGCGATTCCCAACCCTTTGCGCTGACCGATGGTGTACTGCCAGAAGCCGTTATGGCGTCCCAGCAGGCTGCCGTTACGATGGACGATCAGCCCTTTGCTCCGGTTTGCGCCTTCGCGGGCAGCAAGGAACGGCACATACCCGCTCTCCGGCAGAAAACAGACATCCTGACTCTCCTTGCGCTCTGCCACCGGCAGGCCGAACTGGCGCGCCAACTGGCGAACCTCATCTTTGCCGCTCAGCTCTCCCAACGGGAACAGCACCTGTTCCAGTGCCTCCGGACCGATCCAGCCCAGAAAGTAGGACTGATCCTTGCGTCGGTCAGCAGCTGCCAGCAGATGCGGCTGCCCGGCAGCATCTCTGCTGATCCGGGCATAGTGACCGGTTGCCAGCATCGTCGCCCCCAGCCGGTGGGCCTCATCCAGCAGTTGGCCGAATTTGATCAGCCGGTTGCACCGTACACAGGGATTCGGGGTCTCGCCGTTCAGGTAGCTGACGGCAAACGGCGTGATCACCTGCCGGTCAAACACAGCCGTCATATCGATCCGATGCAGTGGAATACCCAGGTGGTCCGCCACCTGCTGCGCTGCAGTGGTTGCGTCACTATCAGGCAGCAACGTCATGGTCAGGCCGATCAGGCGGTACCCCTGCTGTTGCAGCAGGGCTGCGGCTACCGCAGAATCAACCCCGCCGGACAGGGCAACGGCAACCAATGTATCTGAGGCAACAGAAGACATGGTCAGAAGATGATGTTTGGTCGCAGGACCAGGGAAAAGCTGGGGGCATCCATCTGCCGCAAGGCACCGCTGTAGCGGGCAGGGTTCTCCCAGATCAGACCGAGATCCAGCTTGAGGGCAACACCCCAGGATTTAATCGGTATGATCTTGCCCAGGACATATTCCTGGCGGAGCAGGTCAACCTGCCTGGTACCAACATCCAGACGGACATCAAAGGAGCTGTTCCTGAGAAACTCGAACGGATTGACCCGGAAATCGAGGTTGCTGCGGCGGAACCCCACATAAAAGGTATTGGCGATATTGGGGCTGTCATGCACCTTGGCCCCCAGACGAAAACTCCAGGAATGTTTTTCATCCCTGAAACTGCGTTCGCCCTTCATCTTCCATTCTGCTTCAAGGGAGTGATCGGGAACCATGACGTTGTTTCTGATGTGCTGGTTGGAATAGCTGAACAGGTAGCCCATGAAGCCCTTGTTGGACGAAAGCTTCGCCTCCCCCGGCTTGACGTATTTGACCATATCCCCGACAAACAGGGAAAGGGCATACGGTTCTTCAAAGCCGGCGGTGATCCAGTGAATCACATTCTGATTACGGCCGATATCAGCAATACCATAGAAATCCCTGGCATACTCTTTCAACCCCACTCCCACCAGCGGCATCGGCATCACTGCCGCCTCCAGCATTACAAAGCGGGGGTTGAACAGGTTCAGCCACAGACGGCCATACACCTCCAGCTCATCCTCATCCGTCACCTCCGGTATGGGGGTATCGGTCAACGGAATATTGAGCGAGACATTGGAATAATACAGATCCGTTTCCCAGTCCAGATCAGCCCACCCCAGCGGTTTGCTGCCGAAGAGGTACTCCTTGAGGGTGCGCTGCGACTGACTGCCTGACTCATCAGCCTGCACTGCGACCGTCTGCAGGCAGAACAGCAGGAAAACGACAAAAAACAGGAACAGGCGACTCATGGCGTGCTTATCCGGCCCTGAATGCTGCATACAGATGCAGCATTGAACGGACCCGGTAGCCGGCTGCCGCAGCCAGCTCGTTCAGCTCCTGATACGGTACCAGCGGCAGATCCTGTCCGCGTGCCCGGTCAAAGGCAACCAGCAACGCCAGCCACTGCAGCAGAATTTCAAAGCGTTCCTTGTTGAACCAGCTGGTGCCGTTATCCTGATGCACCAGCATGAAACCGGCAGCCGCCGGATCGGCAAACAGCACCTCAAGCGACTGCTCCGGGGAGGCAGCGCTCCAAAGTCGATGTGACCGGACAACGGCACGGCACAGCTCACCCAGCCAGCGCACTCTTTCCGGCGCGGAAGCAGGCATTCCGGTCACAAAGCCCGCCAGTGGATGGGCCAGACCGTATCGCTGCAGGCTGTCAACCCCAAGCGGCAGGGCCAGCTCGCCAACAAGTAGCATGGCCAGGGCACAACGCCGGTTCTCGCTATTCAGCGGCAGCATGCTACGGCGTACGCCCGCAGCACGCAGTCCCCGCAGGGCAGCAGCAGCTACTGCCGGGTCATGGGCTGCCGTCAACATGTGTGACAGCTGCTTCAGATCGAGCAGCGCCGCTGTTGCAGCAGGCAGCTCCTGACGATACGCAGCCAGAGCGGCAGCTGCTTCGGCTTCATCAGTCAGGAACTTCGGCAGGGATTGCAGGCAGCTCTCAAACGCAGCAATCAACGGACGATGCATCAGCTGTATCAGTGCCTCTTCCACTGACCAGACCCCGCTTCCGGCCAGATCAGCGTAAAGCAGTTGCCACGGCGTATCCGGCGTAGCGACCATGATACGGAAATCCAGAAAAACATGGAACTCGTACTCGCCCAGCTCTACGTAAAGCCCCTGTTGATGGATCTCAGCGGCTGTCCGCAGATACTCAAGGCCGGTCGAGAGGTCTCTGAAGGCAACAAAGGATGTCGCATCCTCCGGAACGGCCAACGCCGCCCCCAAGGTGCTGCTGTGCAGCTCGACCTGATCAGTGTCGCCTTTCATCGCCACCGGCACACTGGCCTTGATCCAGCCGGCGGTCTGTGCGTGGCAGTTGTGGTACACGACCAGGCAGCGTTCCTGACCGGCACGATTGCTGTAGGCAAACACATTTTCATCAACCCGGCCGTCATTACAGAAAAAATCATACAGGGCAAACTGCTCTGAGCCTGAAAAGAGCCAGCGCCGTTTCAGCAGCGGAAAGATCCAGAGCTCGTGACCACGAACCATCCCCTGATCAACCGGTTCATCCCAGTAGGCCCTGCGGTACTCCATGCCGTACTTTTCGCGGTACCCCTCAATCTGGCCATGGCCGAACATCGGCAACCCCGGCATGGTGGCCAGCAGCACGCAGCAGCCAAAGTACTTGCCCTGTGAGCCGAACTGCTCCACCGCCGTCTTCTCATCCGGGTTGTTCATGAAGTTGACAAACCGCTTGAGTACCTCAGGATTAAACTCCAGCACGTTCCTGACCGTCTGACGGTATTTGGCGTTCTCCTCTTTCTTGAGCATGTTCATGAAGGCGGAGTTATAGACCCGGTGCATTCCCAGGGTCCGCACAAAATAGCCCTCCATCAGCCAGAACGCCTCAGCCAGGAGCAGCGTTCCAGGGGCCTCCGCCGCTACCCGATCAACCACCTCACGCCAGAATTCCTGGGGAAATACCGCATCAAACTCATCCCGGCTCATGGCATGCTCGGCCCGGGAGGGAATACCGCCCCCCAGCCCCCGCTGCGGGAACCAGAGCCGCTGGTAGTGTTTCTTGGCCAGGGTCATGGCCGCATCAAAGCGAATAATCGGGGTCAGCCGCGCCACATGCAGAATGGTCTGCAGCACCGCCTCCCGCACCTGGGGCAGCAGATAGTTCAGCTGGGCTGTATCGTTCCAGGGGATGCTGGTACCGTCATTGCCATGATAGAGGTAGCGGGTACGCCCGTCGCGGCGATCCAGCATCCTGAACACCACGGCGGCATCCTGCTTGGTCCAGTAGCCGTCCTCGATCTGGATCGTCACCAGCGGGTCGTGTGACAGATCCTCGCCGTTAAACTGGTAGGTGGGAAACGGAGCATAGTCGGTCTGGACAAACCAATCCGGATGTTCCAACACCCAGCGCGAGTAGATGCCGGTATGGTTGGGTACCATATCACTGGCCAGCCGGATCCCCCGCTGCCAGGCACGGGTCTTCAGGTTGTGGAAGGCCTCTTCGCCGCCCAGATCGGCAGCGATGGTGTAATCAAAGAGGGAATAGGCCGAGGCATGGGCCTCGGGATTGCCGCAAAGCTGTTTGATCCGCTGCGAGGCTGCAGAGCGTTCCCACAGGCCGATCAGCCAGAGCCCGGTAAATCCCCAGGCAGCCAGCCGGTCCAGCTCCCCATCAGGCACCTGGTCAAGCCGGGTGATCGGATGGCCATACTGCCTGCTGAGCTGCTCAAGCCAGACGTGGGTCATCTTGGCCATCATCACCACATTGGCCATCCAGTCGGCATCAGGAGAGAAGGCCTCATACTCGTGCTGCTCATACCCGGCATGGTGCCCGGCGCCAAAGGCCTGTCCGGCTGCTTCAGCATCGGCACTACCATCTGCAGCGCCGCCAACCCCGCCACCGAACTGCAGCACCTGGCTGGGACCGGGGCCGCCATCGCTCCACTGGCGCTGTTCCTCATCCAGGATATCAAAGGCGGTCAGTACTTCTTCCAACAGCTCGGGCGGCAGCAGTTCACCCCACTGCTCTCGAATGTACCCCAACTGGCCAGCCAGGGATGCCGGAGCAGCGGTAAGGGGCGCCCGCAGCGCCTCAACCAGAGTCATGCCGATGCCGGGTACCTGCGGCCCCTTGGCCAGAGACTGCTCCAGACGACCAACCAGGGTTTGATACGGGCTGACCGCTGCCATTTCACGGTCGTCCAGCAGCAGACGCAACGGGTCAACCGCGCGGTTGCGGGATGCCAGATTCAGCAGCAGCAGTTCACGCAACAGCAGGTGCCGACGGCTGGCCTGATCAAGCTGCTCAAGATCGATTTCTGGTGGAAAGGTTTGCTCAAACAGGGCAAAAGTCTGTTCCGCATCGGGGCTGTCAACCGGGATACCGGCCTGCTGCAGGGCAGCGCTCAGCAGGTCATCCCCCTGCTCATCTGCAACCGTATCCACCAGGTAGCGATAAATCCGCAGCAGGGTGGCGTAGAGGTTCAGCTGGGCAGCGGTGGCGGCGGCAGGCCCCAGACCGGAGCGGGCCATGGTGATGGCCAGCCTGCGGTACACCAGCACCGCCGGGTAACGCGAGGCATCGACAGGAACCAGCTCTTGCAGTCTGAATTGCTGCCGGGCACGGGCGCTGGTCTGGATGGCAAACGGAAAGTAGTCGGATCGAAGTGGCGGCATGATCACCTGCTCAGGCATTCGTGGTAGCGCAGCACAGGAGAAAGAGGCGACCCGGGCTTCCGGGCCGCCTGCGGTACATCAACGTGTGGTTTTCTTGGCAGGCGCCTTGGTCTTTTTAGCGCTGCTTTTTTTCTTAACCGTCTTACTTTTAGTCACTTTTTTACTTTTAGCTTTTTTTGCTTTTTGAGACTTAACGGCAGCACGCGGCACCGGGTTGAATTCATCCCGGATGTTGTTCAGCAGCACAGCAGTCTCTTCCATGGTCGGGTCTGCCTTTTTGGCGGCCTCAAGGGCCTCCCGTGCCTCAGAAAGGCGGCCGGTCTTGATATGAACACGCCCTAGGGCATGCAGGGCGCGGGCATGATCCGGCTTCAGCTCAATCGCCTTTTTATAGG
Source organism: Geobacter sp. UBA6169 (assembly GCA_002422265.1). Lineage (GTDB taxonomy): Bacteria > Desulfobacterota > Desulfuromonadia > Geobacterales > Pseudopelobacteraceae > Trichlorobacter. The sequence continues at coordinate 11,076 of DIUB01000219.1, forward strand.
AATCAGCTGCATGCTCATACTCTTTCTTAAAGTCGTAGATCAGCCCCAGCTTATAGTGATTGTTCGGGTCATCCGGCGCCAGTTCCACCGCTTCCTTCAGCAGCAGTGCCAGCTCATCGTACTTCTTCTCCTTCACATAAATGGCCACCAGGGCATTACGGGTCTCACTATCATCCTTCTGCAGATCAAGTGCCTTGCGGTAATGCTCCAGGGCCTTGTCGTTCAGCCCCTTGTTCTTATACAAGGTGGCAATCTCACGGTTGGCATCCGGATTATCCGGTGCAAGCCCCAGCACTGCCTTGTAGGAATCTTCCGCCAGGTTGAGGTTCTTGTTTGCAACAAAGATACGAGCCAGCTTAAGGTGGATATCGGCACTCTCAGGTTTCAGCTTCAGAAATTCAACATACTGCTCAATGGCCTCCTGGGTATTTCCACGACTGTAACGGATATCAGCCAGCTTGAGCCGCGCCTCGGCAAAGGAAGGCCTGCGCTCGACAGCCCGCTTGTAGGAGACCACCGCTTCATCAAGCTGATTACGTTTTTCGTACAAAAGACCCAGGTTGTAATAAACTTCAGGCCGGGTGCTACCACGGTGCACCGCCTCGCGGTAGGCCAGGATCGCATCGGCTTCGCGACCACTCTTGTAATACAGGGTACCAAGCCCTTCATACGGCTCAATGGCGTCCGGCTGCTGCCGCATGACGATCTGGTAGGCCTCGATCGCCTCGTCCGTCTTGCCTGCCGCAGCATACTTCTCAGCCAGGGCCAGCCCTTCTGGCTGGGACGGCTGTTCAGGCACGGCAACCTTCTTGCCTCCCAGCAGCCGCTCATACTCGGCTTGCTTGAGATCACCCCTGGCCTCATAGAGATCCGCCAGCATCAGGTGCAGACGCTGGCTGCGCGGATTGGCAACCGTTCCCTTTTTCAATAACTCCAGGGCAGCATCCTGCTGGTTCTGCTGCAGATACAAGGCTGCCAGGGCAGCAACAGCCTGCTCGTTTGACGGCTCAAGCACCAGCGCCCGCTTGAATTCATCGGTGGCACGACCGGTTTGTCCCTGGGCCGCAAACACCTCGGCCTGGCCCGCCACAACAACGGCATCGCCAGGAGCCATCCGACCGGCCTCACCGTAATGATACAGCGCCAGCACGTAGAACTTCTTGTCCAGCATGATTCTGCCCATGGCCTTATGGTAAGCCGGCAGCCGCAGGGCAGTCAGCGCCCTGGTCAGTGATATGGCTGCATCGTCCACCAGTCCCTTGTCCAGGTACAACAGGCCCAGATTGCCATTGGCAACCGCCAGGTCCGGTTCCTGCTGCAGTGCCCGACGATAGGCCACCACTGCCCCGTCGCTGTTGCCGGCCCGTTCGGCCTGTAGCCCCTGCACAAACTGCGCGGCGGCGCCGTCAGGACAGAGTGTGCGAATCCGTTCCTCCTGCTTGATTCTGGCCTCCTGATCAGCCAGCGCTGGCAACTTCTCAGCCAGCTCCAGCGCCTCCTTGCATTTATTACCGCCGAAGCTCCAGCTGAACCCGGTCAGTAGCATAAAAGCTGCTGCCAGCAGCGGGAGGGTTCCTGCTATTTTTTTGTACATGGTTAATTTTCCTTTTGTTTGGCTCGAAAAATGATCTGAAGTATACAGAGAACGCCTGACAAATTCAAACAATTCTGCCGAACTGCTTGATTCTCTATTGTTTTGTGGAATACTATGGGAAAATTCTGATCAAGACCGGCAAACCAACCGAGGAAACCGAGAGATGCGCAACGAACTGGAACAGATCATCATGGCAGCGGGCGACCTGCCTACCATCCCGGTGGTGGCCACCAAAGTACTGCAGCTGATGGAAGACGAGACGTCGACCGCCGAGGATCTGGCCCGGGTAGTGGCCTCTGACCCGGCAGTGGCGGCCCGGGTGCTGAAGATATCAAACTCTTCGTTTTATGGCGCCCAGCGCCAGATCCAGACCCTGCCCCACGCCATCATGATGCTCGGCTTTGTCACCCTGAAAAGCGTGGTGGTTGCGGCATCGGTCAAGCAGGTCTACCAACCCTACGGTCTGACCGAGAAGCTCCTGTGGGAGCACTCCTTCGGTGCCGGCCTTGCCGCACGGCTGATCGCCAAGGACCTGCGCAAGGTCAATCCTGATGAGGCATTTCTGGGGGGATTGTTCCACGATATCGGCAAACAGATCATGAACTTCCTGGAAAAAGACAAATTCCAGGAACTGATGCAGCTCTGTTACAACGACGACATCTCTTTTGAAAAGGCAGAGCGGCTTTTGTTCCCCTACAACCATGAAGAGGCCGGTGCCCTGGTAATCCGCAAGTGGAATTTTCCGGATCAGCTGATGAAAGCGGTGCTGGCGCACCACAGCCTGGAGCTTGATCCGTCAGAAGAACCGTATCTGGTCACCCTGACCAACATCGTCAGCCTGGCCAACCTGTTCTGCCACCGCTACGGTGTCGGCACCCTCAAGGCCCAGGAGGACCTGGACGTGGCTGCCAGCCAACAGGCTATTAATCTGGAACTGGATCAAGAGCGAACAGCAGCGCTGCTTGAGCAGTTTTTCGAGGCCTACACCAAGGACCAGTCGTTTTTCAGCTGATTCATTATTCCGTTATATCTTCAAGATGCTCCAGAATGGTCTTGCGCCAGGTTCCATCTGCTCGCCTGCGGGCCTCTTCAGACAGCTCGACGCTATCATCGTCAGCACTCAGCTCGTCGCGCCCTCCGCCTGCCTTTATGAGGCGACGCAAACGCTCACGGCTCTGTTCCCGCTCCTGCGAGCTGCTGCGACGCTCAACACCGCCAGCCCTGATGACCCCCTGAACCGGTTCTGTCATTTGGAACCTCCTGCAACTGCACAGTTGCTTTCATCATATACTGCTTGATATAGTAACTCCTTGTACATTCCAGACCATTAAACGAGCACCGCCACCATGATCCGTCCCATATTGACCGTTCCTGATCCGCTGCTGAAACAGAAATCACTGCCGGTTCCGATCATCACCGACGAGGTGATTCAATTGGCCCGCGACATGGCCGAGACTATGTACGCTGCCCCCGGTGTGGGCCTGGCCGCCCCCCAGGTAGGGGTACTGCAACGGCTCATCGTGATTGACGTTGCTGGCAATGATGAGCCGCCCCAGCTGATTACCGCCATTAACCCGGTCATCATCCATGCAGAAGACGACTGTTTTGATGAAGAAGGCTGCCTTTCGGTGCCTGACTTTGCAGCCAACGTCAAGCGCCACCGCCGGGTGACGGTCAAGGCGCTCACCCTTGAGGGGCAGGAACGGATCTGGCACGCTGACGGGTTGCTGGCCATTGCCTTCCAGCATGAGATCGACCACCTTGACGGTATTCTCTTTGTAGATCGGCTCTCACCGCTCAAACGTGAACTGTTTCTCAAAAAGCTGAAGAAGAGGGGAACCCCATGACCGGCTGGCGCATTATCTTTATGGGGACCCCGGCCTTTGCCTGTCCCACCCTGCAAACCCTGCTTGATCGCAACGAACAGATAGTTGCGGTCTACACCCAGCCGGACCGTCCCAAAGGCCGTGGCCAGAAACTGCAGCCGCCGCCGGTCAAGGAGCTGGCATGTGCCCACGACATACCGGTCTTTCAGCCGCCCAAGGTGCGGGCAGCGGAGGTCATTGATCAGATCCGGGAGCTGCAGCCGGACCTGATCGTGGTGGTGGCATTCGGCCAGATCCTGCCCAAGGCGTTGCTGGATATTCCGCCTTACGGCTGCGTCAACGTGCATGCCTCACTGCTGCCCCGCTACCGTGGTGCCGCACCGCTCAACTGGTGTCTCGTCAACGGCGAGACCGAGACCGGTGTTACCACCATGCTGATGGATGTAGGCCTTGATACCGGCCCGATGCTGCTGAAGAAAGCCACGCCGATCGAACCGGATGAGGGGATCGACACCCTGCATGACCGGATGGCAGCCCTGGGAGCCGACCTGTTGGCAGAGACCCTGGACGGTCTTGCGGCAGGGAGCATCATTCCCGAATCACAGGATGACGCGGCAAGCTGCTATGCGCCGCTGCTCAAGAAGGAGCATGGCCAGATCAGCTGGTACAAACCTGCCTTTGCCATCCACAACCTGGTACGGGGCCTGGCGATCTGGCCCGGCGCCGTCACCCACCTGCAGGGTGAACCGCTCAAGCTGTTCAGAACCGCCGTCGGCAACGCGAGCGGCAGACCGGGCGAGATCCTGTCTGCTGATAAAAACGGCATTGAAGTTGCCTGCGGCCAAGGCTCGCTGCTGATCACTGAACTCCAGGCAGCCGGGGCCAGACGAATGGATGCCGCCAGCTTCCTGGCCGGGCACCCGCTTGCTGTCGGCAGCATCCTTGAATCTCCGGAGGCATCAGGTGAGTGAGCTGCAGGAGCAGACCGCCGCTCCACGCAAGCGGCTTTTCATCGCCCTGATGGGCTTCACCTGCATTGTGCTGGTGGCCTTGATCTTTCTGGCCTGGTGGATTCCCAGCCGTGGCCTGGCTAATATCCATCCTGACCTCCCCCGGCTGGTGGGGCTGGCGGTACTGGTACTTTCCGGCGTTGCCATTCTGGGCACCGGCCTGCTGGTGCTGACTACCGCCCTGGGCAAGGATATCTTCTTCACCCGCTTCATGCGGCTGGTGGTGATCAAGTTTCTGCTGCCGATGATCGAGTTTGTGGGAAGGGTTCTGGGGTTGGACAAGGACCGGATCCGTCAGTCGTTCATAGCCATGAACAACTCACTGGTGATCTCACAGCGCTACAAGGTGCGGCCAGACCGGATCCTGATCCTGCTGCCCCACTGTATCCAGCTGTTTGACTGCGAGATCAAGGTTACCGGCGATGTAAATAAGTGTGTGCTGTGCGGACGCTGCGATATCAAGGGACTGGTAGAGATCGGCAGGAAGTACGGCATTGACATATCGGTGGCCACCGGCGGCACCCTGGCACGCAAGGTGATTGTAGAAAAGCGTCCCAAGCTGGTGTTGGCAGTGGCCTGCGAGCGGGACCTGACCTCCGGCATCAAGGACTGCTACCCCCTGCCGGTGATCGGCATCCTCAACCTGCGGCCCCATGGCCCCTGTTTCAACACTATCGTGGATGTAGACGCCATTGATGCAGCTCTGCAGCAGGTGCTGGAGCTTCCCTTCAAATCCGTAGCAGCTCCAGCTCATCCTCCTGCAAATCATTCATCACGCTGATTTCTGATCGATTCCCATCAACCTGCAGGCTTAAACAGGCTGCCTCCCCTTTGGCTGCCTTGGTATAACGCAGCAGGAGACGTCCGGCCTGCAGCAGATCAACTTCGGTCGGCTCCCCCACCAACAGCACCAGCGGACTGGCGCCATCCATCCAACGCAGGGTGGTTTCACCAGGACCAATGACAGCCAGCAGTTTCTCATTGTCGCTGCTGTCACGCCCCACAATCACCTTGCAACGCTCCGAAAGCCGGAAGTGCCTGCCGGTCCTCAGCAGATCAAAATCACGGACAGCAGGCTGCTGCAGATGATCCAGCACATCCCGTACCTTGGGAATGTAGCTGTCCTCGGTCAGCAGGCACCCGCCCCCCGGTGCCGGATAACTGTCCACCCCCAGCGCGGCGGCCAGACGAATCTGATCTTTACGCCCCCGTCCCTTGATCGCGGGCAGTTCTTCACGCCGGACCCAGCCTTCTGCCTCCGGAATCGTTACCTTCAGAAAGCGCGCCGACAAAGGGCGCAGCAGCAACCCGTCAAGGCCGCAGTCACGCTCGATCACCCGCAGGGTGTCATGGCGCTGGCTCATGGGGCGCTGCCCCACCACCTCGCCGGTAATCACAAAATCAGCCTCCAGCTCCTCCATCAGCCCACCGGCACAGCGCAGCATAAAGGTCTTGCAGTCAATACAGGGGTTGAGGGCACTGCCGTAGCCGTGACGCGGATGCCGCAGCATCTCCAGAAACGATTCATCCAGCGGAACCGACCTGAACGGTATGCCGTAACGACGGGCATACTGCGCCGCCAATGGCTCACCATCAAGGATCGGCGAACAGCCGAAGAAGGGGGAGGTAAAATTGAGGGCCAGCACATCCACCCCCTGCTGCTGGATCACTTTTACTGCCAGAATTGAATCAAGACCGCCGGAAAACAGTGCCAGGGCACGCCGTTGCTTCACAATCAAACTCCTTTACTGGCTGGCTGGATAGACGAAGATCACCTGTATCACAGCTGTAACAGTTGACTCAACCGGATATCAGGCTACACTGTATCTGAGACAGTTGTACACAGGAGGTATCGGATGACTGAAACCGTACGGGAAGGCTCACTCGGGGCTGTTCTCAGCCATGCTAAAATTATCAGCGACAACGACATCGCCGCCGCACTGGCCGAGCAGCAGCGCAGCGGTTGCCGGTTCGGCGAGGCCCTGGTCTCGCTGGGGATCGTTACCCAGGAAGATATTGACTGGGCCCTCTCAAACCAGCTGGGTATCCCTTACATCCGCCTGAAGCAAGAGATGATCGACTCCGAGGCATTGGACCTGCTGCCGGCGGCCTTCTGTCGTGCCAACCGTCTGATACCGCTGATCAGGGCTGGTGATGAACTTGCCGTTGCCATTGCAGACCCGCTGGACAAACTGGCACTGCAGGCGGCAACCGAACAGGCCGGCTGCCGCATCAGCCTCTCCATTGCTCCGATTGAGGATATCAACCGGATGCTTGATCTCTGCTACGGGCTGGCCACCGGTACGCTGCTTGGCTTCAGCTCAGCCGTCTTTACAACCGAACAGTGCGATACCGCCAATACTGATCTGAGCGGCAGCCGCCTCCTGCAGCTATTACTGCAGTACTGCATACAACAGCGCCTGAGCGGATTTTCTCTCAAGCCGCTGGACGACCGGATACTGATCACCGGCCGGAGTGGTCAACACGAGCTTGAACTGGGGCAGCTGCAGCCAGATCTGTATCCTGCGTTCTGCAGCCTGATCCGTACTGCCGCCGGAGTGCCCCCTGCCGGAGACGGCGGCGGTAACGGCAGCATCATTATGGAATACCAGGGGTGTCGACTGACCTTTCAGGTCTTACTACTGCAAGGAATACAGGGAGACTACCTGACGGTGCGCCGCCATATTGCTGCAACGGTACCTGCCACCCTGTCTCAGATGCTGCTGCCGCCGTTCCAGAAAGAGCAGTTCAGCCGTCTGGCTGGCTTGCGCCAGGGGCTGGTGCTGTTCGCCTCCCGCTCACTGCAGGAACGCTGCCGCTTCATGGACCTGTTGCTGGAGGAGCAGGACACCTCCGGCCGGGCAGTAATGATTCTTGGCCATGAGCCGGGCCGGATGATCAAACAGTTCCCCCGCATCCCCCTGCCGACCAGCGATTACGGCAAAGGACGCCTGATCATGGATGCCCTTGAGCATGGGCCGGACATCCTGGTCATTGAGGACGGCACCGCTCTTGAACCGTTCAGCGCAGCAGCCCGTGCCGCCATGCGCGGCAAACTGGTGCTGGTAGGTATGGATATCCGCGGCACCCGCAACCTGCTGGATCACCTGATCCGGTTCCGCCAACGCAACGTCTTTGCAACCTCTCTGTTGGCCGGCATTGTCTCATTGAAGGGGATACAACTGCTCTGTCCTTCCTGTCGCCAGCCGGTCAGCCTGCCGCAGCAGGAGTTGGAAGCCTTGCAGCTGCAACCGCCTCCAACAGTGTTTTACCATGCCCTGGGTTGTCCCTCCTGTGACTTTACCGGCACCAGCGAACGACTGTTTCTGACCAACAGTATTTGCTTTGACGAGGCGCTGCGCAGCCGGTTTGAGACAGCACCTGACGGCAGCAGCTTCATGGCCGGACTGCAGGCTGACGGCTACCGAGGCATCAAGACCGAAGGAGAAGACCTGTTGCGAGCCGGTGCCGTCTCTCCTGAAGAGTATCTTGTGGCGGTGATCCAGTAACCGAAGAGGGAGTTTGTAACCATGGCTAAAATAGATGCGTTGTTCAAGATGATGAAAGAACAGGGAGCATCCGACCTGCACCTGTCATCCGGCAACCCGCCGATCTTCCGCCAGCATGGCGAGATGGTCAGACTGCAGTTCAAATCGCTTTCCCACGAAGAGCTGCTGCCGATTCTGTTCGAGATTTTAAACGACGAGCAGAAGGCCCATTTCGAGGCGACCAACGACCTGGACTTTGCCTACGCCGTTCCGGATCTGGCACGCTTCAGGGGCAACATCATGATGACTCACCGGGGGGTAGCGGCGGTTTTCCGGATCATCCCGGCCAAGATCCTCTCGGCCGATCAGCTCAACCTGCCGGAAGGGGTGCGCCGGATGACCCTCTTCAAAAAAGGACTGGTACTGGTGACCGGCCCCACCGGGTCCGGTAAATCCACCACCCTGGCAGCACTGATTGACCTGATCAACGCCACCCGCAAGGAGCATATCCTGACCCTTGAGGACCCGCTGGAGTTCATCCATGAGAACAAACTGTCACTTTTGAACCAACGCCAGATCGGCGCCCA
>DIUB01000219.1:19623-31754 GCA_002422265.1 Geobacter sp. UBA6169
CCAAGACCATTGACCGGATCATCGATGTCTTTCCCAAGGAATCGCAAGACCAGGTTCGCACCATGTTGTCTGAATCGCTCAAAGGGGTGGTCTGCCAGCAGCTGCTCAAGACCGTTGATGGCAAGGGGCGGGTGGCGGCGCTGGAGATCATGCTGGGTACGCCGGCCATTGCCAACCTGATCCGCGAGGCCAAGACCTTCCAGATCCCCTCCATCATCCAGACCGCCCGAAAAGACGGCATGCAGCTGATGGATCAGCACCTGCTGGACCTGCTCAAGACCAAACAGGTCAACCCGGAAGAGGCCCACCGCTGCGCCATCGACAAGAAACAGTTTGAACAGTACCTGCCGCAGGCACCTGCCACCTAAACCCAGGAATTAATCCGCCCCGCCGGACAAGCCGACGGGGCGGAAAAGCACCGCCTCCCGGTCCTACATCTCCACTCGGGTCACCACTCCTTGCAGCTTGGCTGCCGGCAGCTTGTTGAACTGCACAAAATTGGGGGTCAACTTCTTGATCACAGCAAAGAACTTCCAGACCGGATTACTGGTTGTTATATCTTCAATGCCGTAGAAAATGACCTTTTCCTGGATACCGTGTTCACGAATGATCTTCTCAATCTCGATCACCTCCATGTAACCGGCCTGCACCTCAAATCCTTCCAACCCCGGCCCCATGGCCGGAGTATGCACGCTCTCCACCCCGAACGGGTCCTCGGTCCGTACGATCGAGATCAGCACGTTGCGTTCATAGATGATATTGCTGCGGATCACGCAATGCACCAGGTAGGGAGGTATCACATCCAGCCCCCGTACAAAGAACAAGCCGGTACCGGGGATATTTTTACCCTTGCCGTAGATCTGCTGGTAGGAAATCATGAAGGTTTCAAGATCCAGCGGCTTGAGCGCCCGATAGAGCGCAGTCTGCCCCTTGGTCCAGACCATAATGATAATAAACGGTACTGCCGCCAGAATGATGGACCAGTAGGCACCGTGGGGGAGCTTGGAGAAGGTGGAGGTAAAGTAGACCAGATCCAGAATACCCACCAGCACCACAATCGGCACCTTCCATTTCTTCATGGTGTGGGAGTAGATGATCAGCATCATGATCGCCGTGACGGTCATTGAGCCGGTCACGGCCATACCGTATGCCGCTGCCAGGTTCTGAGACTTCTGGAAGAAGAACATCACAAAGATCACGGCAAGCATCAGGATCCAGTTGACCGCGCCGATATAGATCTGGGACTGGATATGGGTGGAGGTATAATCAACCTTCATCAGCGGCATCAGCCGGGTGGTAATCCCCTGGTAGACGATGGAAAAAACCCCGCTGATGATGGCCTGGGAGGCGATGATGGTGGCCATGATGGTCAGCAGCAAAAACGGAATATACAAAAGCGGCGCCTGGTGGTTGATCATGGCAAACAGGATATTTTTGGTCTGGCCGGTTTCAATGATAAAGGCCCCCTGGCCCAGATAATTCAGATAGAGGGCAAAAAAGACAAAATACCAGGCCCGTGCAATCGGTTTGCGCCCCAGATGCCCCATATCAGCATACAGCGCCTCACCGCCGGTTGCGCAAAGGATCACCTCAGACAGCACAATATAGCCGGCAAAACCATTATTCAGCAGGAACTCCAGGGCATAGTGGGGGCTGACCGCCTTGATGATATCCGGCATACCGGCAATGGAGACCAGGCCGGAAACCATCAGCGAACTGAAATACATTGCCATCAGCGGGCCAAAAAACCCGGCCATTTTATCGGTCCCGCGTGACTGGAAAAAAAACAGGGTGCAGGCGATCAGGGCAGCTATTATGACCAACGTCCAGTGGTGTATTCCGGCAAATGCCGGAATCAGCATCAACCCTTCTACCGCCGAGAGGATCGAAATCGCCGGAGTGATCACACCGTCACCAAGCAAGAGCGATACCCCGAGAAACGAAAGAAAACCGGCAAAAGTCAGCAATCGCCCCTTTTTCAGCATCCTGATCAGGATCTCCCGCAGGACGATCTCCCCCCCCTGGCCCTTGCGCCCCAGCGACATGGCCAGCCAGGTGTACTGTATTGACACCAGAAGAGTCATGGTCCAGAACACCAGCGACATGATGCCGTAGACATTGGCCTCGGTCGGCCTGGTCATGGCAAAGACAATCGTCAGGGTATAGATCGGGCTGGTGCCGATATCGCCAAACACCAGCCCCAGCGCCTTGATGATACCGCCCCAGAAAGAATCCTCATGTTTGTGGGTCATAGCTGCAAACCTTTCCACCACCACGGGGCACAACGAAAAAAACGCCGCTGGCCCTCGCCAACGACGTCATGTCGTCCGATGCCCTTTCAGATGCCTACGAGGTTAGCTGACGGGCTTGAGGTTGAAAGTCCTCTATCCAGCAGATGCTGGAATACGCCCCTACTCACTGGGTCCCCCGCATTCATCGACCCTGTGTCGATGAATCTCGGCTGCTTGGTATTCTGGGCGGAACATACTCCTTTTCATGCAGATGTCAATGGCCAGCTTCAGCATCGCTTCCGACGTGGAGCGTATGCCGTTGTCCGGGTTGATCATCTGGTAAAGTTGAACTACTCCTTCTTTCCACCTGTAGCCGCAAAAGCGGCATAGAGCGGCAAAAACGTTATTTTCTGCTCCGGCAGATCAGCATACGGCCGATCACTAAAAACCAGTGCCTTGCCGCATTCCGGGTAGGTGGACAGAAACAGATGCAGGCTTCTCAGGCTGCCGCTTGCACCTCCCTTCACCTCAACCGGGTGTATCCTGTCAGCCATGACAGCCAGATAATCAACCTCGGCAGCACTGCTTTTGGCCTGCCTGCTCCAGTAATAGAGATTGTTGTTTTGAGAAACAAGCATCTCTTGCCCTACAAACTGCTCTGCCAGGGCACCGCGATAGATGGCAAGCAGATCATCCCTGGCATATTCAATGTCATCAGGCATGCCGGACAGATACCGCATCAACCCGACATCCAGCATCAGCGCCTTGAATACCTTGGTCGAAGCGCTTACCCCCAACGGCAGACCGGAAGGATCAACAGAAGGAACCTTGCGGACTACATGGGCCAGACAAAGCGCCTCAAACGCCTTTTTCAGGGTTGGATTTGCATACCCCACCCCCAGCCGGGCATACTTGATCTGCTGCCCGACACTCTGTGCCAGCGAGGTAAAGACCGAGTCCAGGCAGTAACGGTCAACCTGCGGAGTATATTTTGCAAAATCCAGCCGGTATGACTCAGCAATCTCTGCCTGAACCTCAAAGGCAGCCTGTAGCGAACCGCTTTCCGTATATGCCTTGACAACTGCCGGCATACCGCCAACAAAGAGATACCGCTTCAGTTCTTCACGCAGCAGCTCATGCACGGCATTGGTGATACTGGCCGGCTTGCCTAAAACAGCGGCAGCGGCAGGCCCATTACCGATCGCCTCCAGGTATTCTGCAAAGCAGAGCGGATACAGATTAAGAAACTGAATCCTGCCAACCGGAAAGGAGGCATCCTTAAGGGCGAATTCAAGCAGCGACCCGGCGGCTACCAGATGCAGTTCCGGCATCTCTTCATAAAAGTAGCGCAGTGCAGTGATGGCACGGGGGCAGGCCTGAATTTCATCAATGAAGAGCAGGGTCTTGCCTGGCGTAATCTTTTGCCGAAGCAGCACTTCCAGGTCTGAGCAGATCCTTGCCGCACTCAGATCACCATCAAACAGCTTGCGCAGTTGGGGGTTGCGCTCCAGATCAACCACCAGCAGCGACTCAAAAGAGCTTTTCCCAAACTCCTTGACTGACCAGGTCTTGCCGACCTGTCGTGCTCCACGCAGAATCAAAGGCTTACGACGCGCCCCATCCTTCCAGCGCTTCAGCTGTGCCTCAATAAATCGTTGCATATAAAACCACCTTGCCAAGGCGATATTAAAATTACAAGGCAATTATTGTTTAAAAAATAAAAAATTACAAGGCAATTATTGTTTAAAGAATTAAAAATATAAGGCAATTTTCAAAAAACCATGAGCTGCATGGATGATATCAGTAAATCGTCCTCAGCTCACTTCAGAACTGCAGGTATCATACAACATACTGAAGTTCCGTTCGTTACTACCCTATTGAAACAGGAGAGGAATACTTTTGAAGGAGGTCCCAGCAAATACATATAATGTGTGGGGGCACACCTGCACGGCATGTACACCATAATAATCGAGGTGTTAAAGATGGAGCTTGCTGCAGATGATGAAGCCGCCGCAGAACACAATACACTCGGGAACAGGAAGGCTGAAACCCTCAGCCCCCCAGGAGCAGTTCGGCTCTGCTTTCAAGTCACAGCTAAGATCCAAAAATAATCTTTTCGAGAAAATCGCTGTAGCCACACACCTGTCCCTTGCCGACAGCAATGTTGCGGGCCAGGATACGCAGAGGAGTCAGGTAGGGGCTTTCAAGGCTGATCGAGTGATAGGTCTTGTCCAGCACCTGAATGCTGGCAAACTCGATCTGGACACCAAACATCATATGCAGATCCTGTCTGGTCTTGGACACCGTGATCTGATTCGGCTTGTATCCGGTTGCCGACATGACTTTCAGTAGTTCATCAATATTTTTCATTTTACGGCGCACTTCAAAAAGTCGCGGAAAAACCGTGGACAGGGGCAGCGGCCTCTCAGGAAAACGGAATTTGACGCTGCTGCCGAAAGCGATGAATTCATCGAAAGCCTCCAGCACCGGTTTGATCTTGAGGCCTTTGTCTCTTACCTTGATATTATCCTTCTTGCCATGCACAAACAGGTAATTGTCAACAATAGACTCTTCCTTGCGGTTGGCGTTGATATGTATGCCGCTCCAGGAAGCAGGCAAGGCAACGGTCTCGCTCTCCGGCCAGAACGCTCTCCACTCCCAGGTGGTTGTGCTGCGCGTGTATTTCTCCGGGTTACGTTTGTCACCAGTAGCGGTAGTCTTGCCGGACGGTTTTTCAAGGGCATCAAGCAGATAGGTGCGCAGCCGCAGACGCATCTCGGCTACCGCAGATACGACGGCGTACCCGACCAGTTCCATTTTTCTGATGGCGTCAATACGTGCACCATACAGAATGAGCCATTCATGGAACAACGTCCCACCAAGCACGGGGCCGACGATGTCACAGGCATGGAGCAATGCAATGGTTGCCGCCTGTTCAGGCAGCGGCAATTCATCTGATTCGATCAATTCTACCAGTGAACTCCGCAAATGGGCTGCCTCAGGCGCCTTCACCTGCGTCCCGGTTGTCTGGTAAAAGTTCCAGTTCAGATGACGCGATGTTACCAGGCAGATCTTCATGGCAGTCAGCGTGTTCAGGCAGGCCATCCGGAGATCCCCCACTCGATCTGCCAGCGTGTTGAGTGCGACGTCAATCGGCATGGACTGCCCCTGACGTTTCAGGAGTTCCATGGCCAGCATCTGGGCAGGATCAGTGACGGGAGCACGATCGTAAATATGCAGGTTTTTCAGATCGCTATCCACCTGCCCCGAAAGGGAGAGATCAATCAGAATTGCACCGACCAGACCAAAATCTGCGTCTGAACAGGCGATCAGGGGATCGTTTTTTACCGGCCACTTCAGGGTCAGGAGGAGAAAAGACTGTGCCAGGGACAGCTCTCGTTGGGGCTCGGGCCGGTATGTAGAGCGTGGCATCTGGAGAACTCCTTTGCTCTTGCAAGGATGGTTGAGCTTTTTTATGGCGCCATCAGCGGCATGAGGAACACGTATATCCGCTTCACATTTGCAGGTACTTATCTTACCATGCTGCCGGTTCATGACAACCATTTAAGAGGAAATAAACCGATGCTCCACCACAACGACGCGCCACCTGGCACCGACACAGCACCATCCCTCATCGATCTGTTCTTTCAGTTCATGATTATCGGCGCAGTCAGTTTCGGTGGCGGAGTCGTGGCGTATCAGCGGCTACTCCTGGTTGAGAAACGGAAATGGCTTGATGCGGATCAATTTATGGCCAGCCTTGCCATCAGCCAGACCATGCCGGGCCTTAACTCGGTGAATCTGGCGGTGCTGGCCGGTGATTATCTGCGCGGGGTGGCGGGGGCCGTTGCCGCCACATTGGGGCTTATCCTGCCGGGGGCAGCATTTGTGATGCTTGTTGCAGCCGCCTACAGCTCCGGTCATGAGCATCCGGTTGTCAACCAGCTGCTGGCCGGCGTCGCCTGCGGTGCAACCGGCCTCCTGACCGCCATCACCGCAAAACTTGGCGGCAAGCTGTTCCGGCAGGTCACGTCACTGCTGATCATCATCGCCACCTTCTGCCTGATGTCCTTTGCCAAGCTGTCGCTGGTCAGCGTGCTGCTGATCATGGCGCCGATTGCGCTCTTCATCTACCGACCGAGGTGCTGACATGCCGGTACTTGTACACCTCATGCTTGTTTTTGGACTACTCTCACTCCTGGCGGTAGGTGGGGGCACGGCGGTGCTGCCCGAGATGCAGAGCATGCTGGCCAGGCACTTCGGCATTGATCATACCACCTTCGTCAATATCTACAGCCTCGGCCAGCTGGCTCCCGGCCCCAACATGCTGATGGTGGTGGTTTTCGGCTACCAGATCGCGGGGTTTGCAGGTGCCGGTCTTGTGATGACGGCTTTTTTCCTCCCTTCCTGCCTGCTCTGTCTGGGATGTGGCCGTTATTGGGTCTCTATCGGGGAGCGACCGTGGCGCAGAGCAGCCCAGAACGCTCTGGAACCGATCTCCATCGGACTTATGTGCTCAGGCGTCTACGCCGTAGCCAAAAATGCCGTGCTGGGGCCTTTTTCAGCCTTGCTTGCCGTCGCTGCACTGGCGCTGATCACCTTCACCCGCATCAACCCGGCCTTTGTCATCCTGGGGAGTGGCCTGATCGGCGGCGGACTGATACTGCTGACCGGTCTGCGGTAACTTCGCATGACCAGAGTAGCAACCAGGCAATCAATTTGGCATTAATACCGGAACCAAGGTTGTCAAGAAGCGATCAATAGCATTTTACCCTCTGACCAAACCGCTACCATGCCCCCCTTTCAAAGAATGGAGTTTCAGATGTCACAGCCGGTTGTTGCCCTGAAGATTGATGTTGACACCTATGTCGGCACCCGTGACGGCGTGCCGGTACTGCTGGAGCTGCTGAGCCGCCACGCTGCCCGCGGCACCTTCTATTTTTGCATGGGGCCTGACCACACCGGCCGTGCCCTGCGTCGTGTTTTCACTCACAAAGGCTTTTTACAAAAAGCGCTGCGCTCCGGCGCGCCCTCAGCTTACGGCCTCAAGACCATGCTGTATGGCGTGCTGCTGCCGGGGCCGACCATCTATAAAAAGTGCGCCAGGATCATGCGACAGGTTGAGCAGCAAGAAAATGAGGCGGGGATTCATGCCTGGGATCACACCAACTGGCATGATTTTCTACTCAAAAATGACCGAAACTTTGCCAAATCAGAACTGGGTCAGGCTGCCAACGGCTTTAAACAGGTCTTTGACCGACTGGCAACCACCACGGCAGCGCCGGGCTGGACTGTTTCAGCGGACTCCCTGGCCCTGCAGGATCAGATGGGACTCTCCTATTGCAGTGACAGCCGGGGCAGCCATCCCTTTTACCCGGTCATGAACGGGCAGCGTTTCTCCACCCTGCAGATCCCCACCACCCTGCCCACAGCCGATGAGCTGTTGGGCCGCGATGGTCTGACCCCGGACGCCCTGCCTGAGTATTATCTGAAGCAGTTGAAACCGGGCCTGAATGTACTGACCATCCATACTGAGCTGGAGGGGGGCGTGATCCGCAATTCGTTCAGCCGCCTGCTGGAGCTGCTTGCTCAAAACCAGGTTCCCTGCATCAGCCTGGCCGAGGCCAGGGCTCAGATTGCTGATGCCCCGGCCTGCGAGCTAGCCATGGGGATGATTGAAGGTCGTTCCCTGCCGGTAGCATTGCAGGGAGACGAGGTGAACGCATGAAACCGCGCTTTTTTCGGGTTGACCGCAGTCAGCACGCCTACCTCACTTTTATTGCGGAATCCTACGAAGGACTCTGCACCGTCAGCACGGTAGACAATGCCCAGGGGATCATCCGGGTGCTGCCGTCAGAAGGACAGGAACAGGACCTGGAGGGATTGATTTGCGCATTGCAGGAAGAGATCGGCATGGAGGAGATCATTGATTACCAATAGCACGCGGATGACGCAGATTTTAGCTGATTTGCGCGGATTAAAAGACATTGCGGTAAAGCGTTGTGCCGTGCAAAGCAACGGGTCAACAATGATACGAACGAAAAACAGATCTTGTCTTCACCACAGATGGGCACAGAAAAAAGACGATAAAAAAAACAAAACATGCCTTAATCCATACGATGTAACGCCCTGTTTTTCCAAGTTTACACGTACTTTTACGTTTTTCTCTGCGTCCTCTGCCTCAAACAAGCTTTTCTGGGTTTTATCCGCGATTATCCGCCCGATCCGCGTCATCCGCGTGCTATTCGCCTTGTCACTCTGTTGCATTGCTCTCCAACCTGCACGAGCCGACGTCATCCCCGGCATCGACATCCTGGCCGGCCGTAATTTTGATCTGCTGCAGGGCAAACAGGTCGGTCTGATAACCAACCACACCGGCCGTTCGTTAAACGGCAGCAGCAGCATCGATCTGCTGGCCCAAGCACCCGGAATCCAACTGATAGCGCTCTTTTCACCGGAACATGGCATCAGGGGCGATTCAGACGTCAAACTCTCCTCAAGTACCGACAATCGGACCGGCCTGCCGGTCCATTCGCTCTACGGTAGAACCTGCCGCCCCACAGAAGAGATGATGACCGGCATCCAGGCCCTGGTCTTTGATATCCAGGATATCGGTGCCCGCTTCTACACCTATATCGGCACCCTGCACCATGCCCTGCTGGCCGCCAGGCAGCAGGGGATTCCGCTGGTGGTGCTGGATCGCCCCAACCCGCTGGGAGGTGTGGTCGTTGAGGGTGCAGTGCCCGATGCCGCCGAGGTGGCCCACAGGATTGCTGCTGACACAACCGGCTGCCGTTCGCTTACCGTGACCCATCCGATCCCGACCCGCCACGGCCTGACCATTGGTGAGCTGGCCCGACTGATCAATGCAGAGGCAGGCATCAATGCAGACCTGCAGGTGGTAACGATGGAAGGCTGGCAGCGAGAGCAGCTCTGGCAGGACACCGGCCTTGCCTGGGTCAATCCCTCCCCCAACATGAAAGACCCGATTGCAGCCCTGCTCTATCCCGGCTTTGGTCCGCTGGAGGCCACCAACCTCTCGGTGGCCAGAGGAACCGACAAGCCATTCCACTACTACGGCGCACCGTGGCTTGATCCGACGGCGGTCTTGAAAAACCTGCCGGAACTGCCCGGACTCAGCTTCAGCGCCGTCAGCTTCATCCCTGCCGCCCCCGGTCACCCCTACCAGGGCAAACAGTGTCATGGCGTTAAGGTTGTCATCACCGACCTGCAGATCGCTAATCTGCCGCTGGCAGGGCTGCACCTGGTACAGGCAATCCAGCGGACGCACCCGAAACAGTACCGGGCTGCCGGAGGATTTTACGGGATGCTGGGAGATAATCTGGCCTGGAAACTGTTACGTGAGGGGATTACGCCGGAGCGGATCATGGCCCGTTGGCAGGGCGGTATTGAGCAGTTCAAAAAACTGAGGGAGACATATCTGTTGTACTAACCGGCTGTTAAAAATCAACCAGCCAGCGTTCCCCTTCTTTTCTGACCTTCAGATTGGCAGGCGGCAGCTTTTGCAGCCGCGCCATCAGTTCATCACTTTTTTTTCCGCTGAGCAGGGTTGGCTGAAACCCGACCTCCTTATGCAGGATGTTGATCGGCACCAGTTCTGCAGTCCGCCTGTCTCCATCAAACCGGAGCCGTACCAGCAGAGTCCGGTCCGCTATCTTGCTTTTATGAGCAAAGGCAAAATTACCCAGGCTGTAGAAGATGATCCCCCGTCTGTAGACTTCCACCCCCTGCAGGATATGGGGATGGTGACCGATCACCGCATCTGCCCCGCCATCAATCATCATCCGGCCCAGCCGTGGTTGATACTCCCGCAGCCGGGTTGTGCCCTCTTCCCCCCAATGGACGGTAACGATGACGATTGACGCCTGTTTGCGGGCCGCCGCAATATCAGCCTTAACCAGCTTTTCCAAAAGCGGTGCGGTACCGGCCCGTTTTTCACCGGCCCAGAACTCCTGCGGCAAGGTCAGGGAGTAGCCCAGGATGGCCACCTTGGTGCCGCGAATATCATAGATCAACGGTCTGCAGGCAGCAGCCAGGTTTTCTCCGGCCCCGACATGACCGATCCCGGCCTGGCTCAGCTGACGCAGGGTGTCCAGCAGTCCCTCCGCACCAAAGTCCATGCTGTGGTTATTGGCCAGGGTTACAGTGGTAATACCGGCTTTTTTTAAAGCAACTGCCGCCTGTGGTTTGATCCGGAAGCGGTATTTTTTGTCCACAAACTCTTGCCCCCGCGTGGTCAGCGGCGCTTCCAGGTTGGCCAGGGTGATGTCACTCTTTTTCAGATCGGCGGTTATCTTCTCAAAGGGATGCAAGTAGTCATTTCGGGCTACCTGCTGTTCCCAGCGCCCGCCCAGCATCACATCGCCGGCAGCCTGAATGACCACTTCAGATGCTGATGCCGAAAGGGCACAGCACAGCAGCAGCAACACCGTGCTGACCCATGAGAATATACCTGTTTTGCGTTGACGATTCCTGCTCATAAGTGCTAGATACTACACCTTCAATCTGACAGAACCAAAGGAATTTCCCATGCTTGACACCAAATTTATTCGCGACAACCTTGACCAGGCTGAAGCTGCCCTTGTCACCAGGGGCGGCAACCTTACTCTGGCAGGCTTTCGCGAGCTGGACGTGAAACGCCGCAGCCTGCTGACTGAGAGCGAAACCCTTAAGGCACTAAAGAACAGTACCTCTGAAGAGATTGCCAAAGTTAAGGATAAAAGCACGGTTAAGGACAAGATTGCCGAGATGAAAGAGGTCTCGGCCAAGATCAAGGTCCTTGATGATGAGTTGAAAATTGTTGAAGAAGAGTTCACCAACCTGCTGATGACGGTCCCCAATCTGCCTCACCCCACCACGCCGGTTGGAAAATCGGAAGATGACAACGTTGTTGTTCGCAGCTGGGGTACTCCCCCGGTCTTTGGGTTTGAGCCCAAGGCCCACTGGGATATTGGCGAGGCACTGGGAATTCTGGACTTTGAGCGTGCCGCCAAGATCACCGGCGCCCGTTTCTGCCTCTCCAAAGGGGCCGGGGCTCGGCTGGAACGGGCTCTGATCAGCTTTATGCTTGACCTGCACACGGCTGAACATGGTTACACCGAGGTGCTGCCGCCGTTCATGGTCAACCGGGCCAGCATGACCGGCACCGGTCAGCTGCCCAAGTTTGAGGAGGACCTGTTCCGGCTGGTTGACCCTGATTTCTTCCTGATTCCTACGGCAGAAGTGCCGGTCACCAACATCCACCGTGATGAAATCCTGAAAAAGTCCGACCTGCCGATCAGCTACACCGCCTACACCCCCTGTTTTCGGCGTGAGGCCGGCTCCCACGGCAAAGATACCCGCGGCCTGATCCGCCAGCACCAGTTCGACAAGGTCGAGATNNTCCGCCAGCACCAGTTCAACAAGGTAGAGCTGGTCAAATTCGTCCATCCGGACGAGTCCCAGGCCGAACTGGAAAAATTGACCGGCCATGCCGAAAAGGTGCTGCAGCTGCTGGAGCTGCCCTACCGGGTACTGGCGCTCTGCTCCGGAGATATCGGTTTTTCCGCCTGCAAAACCTATGACCTTGAGGTCTGGCTGCCGGGCCAGGGACTGTACCGTGAGATCTCCTCCTGCAGCAGCTTTGGTGATTTCCAGGCCCGCCGGGCCGGTATCCGCTTCCGAGAAGAAGAAAAGAGCAAACCGGAATTTGTCCACACCTTAAACGGCTCCGGCCTGGCGGTGGGCCGCACCCTGGTGGCNNGACGGTTCAGTGGTCATTCCGGCAGTCCTGCGGCCTTACATGGGCGGATTGGAAAAAATCATTAAATAGAGGCTTGAGGTTCGCTAGCGAACTGTGCTAGATAGAATTCCCCAACGGAGGGGTTGCCGAGTGGTTTA
>DIUB01000211.1:0-6670 GCA_002422265.1 Geobacter sp. UBA6169
CCAGGATCCGGATCTCTTTGAAGGGCGCGACCGTAGCAGCGGTGACCTGAAATGGACCGCCAGCCGGGTTGATCTGGTCTTTGGAGCCAATTCCCAGCTGCGGGCCATTGCCGAGGTGTACGCCTGCGCAGATGCCCAGGAGAAATTCCTGCAGGACTTCATCGCGGCCTGGACCAAGGTGATGAATGCCGACCGGTTTGATCTGGCCTGAGCCGGATGGTTTTCAGGAAATAGTTCGTACATCACTTGCATGCTGATTAACATCTGTTAAGTTTTATGCGGGGAGGAGCTGTCAGTCCTCCCCGCGATTTCAACAAAGGAGGTAATGCGTATGGCTGAATCCGGACAGGGCTGCGTCAAACCGGCCGGAGGTCCACTGAAGGCAGCACCACCCCCAACTGCAGCAGTACCAACCAAGGAGGCACCAGCTATGAGTATGCCGATGGTGGGGCATCAGGCCCCTGATTTTGAGGCCAACGTCTTTGTAAACGGCGGCTTCCAGACCATGAAACTCTCTGATTACAAGGGAAAGTGGATCGTCCTCTGCTTCTATCCGGGCGATTTTACCTTTGTCTGACCGACTGAACTGACGGCGGTCGCCGTCAAGCATGCAGAACTGAAAGAACTGGGAGTCGAGAGCTTTGCAGCAAGTACTGACAGCCGCTTTGTCCATAAGATCTGGCAGGCGGAAGAACTGTCAAAGATGGTACCCGGCGGGGTGCCGTTCCCGATGATCGCCGATGCCGGCGGCCTGATCGGCCAGGCATACGGTGTGTTTGAACCGGCTGCCGGGGTTGATATCCGCGGCAGATTCATTATTGATCCTGATTTCAATATCAGAGCCATGGAAGTGCTGACCCCTGAAGTTGGCCGCAGCGTCAGCGAACTGATCCGTCAGATCAAGGCGTTCCAGCATGTCCGTGCCACTGGAGAGGTGATGCCTGCCGGCTGGACACCGGGCAAGCCGACCCTCAAGCCGGGCCCTGACCTGGCCGGTAATGTCTGGAAAGAGTGGAAGCCGGAGATGGCATTCTGATTTACCTTAAAAGGCTGTAAACCAAACACAGAGGCACAGTTTGAGTCTTTACCGTTTTTGAACAGCAATAGCACGCGGATGACGCGTTTAAAGCGGGTTTACGCGGATTTAAATGCAGTTATAAATCCGTGAAAATCAGCTCAAATCAGATGGTATCCGCGTGCTATTGCCTTTGATGGTTCCTGTTTGGTTTCGGCTATACCGGCTTAGGATCATCTGTTCTGGAGGTTTTTGTGCAGTATCTATCCATTGTCTATCGTCTGCTGATCACGTTCTGGGTGGGCGGGGCTGCCCTGTTCACCTTTGTCCTGACCCCGACCCTGTTCAAAACGTATGATCGTGACACCGCCGGTACCATTGTTGGGGTGCTGTTCCCCGGCTATTTCAAGGTTGGCTTGATCTGCGGCGTGCTGGCCCTGGGCTGCCTCCTGTTTACCCGTGAAAAACGCTGGCTGGCCTCAAGCCTGATCATTGTGGCCATGCTGGTGGTAACCTCGCTGCAGGCCTTTGTGATCGAGCCCAAGGCAGCAGCCCTGAAAAAGGAGATCCCTTCCTTTGTTACCACGCCGTCCGACCATCCGTTGCGGCAGCAGTTCAAAAAGCTGCACGGACTGTCGGCTGCCGGTAACCTGGGAGTTATTGGCGGTGGTATCGCCCTGATAATTCTGCTATAAATTGTGCGTTTTCTAAAAAACAGCATCACCCACGTGAAAGGAGAAACATCGATGGCCAAATCAGTAAAAGGTACCAAGACCGAGCAGAACCTGCTGAAATCATTTGCCGGTGAGAGTCAGGCCCGCACCCGCTACACCTACTTTGCCGCTGCTGCCAAAAAGGAAGGCTACGTCCAGATTGCTGATATATTCGAGGAGACCGCCAACCAGGAGAAGGAGCATGCCAAGCGTTTTTTCAAGTTCCTGGAAGGGGGAATGCTGGAGATCACGGCCTGTTTCCCGGCCGGTGTGATCGGTAGCACGGCTGAGAACCTCAAGGCTGCTGCTGACGGCGAGCATGAGGAACACTCTGACCTGTACCCTGCCTTTGCCGAGATTGCCAAGGAAGAGGGCTTTGCTGACATTGCTGCGGTCTGGACAGCTATCTCCGTGGCAGAGAAGCAGCATGAGAAGCGTTACCGTGACCTGCTGGCCAACATCGAGGCCGGCCGGGTCTTCCAGCGGGAAGAGATCTTGGTCTGGCGTTGCCGTAACTGCGGCTACCTGCACAGCAACAAGTCGGCACCGGAACTCTGCCCGGCCTGTGCCCATCCCAAGGCTCACTTTGAGATTTTAGGCGAGAACTGGTAGTTTTGGCTGGATAGATGATCTGATTATGCCCCCACTGTTGGCTACCAGCGTGGGGGCATTGTTGTGTGTACCATCTGCAAGGAGGTTTATCATGAACAGCACCATCAAGCTGGGCGTCAGTACTTGTCTGCTGGGTGAACAGGTCCGCTTTGACGGCGGCCACAAGCATGACCGCTACATCACCGATGTACTGGGGCACTATTTCAGTTTTGTTGCGGTCTGCCCGGAGGTGGGTTGCGGCTTGCCGATCCCCCGTGAGTCAATGCGGCTGGAAGGTGATCCGGCAGCCCCACGGCTGATGACCAACAAGACCCGTATTGACCTGACCGATCAGATGCAGGCCTATTGCAACCGCACGGTGGAAGAGCTGGCAGCCGAGGATCTGTGCGGGTTCATTTTCAAGAAGGACTCCCCCAGTTCCGGCCTGTTCCGGGTCAAGGTCTACAACAATGGCATGGCTGCCAAGAACGGCAGCGGTCTGTTTGCTGCAACCATGGTGAAGCGCTTTCCATTGCTGCCAATGGAGGAAGAAGGCCGCCTGCACGATCCGCACCTGCGGGAAAACTTTATCGAACGGGTCTTCAGCTACCGCCGCTGGAAGGATTTTCTGGCCGAAGGCCCGGCCCTGGGCCAGCTGGTGCGCTTTCACACCAACCACAAACTGCTGATGATGGCCCACAGCCCGGAGGTGTATCGCACCATGGGGGCATTGGTGGCCCACGCCAAGGAGCTGCCGCTGCCGGAGCTGCTGCAGCGCTATGAAGAGCTGTTCATGAAAGGGCTTGCCCTGCATGCCACTTTCAAAAAGAACACCAATGTGCTGCAGCATCTGATGGGCTATTTCAAGCACCAGCTGACTGCCGATGAAAAGCAGGAGCTGCTGGAAGTGATCGGGCAGTACCATGATCAGCTGACCCCGTTGATCGTGCCGATCACCCTGCTCCGCCACTATGTGCGGAAATATGACCAGCAATATCTGAAAGAGCAGGTCTACCTGGCCCCCCATCCGGCTGAGCTGATGCTGCGCAACCATGTCTGAGGGTAACAGGATATGCCAGAACGAACACAGGCCGGTCATCTGACCGGCCTGTGTTCGTTCTGCAGCTGAGAAAAAAGGGGTGATTACCCTCCGTACAGCAGGTTGGGCAGCCAGAGAGAGATGGCCGGCACATAGGTAATCAGCATCAGGTAAAGGATCATCACCAGAATCCAGGGGGCGCAGGCCTTGGTGGTTTCGGTCAGCCCCAGCCGTGAGATACCGCTGGCCACATACAGGTTAAGCCCCACCGGTGGTGTGATCATGCCGATCTCCATGTTGACGGTCATCAAGACCCCCAGGTGGATCGGATCGATCCCCATCTCCATGGCCACCGGAAACAGCAGCGGCGCGGTGATCAGCAGTACTGAAGAGGGCTCCATGAAGTTGCCGGCTGCCAGCAGCAGGACGTTGACAAAGATCAGGAAGGTAACCGAGGTAAGACCAAGCCCGATCATCCAGGCGGTCAGGTTCTGGGGCACCTGCTCTGAGGTGAGCAGGAACGAGAACAACACGGCATTGGTGATGATGTAGAGCAGCATGGAAGACATGCTGGCTGCGGAAAGCAGCACCTTGGGCATATCCTTGAACCCCAGATCCTTGTAGATGAAGACCGCTACAATAAAGGCGTAGACCGCACTCATGGCAGCTGCCTCAGTGGGGGTGAACAGGCCGGAGTAGATACCGCCGATCACCACCACGATCAGGAACAGGCCCCAGAAACTCTCCCGGAAGGTGCGGAAAACCTCACCAGCAGATGCCNNCGTCCGATGGACTCGTTGACCGAGACTGCATAAATCACCATCACGATCGAGGGAGGGATCAGGATGCCCAGACCGCCGGCAGTACCGACAACCCCCACACCGAATTTCATCGGGTATCCCTGCTTGACCATGGCCGGCAGCAGGATTGAGCCGATGGCCACCACCGTTGCCGGGCTGGAGCCGGAGACTGCGGCAAACAGGGCGCAGGCCACGATGCCGCCCAGGGCCAGGCCGCCCCTGAAGTGACCAACCAGGGCTGTGGCAAAGGCAATCATCCGCTTGGCCACGCCGCCGTGGGTCAGGAAGTTGCCGGCCAGGATAAAGAACGGAATGGCCATGATCTCAAACTTCTCAATACCGGTGAACAGTTTTAAGGCCACTGCCTCGGTGGGTACGTTTGAGAAAAAGAACAGAAACGCCAGTACGGTCAGGCCCAGGGAGATGGAGATCGGCATGCCGGTCAGCATCAGTCCGGCCAGGATGGCAAACACGATACCGGCATGCCCAAGTGAGGAGAGCCCTGCCAGTATAGCGGCAATGGTTGCCAGCACAAACAGTGCCTTTTTCTTGGTAAGCTGCTCAACAGGAATAGCTGCTGAACTCATTTTACACCTCCCCGTTTCCGTTCATCTTCAAACTTGTGCTCTTCGTACTCCTCCAGCATATCGGTGGCGTCAACCGTGTTTTCTTCAATGCCGTCAACATGGCCGTGGTCGTGGTGCGGCAGTTCACCGGTGCGGTAGAAGTTCCAGCCCACCTGCAGGAAGCGGAAGCACATCAGGAAGGAGGCAAGGGGAACAGCAGAGTAGATCTTCCAGGTTGACCATTCCAGATCCGGGGTAATGGGGCCTTCAATAACCTCTGACACATCCCGGCCCAGCATCTGGTAGGTGGCATAGTGCATACCGTTTTCCCAGACAAACAGGAAACCCAGGTAGCCGATGATGCCGGTAAACAGGGCGCCGCCAAAGATACCCAGCAGCACGCACTTGATCCGCCAGGGTTCAGGCAGGCGGGTCACCAGCACATCCACCCCCACATGGATACCGGTGCGCACACCATAGGCAGCGCCAAATTTGGCCATCCAGACAAACATGTAGATGCAGAGCTCCTGGGCCCAGCCCAGGTTGATGCCCAGCATCCAGTCCTGCAGGCCGGGTATGGGCAGGCCGGCTGCGTAGCGGTGCAGCACCGCGATAAAGATGATCACGGTTGCCGCAGCGATCAGGAAGGCGATGATGATCTCTTCCAGGCGGTCCAGGTATTTCATCATGGAAGTATCTCCTGAGAGTTGTTCGCAAAAAAGGCCGCTGCGGGGGCCGCAGCGGCCTTGTTACGTCAGAACGGCATTACTTGTCCGGGTTGTAGCCGGTTGCCTTGTAGACTTCCTGCACGATGTCGTTACCGATCCGGGCAGCGTTGTCCTTGTGGGCCTTGTCCATGGCCTTTTTCCAGGTCTGACGCTCAGCCGGGGTCAGGGTGATGATCTGGGACTTGCCGGACTTCTTTACCGCTGCCATGGCATCGTCGTTATCCTTCTTGGCGATATCGTTGGCAAACTTGGTGGCATCCTTCATGGCGCTTTCAAGTGCAGTGCGGATATCAGCCGGCAGACCCATCCAGAACTTCCTGTTTACCAGAACAGCGTAGCCCAGGTAGCCGTGGTTGGACATGGTCACGTACTTCTGCACTTCGTGCATCTTCTGGGTGTAGAGGTTGGAAGGGGGGTTCTCGGTACCGTCAACCACGCCGGTCTGCAGGGCCTGATACACCTCGGAGAAGGCCATAACCTGCGGGATGGCGCCTACAGCACGCATCTGGGAATCCAGCACCTTGGAGGACTGGATCCGCATCTTCTGACCCCTGAAATCGGCCACGGTCTTGAGCGGCTTGTTGGCGGACATGACCTTGAAGCCGTTATCCCAGTATGCCAGGCCGATCAGGCCTTTGGTTTCCAGCTTCTTGAGCAGCTTTGCGCCCACCGGCCCCTGGGTTACGGCATGCAGGTCCTTGTAGTCGTCAAAGATAAACGGCAGGTCAAATACTTCAAACTCTTTGAGACCCAGCGGTGCAAACTTGGCCAGGGAAGGGGCCAGCATCTGCACGGCGCCGATCTGCAGCATTTCCATCTCTTCCTTGTCTTTGTACAGCTGGCTGTTGGGGTAGACCTCTACCTTGACGCGGCCCTTGGTGCGCTCTTCTGCCAGCTTCTTGAAATGCTCGGCAGCTGCACCTTTGGGGGTGTTGACCGCCACCACGTGACTGAACTTGATCACGATCGGATCTGCGGCCTGCGCGACCATCGGCAATGCAAAGGCCAGGGTTACTACTGCTGCAAGAATCTTCTTGAACATGCGGTTTTCCTCCTTGGGTTGGTGTTTCGTTGCAATCGGGTTGCGTGTTGACGAGAAAGTGAGATGTTGTTCTAAAGCAAAGGGTGTGCCGGAAAACAAAGGGGCAGGGGGCAAGGGGCAAGGGGCAAGGAAAACAACGGGTTTTAAAAAGTGACCCTTGACCCTTGACCCTTGAC
>DIUB01000211.1:6712-17247 GCA_002422265.1 Geobacter sp. UBA6169
CCCCCGCTGGGTGGAGGCTTTTTATTCACACCCCAGGAGGGGGAGGGTTAGGGAGGGGGGAGTCTGACAAATGACGAATCAATAGTGTTCAGCAAATCTTCTGCCCAGCAGTTCGGTGCAGGCCAGGGCTGACGCCACTACCAGACAGATCATGGCAGCAACACCGGGCCAGTCAAAACTGACCCAGAAAAAACCGCCCAGGGTGCCGGAGATGCTGGATCCCAGGTAGTAGGAAAACAGGTACAGGGATGAGGCCTGGGCGCGGTAGGTGACGGCGCGGCGGCTGACCCAGGCTGAGGCAATGCTGTGGGCGCCAAAGAAGCCGCAGGTAAAGATTGCCACGCCAAGCACCATGCAGGGCAGCGATTCCGGAAGGGTCAGCAGGGTGCCCAGCGCCATGGCGGCAATGGTGCCTCTGATAATCGGGCGACGACCGAATCGCTGCATCAGGCGTCCCATCATGGCCGAGCTTAACGAGCCAAGGAAATAGACCAGGAAGATCAGGCTGATCAGGGACTGGCTGAGGGAGTAGGGGGGCTCAATCAAGCGGAACCCGATGTAGTTGTAGAGGCTGATAAAGCCGCCCATGCAAAAGAAGGCCACACCAAACAGGCAGAGCATGCCGGGGTCTTTCAGGTGGTAGACCAGCGAGGGTACGAGCGAGGTGGGGGTGAAACGTTGCTGCTGAAAGCGGGCTGAAGGGGGCAGCAGCCTGATGAACCAGAGCGCCAGCAGCAGGCTGATGCAGCCGATAATGCCGATGGCGGTGCGCCAGGGCAGGTAATCGGCCATGATGGCGCTGATAACCCGGCCGGACATGCCGCCCACCGCATTACCGCTGATGTAGAGCCCCATGGCCGAGGCAATGGCGCTTGCATCCATCTCTTCACCCAGGTAGGCCATGGCCACCGATGGTACCCCGGCCAGTACGGCCCCCTGGGCAAATCTGATCATCAAAAGGCTGGTGAGGCTGGTGCTGAAGGCAGTGGCAATGGCCAGCAGCGCGGTCAGCACCAGGGCTGCGGCCATGACCGGCTTACGGCCGATGCTGTCGGAGGTAAGACCGGAAAAGAGCATACCAATGGCCAGGGTGGCGGTGCTGATGGAGAGGGGCAGGCTGCTGATGGCCGGTGAGATGTTAAATTCTTGGGAAAAGACCGGCAGCAGCGGCTGGATGTCGTAGAGGGTGACAAAGGTGATAAAACCGGCACAAAACAGGGCGATATTGGCCTGACGGTANNCCCTTGCCCCTGCTCTTTACAGTCCATATTTCTCCATCTTGTAACGCAGGGTACCCCGGGGGATCTTGAGCAGCAAGGCAGCCTTGACCACATTGCCTTCGGCCTGGGACAGTGCCTGTCTGATCAGCTGTTGTTCAAGCTCTATTACTGCATTTTCAAGCCCTTGCGTGACAGGTGCTGTAGTGATGGTTGCGCTTTTTCTGGCGGGTAACAGGTGCAGTTCCGGGGGGAGGTGTCCCGGCTCCAGCAGCGGGCCGGGGGCCATGATGCAGATCCGTTCAATCACGTTGCGCAGTTCGCGGATATTGCCGGGCCAGGCATAGTCCAGCAGCATCTGTTCTGCATCAGGGGCAATACTGCTGAACTGTTTGCCAAAGGACTGACTGAACAGGGAGAGGAAATGCTTGGCAAGCAGCAGGATATCGTTGTTCCGCTCCCGCAGGGGAGGCAGGTGCAACGGTACCACGTTCAGGCGGTAGAACAGGTCTTCCCGAAAAGAACCGGTATCAATACGCTGCCGCAGATCACGGTTGGTGGCAGCGATCACCCGCAGATCAACCGGCAGATCCTTGGTGCCGCCCACCCGGCGGATGGTGCGTTCCTGCAGTACCCGCAGCAGCTTGGCCTGCAGGGCCGCATGCATGTCGCCGATCTCATCCAGGAAGATGGTGCCGCCGTTGGCCTCTTCAAACAGCCCGGTTTTTTTGACACCAGCACCGGTAAAGGCCCCTTTTTCATGGCCGAACAGTTCACTTTCCATCAGCTCGGCCGGAATGGAGGCGCAGTTGACCGCCACAAAGGGGTGTTGTTTCCGTTCAGACAGGGAGTGGATGGCCCGGGCCACCACCTCTTTTCCGGTGCCGGATTCACCGGTCAGCAGCACGGTGGCAGTGGGGATGCGGGCTACCTCCCGCACCTGGGCAAGAATCTGTCTGAATGGTTCGCTTTCACCCAGCAGGGGCAGATTCAGGCCCAGCCCCCCGGAACGGCGCAGGGAGCGGACCTCGCGTTTCAGTTCCTGGGTCTGCAGGGCCAGCTTGACGATCACCCGCAGGGCATCGGCCTTGAACGGCTTTTTCATATAATCAAAGGCCCCCAGCTTGAGGGACTCCACTGCTGATTCGACCGAGCCGTAGCCGGTGATGATGATGACCAGCAGATCAGGGTTGGCCTCTTTAAGCAAGGGCAACAGTTGCAAGCCGTTTTCCATACCCAGGTTCAGATCCAGCAGCGCCAGATCGATATCTTCGCCGGTAATCTGCTCCATGGCCTGGCTACCATCGGCGGCCTCCAGCACCCGATAGCCGTCTTCAGCCAGAATACGCTGGACGTTTTCACGGATGAAGGCCTCATCGTCTATAATCAGGATGGTTTCTTTGAGCATATCTGGTCTGTGCGCCTGTGTGGAAAGGGGTCGGTCAGTCATGGTTTAGTTTGCAATTTCCGCGCCGTCCGGCGGTATCAGCGGCAGGCTGATCTGGAAGCTGGTGCCCTGTGCCGGTGCAGAGTCAACCCGGATAACAGCGCCATGTTCTTCAAAGATCCGTTTGGTGATGGAAAGGCCCAGGCCGGTGCCTGCCCCTTTGCGGGTAAAGAACGGTTCAAAGATCAAGGGCAGGTCTTCAGGGGCAATGCCGGGGCCGGAATCGGTGATGATCAGTTCTGCGGTGTTGGTGTCGCCGTGGCGCAGCTTCAGGGTGATGGTCCCTCCCTTGGGCAGCACCTCCTGCGAGTTCTTGAGCAGGTTTAGCACGGCCTGCCGGATCCGGTCGGCATCCAGCATGACCGGCTCAAAACGCTCACAGCTCACCTGCAGCATAATGCCCTGTTTGCGGCAGGATTGTGAGAGCAAGAGTGCCACCTCCTGCACCACTTCATCCAGACGGGCAGGCCGGAAACAGGCCTTGGGGGGCGAAGCAAAGGAGAGCATGGCCGTGGTCAGGCGTTCAATCCGTTCAATCTCATCCATGGCCTTGCGCAGCAGCAGACGTTCATCATCGGCCAGGGCGGCCCGGTCATGCAGGTCGTCCAGCAGCAGTGATATGCCGGTCAGGGGGTTGCGGATCTCATGGGAGATGCCGGCGGCCAGCCTGCCCAGAGATGCCAGTCGATCAAGCCTGAAGGTTTCTTCCCGCAGATCCTCGCGCACGGTTTCATCCCGCAGGGTAACGGTCAAACCCATCTGACCGTGGGGGCCGATCGGGAAGATACCTACATCAAAATGCCGCACCTGTCCGTTGCGCTGAATCGGCAACGGTTCTCTGCCGTAACCGACGGCCTCGGTAAAGCTGCGGGCAATCCGGGACGGCAGATCGCCCCAGCCGTCAAAGACCGTGGAGTAGTGGCTGCCCAGGGGCCAGCGCCGGCCGAGAAAACGGTCTGCCGTGCTGTTGCTGGAAGTCAGTTCGCCCTGGGAAGAAAAAGTGGTGATGGCACTGGAGATACTTTCCAGAATACTCTCTTTGAAGTTGCGTTCATCCAGGATGGCCTGACGGGATTCCTCAAGCTGTTCCAGCGTGGCCACCAGATTGGCCTTGCGCTGTTCCAGCTCTGCTGCCATGGCATTGAAGGATGTGGCCAGTTCAGCCAGCTCATCGTCGCCGGTCACCGGCACCCGGCTGCCGGTATCGTCGTTCTGCAGCTTGAGTACGCCATCCCGCAGGCGCTGCAGCGGTCGCGAGATGCCCCTGGTCAGCAGCCAGGCAGCCAGGGCGGTAATCAGGACGGTCACCAGCAGAATGATGCTGCTTTGTTGCCGGTATTCCTTGAGTTTTGTGGTTATCAGGCGGCTGCCGACGTTTGCCTGCTGCTGGAACTGATCAACCTGGTAGCCGATGGTGACGCCGCCGAAAATGCCGTGTTTGCGGTATGGGCCGGTGCTGTAGAGGATCGGGGCGTAGGCCATGATCTTGCGCGATCCGCCCACGTTGGTCAGTTCAACCACGCCATACTGCTGTTGGCGCACCAGTGATGACGCCACCGGGTAATTGGGATGGATAAAGGCGGCATGGTCAAGGTTGAACGGAATGGTACCCAGGGCCACCTCTTCCAGTGTGGACTTGCGGGTGTAGGGCGGCACCAGCCGGCCCTGCTGATCAACACCGCGTATGTCCCACAGCTTGGGATGGGTGATGATCCAGCCCTCNNGGGGGCCGGGGTCAATATGCTGGGTAAATTCCATCAGGTGGCGATGATCCAGCGAAATGACAAAGGCTCCGGTAAAGCGCCCCTGGGCATCGTGGAGCGGCATGCCGAAGCGGATCACCCCCTGGTAGTGCACGCCGTAGGCATGCTCCGGCTCGTCGGCCCCGGCCAGCTGCTGGTGTTTGTTGACATGGAAGCCGGTTACCCGGGTGACATGGATCTCCCCTGGCGCCAGTTTCCTGATGTCGCTGAAGTAGGTCTCACTCTTGAATTCGGTCTGTTCCGGCCGTGAGACGTTGCGCAGTTCAGCAGGGGCAAGAAACCGTCCGTCTTTCAGCACCATCAGCTCCTGGCCTGATGCGTCGATCAGGGCAAAGGAACGGTACAATGGCAGCCATTCCCGCACCTCGACGACTTTGCCGTCCGGGCCTTTGCTGCGTTCCCAGATCTGGCTGCGGTGCTGCTGCCAGAATGAGAGCAGTACGTTTTCCTGGGTGGCAAACAGACGCAGAAAACGCAGGTCGTCTTCACGTCGGTTGAGAAAATCGGTGATTGATTCCGCCACCTGACGGGCCCGCATCTGCAG
This sequence comes from Geobacter sp. UBA6169, assembly GCA_002422265.1. Classification (GTDB taxonomy): domain Bacteria; phylum Desulfobacterota; class Desulfuromonadia; order Geobacterales; family Pseudopelobacteraceae; genus Trichlorobacter. The sequence goes on from DIUB01000211.1 coordinate 11,684, forward strand.
CCCTTCGGCAGCCTGCTGCTCTGCACTGCTGCTGATTTCAAGGGCCAGCTTGTCCCGCACCTGCTCAAGTCCGGAAAACAGGACCAGCGCGGCGGTCAGCAGCGGCAGCAGTGCCATCAGCAGTGAGGCAATCAGCAGTTTTCTGAAAATGGAGGGACGGATCATAGGGTCAAGGGTCAAGGGTCAAGGGTTGCAGAACAACGACGGTCGCACTTGAATTGCTGTGATGCAGATGATACCGTATCCGGCGTTAAAAACCAGAAAGAAATGAGCTGACACATGGGCTACCGAAATCTGCAGGAAACCGTTGCCGATCTTGAACAGCACGGCATGCTGCGCCGCATTGCGCTGCCGGTGGATGCCAACCTTGAGGTGGGCATGATCCAGCGGCGGGTCTACCAGGCCGGAGGACCGGCACTGCTGTTTACTAACGTGACCGGTTCGGCATTTCCGCTGTTGGGCAATCTGTTCGGCACCCTGGAGCGGACCCGGTTCATCTTTCGCGACACCTTGCGAACCATTGATACCCTGGTGAAGTTGAAGGTGAATCCGCTGCAGGCCCTGCGGGAACCGGCCGGGCTGCTGAAGGCCCCCTTTGGTGCCATGCATCTGCTGCCCCGGCGGGTTTCTGCTGATCAGGCCCCGGCCCTGGCCTGTACCACCACCTTGTCACGGCTGCCGCAGCTGATCTCATGGCCCAATGATGGCGGCGCCTTTGTTACCCTGCCGCAGGTCTACAGTGAAGATCCGACACGGCCAGGATTTGGCACGTCCAACCTGGGCATGTACCGGGTGCAGATCTCCGGCAACCAGTACATGCCGGATCGTCAGGCCGGGCTACATTACCAGATCCACCGGGGGATCGGGGTGCATCATCAGCAGGCCATTGCCCGTGGCCAGCGTCTGAAGGTGAATGTCTTTGTGGGGGGGGCTCCCTCCATGACTGTTGCGGCAGTCATGCCGCTGCCGGAGGGGATGCCGGAGCTCTCCTTTGCCGGTCTGCTGGGAGGACACCGGATGACCATGGCCCAGTTGCCGGGTCAGCTGCCGCTGCCCTCAGAGGCGGATTTCTGTATAGTCGGCTCCATTGATCCGGCTGCCACCTTGCCGGAGGGGCCGTTTGGTGACCACCTGGGGTATTACAGCCTGGTGCATCCTTTTCCGTTCATCGAAGTTGAGGCGGTCTACCACCGGGCTGATGCAATCTGGCCTTTTACAACGGTTGGGCGTCCTCCCCAGGAAGATACCTCCTTTGGCGCCTTTATCCATGACCTGACCGGTGAGCTGATCCCCACGGTGCTGCACGGGATCAAGGCGGTGCATGCGGTTGATGCAGCCGGTGTACATCCCCTGCTGCTGGCCATTGGCTCCGAGCGGTACACCCCCTACGACGGGGTGACCCGGCCCCGTGAGCTTTTGACCCAGGCCAATGCCATACTGGGGCAGGGCCAGCTGTCGTTGGCCAAGTACCTGCTGATCGTTGCCGAGCAGGATAACCCGGCCCTGGATATCCACCATATTGATGATCTGCTGCAGCATCTGCTGGAACGGGTGGACTGGCAGCAGGACCTGCATTTCCAGACCGCCACCACCATTGATACCCTGGACTATTCCGGCGGTGGCCTGAACAGCGGTTCAAAGCTGGTGATTGCCGCTGCAGGCCCCAAACGGCGCACGCTCTGCACTGAATTGCCTCCGGAGCTGGTGCTGCCGGAAGGGTGGTCTGCTCCGGCCCTGGCTCTGCCCGGCGTGCTGGTGCTGCAGGGGCGGGCCGCTGAACTGACATCGGGCGAGTCTGACCCGGCAGTTGAACAGCTCTGCAGCTTCTGGCAGCAGCGCCCCTTGCCGGAGGGGATCGCTCTGGTGGTGGTGGTTGATGACAGCCGGTTCTGCAGCGCCACGCTGGATAATTTCCTGTGGGTCTGTTTTACCCGTTCCAACCCGGCCAGTGATGTTTACGGTGTTGGAGGCGGCTTCAAGCAACGTCATTGGGGCTGCAGCGGGCCGCTGGTGATTGATGCCCGCAGCAAGCCGTTTCATGCGCCGCCCCTTGAAGAGGATCCGAATCTGGTACGCAAGCTGGAGGAGTTGGCCGCAGCGGGTGGACCGCTGCATGGTCTGCTTTGACCGTCTGCTACGTTTCCTTCTTCACCTTTTGCAATTCTATGCTATGATTCAACCGCATATCAGCCATATTCCCTCATGGAGGAGGTTTCAATGTCGAGTACAGCCCTGGTAAAAAGCGGTGATGTTGCAGTGTCCGGTAAAGATCAGCTGATCCAGCTGGTCAGTTTTATGTTGAGCAGTGAAGAGTACGGCGTTGAAGTGCTGAAGGTGCGTGAGATCATCAGGATGCCCAGCATCACCAAGATGCCCAACACCCCCCACTATGTTGAAGGGATCATCAACCTGCGGGGCAAGGTGATTCCGATCATCTCCATGCGCAAGCGGTTCGGCCTGTGTGAATCAGAGTATGACAGCCATACCCGCATCATGGTTATGGATGTGGCCGGTGGCCTGACCGGCTTTGTGGTTGATGCGGTTTCAGAGGTGATCCGGATTCACTCCAGTGAAATCCAACCACCCCCCACCATGGTTTCCGGCAATATCGATCAGGAGTTCATCACCGGCGTGTTCAACCATGCCGAGCGGTTGCTGATCATCATGGATGTGGACCGGATGTTCTCTGCCCAGGAGCGGGAGTATTTCGGCAGCGTGGGCGACTGACCGACCGTTGCCAGAGTGTGAACACAAAAAAGCCGGGGCATCTACCCCGGCTTTTTTGTGTCTCTGGCTGGTGGTCCGGTTAGTTGGCCCGTGAGATCTCCTCAAGGTTGCCGGCAATCACCGTGGCAGTGGCAGCCTGCTCTTCCGAGGCAGTGGCAATCTGGGCAATCAGGTTCTTGATATGCTCAACCGAGTCAACAATGGCGATCAGGGATGCCTCGGCCTGATGGGAGAGATGCTCGCCCTTTTCAGCCTCGGCCTTGCCGCCTTCAATCGAGGCAACCGCTTTGCTGGTGTTGGACTGGATCTCGGTCACCATGGCACCGATCTGCTTGGTGGAGGTCATGGTCCGCTCTGCCAGACGGCGCACCTCATCGGCCACCACGGCAAAACCACGACCCATTTCACCGGCCCGGGCCGCCTCAATGGCTGCGTTCAAGGCCAGCAGGTTGGTCTGGTCGGCGATTTCATTGATCACGTTGACGATTTCGCCGATCTTCTCGGAAGTTGCCCCCAGGTTGCCGACAATGACGGCGGATGAACGAACCACCTCGGCCACTTGCTGCATCCCCTTGACCGCCTCGTTCACTACCCGCTGGCCCTGATGGGCGCTTTCAGCCACCTGCGCCGCTGAATCAGCTGCGTTGGTGGTGTTGCCGGCCACCTCGTTGACGGTCATGCTCATCTCTTCCATGGCCGTGGCGATCTGATGGATCCGTTCTTCAAGGTAGTTCTTGCGCTCAATATCCTTGTACTGCTGATCCTTTATCTGGCGTTCTGCGGTAATGTCGCTCCAGCAGGCCATAAAGCAGAGCGGTTTGCTGCTGTCACTCGGATCCCAGATCGGATAGGCCTTGGTCTGCAGGGTCACACTGCCGATTGGGATATCGGCGGAATGGGGCATCTTGCCGCGCGGATCGGCAAAGATGTTCCTGATCCGGCCCGGATCCTTGTGGAACTGGTGGATCGAGTTTTCAAACGCGTTTGCCACATCAGCACCCCGCAGACCGGCATTCAGTGCGGAGCGGTGTTGTTGCAACAGATCTTTGGCCTTGCGATTCATATAGAAGATCTTGTTGTCATGGGTGGTGTCGCACAGCATCACCACGTTGTCGACGTTGTCCAGCATCTGTGACAGCTTCTTGATTTCATTGTCCTTCTCGATCAGTTCCTGTTTGCTGGGTCCGCCAAAGAGTCCCATGGTCGCGCTCCTTTAATGTCTGTCTTTTGTTCATAAGCTGCTCCAGTATAATGCGAATATGGATAATTGCAAGAAGGACAAATGCAGGCTATGATCCGGGCCGTTTTAAAGAACAGTAATCGAGTGAAATCGGGGGGTCGGTTCTGATGGTAGCGGAGCATACATGCAGGATTTGATCAGGGTTGAAAAGCTGTACTGTCGTCATGGTGCAGTTGATGCGCTTGCAGACATCAGCTTTACGGTCAAAGCCGGTGAGTATCTGGGGATTGTGGGGCCAAACGGCTCCGGCAAGAGCACCCTGGTGCGGGCACTGCTGGGATTGATTCCGCCTCATCGGGGCAGCATCACCCTGTTTGACCAGCCGGTGGGTACTTTCAAGAGCTGGGACAAGATCGGCTATCTGCCCCAGAACCTGGGACCGCTTAATCCGGCCTTTCCTGCCACAGTAGCTGAAGTGGTTCAGCTGGGACTGCTGGCAGGCAGGAGCATACCCCGGCGCCCCTGTCGCCACGATCGGCTCCAGGTACGGACCGTACTGGAACAGCTGGGGATTGATCATCTCCAGGGGCGTATGATCGGTGAGCTGTCCGGGGGGCAGCAGCAGCGTGTCATGCTTGCCCGGGCATTGATCAGCAACCCGGCACTGCTGATCATGGATGAACCGACTGCAGCCCTTGATCCCGAGATCAGGGAGCGTTTTTACGGACTGATCACTGAACTGAACCGGACCAACGGCACCACCGTGCTGCTGGTGACCCATGATACCGGCACCATTGGCCAGTATGCCTCATCCATGCTCTACCTTGACAAGCAGCTGCTGTTCTGGGGCAGCTTTGACCAGTTCTGTCACTCGCCCGAGATGGCAGCATTTTTCGGCGAACACTCGCAACATCTGATCTGCCACCGGCATTAACCTCGTCCACTTCAGGAGTCCCCTACATGCTTACCGGCGACATCAAGGCGAAAATAGACAAGATCTGGAATACCTTCTGGTCAGGCGGCATCTCCAACCCCCTGTCGGTGATTGAGCAGATCTCCTTTCTGTTGTTCATCAAGCGGCTGGACGACATCCATACCGCCAAAGAGAAGAAGGCCAATCGCCTGAACAAGCCGATTGAAGAACCGATCTTTGCAGCGGGGCAGGAAAACCTGCGCTGGTCACGTTTTAAAGAATTTGAAGCAGAAGAGATGTTCAAGACCGTAAGTCAGGAGGTCTTCCCCTTTATCAAGAACCTGCACGGCGATGAAGACACCGCCTATGCCCGCCACATGAAGGACGCCATCTTCATGATCCCGACGCCAAGTTTGTTAGAACGGGTGGTGGAGCAGATCAGCGATGTGCCGATGGAAGACCGGGACACCAAGGGCGATCTGTACGAGTACATGCTCTCCAAGCTGACCACTGCCGGTACCAACGGCCAGTTCCGCACCCCGCGCCATATCATCAAGATGATGGTGGAGCTGATGCAACCCAGGCCGGAAGACACCATCTGCGACCCGGCCTGCGGTACTGCCGGTTTTCTGGTGGCAGCCGGTGAATACCTGCGGGAGCAGCACCCGGACCTGTTCCACAACGAAGCCCTCAAGCGCCACTTCAATGAAAGGCTGTTCAACGGCTTTGATTTTGATTCCACCA
>DIUB01000003.1:0-6306 GCA_002422265.1 Geobacter sp. UBA6169
GACTTTGACCAGAAGATCATCGACTGGATCGCCGACGAATTCAAGAAGGATCAAGGTATTGATCTGCGCGGCGATAAGATGGCCTTGCAACGCCTGAAAGAAGCGGCAGAAAAGGCCAAGTGCGAGCTTTCCGGCTCCATGGAAACCGACATCAACCTGCCGTTCATCACCGCCGATGCCAGTGGTCCCAAACATCTTAACCTGAAGCTTTCACGCGCAAAACTGGAGTCACTGTGCGATGATCTGCTGCGCAAGCTGGAAGGCCCTTGCCGCACTGCCATGAAGGATGCCGGGCTGTCTGCCTCGGAAATCGATGAAGTGATCCTGGTGGGTGGTATGACCCGTATGCCGGCTGTTGTACAGCGTGTGCAGGAAATTTTTGGCAAGTCTCCCAACAAAGGGGTCAATCCGGATGAAGTGGTGGCCATCGGTGCTGCAATCCAGGGTGGCGTACTCAAAGGTGATGTCAAGGATGTGCTGCTGCTGGATGTTACCCCGCTTTCCCTGGGCATTGAGACCCTGGGCGGCGTACTGACCCGGCTGATCGAGAAGAATACCACCATTCCCTGCAGAAAAAGCCAGGTGTTCTCGACCGCTGCAGACAACCAGCCGGCGGTATCAATCCACGTGCTGCAGGGTGAACGTGAAATGGCCCGTGACAACAAGACACTGGGTAACTTCGAACTGACCGGCATCCCGCCTGCACCCCGCGGCGTACCCCAGATCGAGGTGACCTTTGATATTGATGCCAACGGCATCGTGCATGTATCGGCCAAGGATCTGGGCACCGGCAAGGAACAATCGATCCGCATCACCGCCTCTTCCGGCCTTTCCAAGGACGAGATTGAGAAAATGGTTAAGGACGCCGAGTCCCATGCCGCAGAAGACAAGAAAAAGCGGGAGACTATTGAGGCCCGCAACCAGGCTGATTCCATGATCTACAGCACCGAAAAGTCGCTGAAAGAGGTTGGTGACAAGGTGGATGCCGTTGACAAGGGGGCCATTGAAAACAAGATCGCTGATCTGAAAAAAGTGATGGACAGCGACGATGCTGAATCCATCAAAAAGGCAACCGATGAGCTTGCCCAGGCTGCCCACAAGCTGGCTGAAGCCATGTACGCCCAAGCACAGCAAGCTGGGACCGCTGATGGCGGTGCCGAAGAAGGAGCTTCTCAGGAAAGCGGTTCAAAGGCTAAAGACGAGAAAGTCGTTGATGCCGACTTTGAGGAAGTTAAGAAGTAGTCGAATCCTGGATGTTTTGATGGTATAGCGTAGGGGCGGGTTATAGACTCGCCCCTACAGCTGTATTTCACCGATAAGGAACCAAGCGTGGCAAACGGCGAAAAACGTGACTACTACGAGATTCTCGGCGTACATAAAAACGCGTCCGAGACCGAGATAAAAAAGGCTTTCCGTAAACTGGCTATTCAGTTTCATCCCGATAAAAATCCCGGGGACAAAGAGGCTGAAGAGAGGTTCAAGGAGGCCACCGAGGCCTATGAAGTACTTTCCGATGCCCAAAAGCGGGCCCAGTATGACCAGTTTGGTCATGCTGGCGTATCTGGTGCCGGTGGTTTTTCAGGTGGCGGATTTGGTGGTTTTGGTGCCGGCTCTCCCTTTGGTGATATCTTTAGTGATATCTTTGGTGACATCTTTGGCGGTGGTGGCGCAGGCAGACGCACGCAAGGTAGACGCGGTGACGACCTGCTCTATAACATGGAGATCACCTTTGAAGAGGCAGCCTTCGGGTGCGAGAAAAAAATCGATATCCCCTATGCCAAACGTTGCACAAGCTGTAATGGTTCCGGTGCAAAGCCGGGTACCGATCCCAAAATCTGTCCGACCTGCCGCGGTGCCGGTCAGGTGCGCTATCAGCAGGGTTTTTTCAGCGTCAGCAAGACCTGTGGACAGTGTAATGGCGAAGGCAAGGTGGTGGATGATCCCTGCGCCGAGTGTCACGGACGTGGTAGCGTCAAGGACAGCAAAACCCTTTCGGTTAAAGTTCCCGGTGGTGTTGAAACCGGCTCACGCCTGAAACTGTCCGGTGAAGGGGGGCAAGGTGTCAAAGGTGGCCCCAATGGAGACCTGTATGTGGCGATCTCGGTCAAAGAGCACTCGATCTTCCAGCGCGAGGATGATAATGTTGTCTGTGAGATCCCGATCAGCTTTGCCCAGGCAGCACTGGGATGCGAGATAGAGGTGCCGACACTGGACGGCAAGGTCTCAATGAAGATTCCTGAAGGCACCCAATCCGGCAAGATCTACCGACTGCGGGGCAAAGGGATACCATCGTTGCAGGGATACGGTCGTGGCGACCAGCTGGTGGTTGTCAAGGTGGAGACCCCCACCAATCTGTCTGGCAAACAGAAGGAGCTGCTTGAAGAGTTTGCCAAGATCAGCGGTGAAGAAGCCCACCCGATGAAAAAAGGGTTCCTTGATAAGGTTATGGATTTCCTGAGTTGAAAACAGCTTGCCTGGCACGCGGTTCAGTGCCGACCGGGAGGTAAATGACGTGGACAAACAGGAGTTGGCAGAAAAAACCATTGAAGTCCTGCGTCCCCTTGAGACCCAGAATCTGATGACTACGCTGCAGAACCTGACGTTACAGCAGATCTTTTCCAACTGGATCTTTCTGCTGGCCACGCTCCTGATACTGTTTCTCGGCATCTACAAAAAATCAAAACCGGTCTTGCTCACCCTGTTTTTTCTAGTTGGCCTGATTTTCATGGCCAAATGGGCCATGCCCGCACCCGGCGAGGAGATTACTATGCGGTCCATCCTGCCTTTTGCCGGTTTTGGTCTGGGGATCGGTGGCGTGATCGTCTATTTTGTATTCATCAAAGACTAGGACACCATACTATGAAGATAGATAAGCGTGATTGGTTCTTTATCGCACTGGTAGCAGCCGTACTGATTACTTTTTTTAGCATTTCCGGTAAGGAGACCACTACGCCGGTGCCCCGTGATGCAGTCCACCAGCCGGCGTATGACGAGGCCTACCGCAAGGCCCCTGGTCCCGATGCCTCCCTTTTTGCCAAAACTTTTTTCAAGCCGGACAAGAAGGCTGCAGAAAAGCTCTGTGAGCCCTGTCATGATGCCAATGGTATTAAACTGCCACCCAACCATCCGCCCAAACATCGCTGCCTGTTCTGCCACAAGCTACAGACAAAATAGCGATCAGTACAGCTCGTACTTGAGCAGCCGACACTCCAGAGGGCCATTAAAGAGTACAAACCGTCGGGATGGCTTAAGACCAACCAGCCTGGCAAGCTCCAGATCACCTGCCAGCAGATAGGCGCTCCAGCCGGTAAAGCGACGTTTAAACACCTCACCGATCTTGCGGTACAGCTGCTCAAGCTCCTGCTTTCCTCCCATCCGTACCCCGTAGGGAGGATTCACCACCACAATCCCCTGATGTCCGCACGGCTCTGCATCTTCAAACCGCTTGCGATCAAAGGAGACCTGGTAGGCAAGGTCAGCGCGTCGGGCGTTTTCGCGACAGGCAATGACTGCCATCGGGTCACGATCATACCCCAGCACCGGCACCGCCAAGCTCTCGCCGGCCTTTGCCTGCTCATCACGCAGAACCCGCTCCCACAACTGCTTGTTAAAACCACGCCATTTCATCACGCCAAACGGCCGGCCTGCCCCGGCAGGCCGGTTCAGTGCCATGGCAGCGCCCTCCAGGAGCAACGTACCTGACCCGCACATCGGATCCACCAGAGGTACCGTGCCATCCCAACCGGTATGCGTAATGATAGCCGCTGCAAGGGTCTCACGCAGTGGAGCCTCGTTACGATCCAGCCGCCAGCCCCGACGGTCAAGCGGTTCTCCGGCTGCATCAAGAGAAACCGTAGCCTGATTCCTGGCAACATGGAGGTTAATTCGAAGATCAGGAGTTTTGGTATTAACACTGGGACGGCTGCCGCTCTGATCACGCAAGAGATCCACAATTGCATCTTTGGCCTTCAGGGCTGCAAAATGTGAGTGGGTTATAGCTGAATCCCTCAGGGTACAATCAACCGCCAGCGTCATGGCCGGAGTCAGAAGATCTCCCCAAGGGAGGGTTCGAATACCGTCATACAATTCCTGTGGTGAGTTACAAGAGAACTGGCCAAGCTGCAGCAGGACACGACTGGCAGTACGTAACTGCAACAGGCTGCGGTACAAAACACTCCAGTTGCCGGTAAAGCCGACCCCGCCCCGTACCACCTTAACGTGACTGGCATCGAGTCTGGACAATTCATCTGCAGCCAGCTCTTCGGCACCTAGCGGCACTGTGGCAAAAAGATTAAGCAGATCGGAATGTTGACTGGCCACCATCCCTTTCCGGCGGAGTATAGGGTGCTGTTCGGTCATGATTCAATCCTTTGCTGCCAAGCTGCTGCAACCTGGCGACGAGTTACCTCCAGACTGGAGCTGTTGTCAATTACCACCACGCCAAAGCGTTCTTTTTCTGCAAGCGGCATCTGAGCCGCTATAATACGTTCCGCCTGCTGCAGGCTGCAACCATCACGAGCCATCAGGCGTGCCAGCTGCACCTCGGGCCGCACGGTCACCACCCAGATCTCATCTACCCGGTCAGTGGCACCTGCCTCAATCAAAAGCGGCGCCATATAGACAACCACACGAAAACCACGGATTCTTGCCTGTTCTATCTGCTGCAGTGCACGCTCTTTAATGGCCGGATGCACGAGCGCCTCAAGCTGCCGCCTGTGTTGCGGATCTTTAAAGACCAGTTCTCGCATTGCCTGACGATCCAGTGTGCCGTCAGCAGACAATACCTGTTGCCCGAACCGTTCGGTAATCTGCTGCAAGACACCGACTCCCGGTGCAACCACATCACGGGCCAGCTGATCCGCATCAATTACCGCAGCCCCTAATTCAGCCAGCATCTTCGCCACTGCATTTTTTCCGGTAGCAATGCCACCTGTCAAGCCAATGATTTTCATGGCCTGATAGTAGCAGAGGGTCCTGCGCCTTACCAGATTTTTCCCTTGAGTTGCCGAGAACGATAGTGTAAAAGATTTGTTTCACGGGCGGTTAGCTCAGCTGGATAGAGTGTTGGCCTCCGAAGCCAAAGGTCGTTGGTTCGAATCCAATACCGCCCGCCATTCAAGCACCAAAGGGGACTCTCGCGTCCCCTTTCTTTTTGGTGCAGCGAGAGGTGTAACATGGCCAGGGGTGGTTTAGAACTGACTGACGCTGTAGCCCCCTTACTGATCAGGATACCATTGGGACTGATTTTTCTTGCCCACGGATCGCAAAAGCTGCTGGGGCTCTTTGGTGGTAGCGGCCTGACAGTAACTTTTGCTGCATTCGAGCAGAAATTCGGCATCCCCCCCCTCTTCACACTGCTGGCGATTATAGCCGAGTTTGGCGGAGGTCTTGGCGTCCTGACCGGATTTCTTACCCGCATTTCTGCAGCAGGTATTGCCTCGGTGATGGCGGTTGCCATCTACAAAATACATTGGAACCATGGTTTTTTTATGAATGCTGCCTGTACGCCCGGTACAGGTCACGGCATCGAGTTCACCCTGGCCCTGTTTGGCATGGCCCTGTTTCTGGTGGTGAGCGGTGGGGGCAAGTGGTGTATTGATCGCCTGATTTTCAGGGCATAGTTGATGATACTCACCAGGCGGGTGCCACACCCGCCTTTTTCTGTCCAAGGAGTAGTTCGTGGAAGCTTATTTTAATCAGGAAGAAGTCGATAAGCGTCGTACTTTTGCCATTATCAGCCATCCGGACGCCGGCAAAACAACTATTACCGAAAAACTGCTGCTGTTTGGCGGAGCCATTCAGCAGGCCGGTGAAGTTCGTGCCCGAAAAGCCGGCCGTCATGCCACCTCAGATTGGATGGAGCTGGAAAAACAGCGCGGTATTTCCGTTACCTCCTCAGTCATGAAGTTTTCTTATAACGGTTATGAGGTTAACCTGCTTGACACACCCGGCCACAACGATTTTTCTGAAGATACCTACCGGGTGCTGACTGCCGNNGGACTCAGCCCTGATGGTGATCGACTCGGTCAAGGGGGTCGAGAGCCAGACCAAGAAGCTGCTAGATGTCTGCCGCCTGCGTGATACGCCGATCATGACCTTTATGAACAAACTGGACCGTGAAGGCCAGGAACCGCTTGATCTGCTGGATGATGTGGAAAAGAACCTGGGGATGCAGACCGCGCCGATCACCTGGCCGATCGGCATGGGTAAGCGTTTTCGCGGCACCTACCACCTTTACAGCAAAGAGGTGCTGCTCTTTGACCCCGAAGCCGAGCATGGTGTGGGGCAGATCGTGACGGTACAAGG
>DIUB01000003.1:6356-16501 GCA_002422265.1 Geobacter sp. UBA6169
GCAACTGCTGGATACCTTTGTGCAGTATGCCCCCCACCCCCGTGAGCGAGCCACCACCAGCCGGATGGTCTCACCCTATGAAGAGCCGTTTTCAGGTTTCGTGTTTAAGATTCAGGCCAACATGGATCCGGCCCACCGTGACCGGATCGCCTTTTTCCGGATCTGCTCCGGTCGCTTCGAGCGGGGAATGAAGGTGCGTCATCTGCGCTTGGGGCGGGACTTCCAGATCAGTAATGCCACTATCTTTATGGCCCAGGACCGCACTAACGTAGAAGAAGCTTATCCTGGTGATATTATCGGCATCCACAATCACGGCACGATCAAGATCGGTGATACCTTTACCCTGGGCGAAGAGATGAAATTTACCGGAATCCCCAGTTTTGCACCGGAGCATTTCCGCAAGGTTCACCTCTTGAACCCGATGAAGTCAAAGGCCCTGGAAAAGGGGCTGGTGCAGTTGGCAGAGGAAGGTACCACCCAGGTTTTCAAGCCGCTGTTTGGCGCCGAGTGGGTGGTGGGTGCGGTCGGTATCCTGCAGTTTGAAGTAGTATTACACCGGCTTGAGTTTGAGTATAGCGTCAAGATCGCCTATGAGCCGGTTTCCTACGCCACGGCTCGCTGGGTTACCGGTGAAAAAAAACTGCTGGAAGAGTTCGAGAAGAAGGAAAAGATGAATCTCTACATTGACGGTGAAGGCAAGCTGACCTACATGGCCGCCAGCCAGTGGCGACTGGACAATACGGTGGAAAACTGGTCGGGGCTCTCCTTTCACGCCACATCCGAACACAGCTGACAGCATGATCATGATGTCACGACACTCACTGGCAGGCACCTGGCGGGCTGTTACGGCCCTGCCTACAGATCATTTTCCACTATTGCTGCCAAGGGTTCACCCCCTGGCTGCCTTTTTCATCCTGATGCGCCTCAAGCGCCTTGGTTATTCAAGCTGCCGGGTAGACACCTCAGCACGCGGACTGGTAGTCTATGCCCAGCGTTAAAAAGGGCAACCGCTTCAGCAGTCGCCCTTGTCATTCACCCAAACAAAGCTGCAGCTACCCCATAAACTTACCGATTTCATAGCCAATCTGACCCAGCGGCAGTATTTCATCAGCAACACCGCCATCCACACAGGCCTTGGGCATACCGTAGATAGTCGAAGTGGCCTCGTCCTGCACGATGGTAACCCCTCCTTTCTGCTTTAACTGTTGCATTCCCTTGAAACCGTCATTACCCATGCCGGTCAGCACAACTCCCAACATGGAACCTGCAGTGGCGTCAGCCATGGAGGCTAGCAGCAGATCAACGGAAGGGATATAGACGTACTGCGGATAGCTTGCCGTAGGAGCAGTCTTTACCACCAGTCCTCCGGCTCCACGTACTACCTGGGTATGCATGCCACCAGGGGCGATCAGAATGGTTCCCGACCTCACCGGTTCGCCGTCAACCGCCTCCTTGACTGTAATGGAACATTTGGCGTTCAGCCGGTCTGCATAAGGTCCGGTAAAGGCCTTGGGCATATGGATTGCCACCACGATGCCGTAGGGAAAATTCATCGGAATACGGGAAATAACTTCCTGCAAAGCCACAGGACCGCCGGTGGAGGCACCGATACCAACATGGGTAATCTTCTTGCTGTGGATCTTGGAAACCCTGGCAGGGCCTGCAGCGGGAGCAGCGGCGACGCGGATAGCTGCTGAGGCGGGTGCACGCATAAAGCGGGAACGGGTTGCTTCGCGGACTTTCTTCAACAATTCATCACGAAAGATATTCTGCGCTTCAGACGAATCGGTCACATTTTTCGGGATGTAATCAATCGCTCCGGCATCAAGCGCCTCAAAGGTTGCCTTGGCCCCCTCGTTCGTCAGGGTTGAAACCATCAGCACCTTGGTGGGGGCCTTGACCATGATCTGCTTCAAGGCAGAGATGCCATCCATGCGCGGCATTTCAACATCCATGGTGATCAGATCCGGCTTCAGGGCCATCGCCTTTTCAACACCCTCAACGCCGTCAGCAGCAGTGCCGACAACTTCCAAAGTAGGCTCTTTGGCGAGGATCCCGCGGATTGCCATCCGCATGAACGAGGAATCATCAACTATCAGTACCCTGCTTTTACCGCCTGCTGGTGAAGAAAGCATCACCCCTCCTGCTTAAGAAAAAATTGATGTGACGACTTCCTTGACCATCGGAACGGCATCATCCAGTTCATAGCAAAAACGTTCTACGTCCAGATGTGCCAGTTCCGGGTGCTTTTCCCGGAGAATAACCCAGCCCTCTTCCTCAGAAAGATTGAAACTGGCCCAGGCATCGCCGCCATAGTACAGATCGCGGACAGAGCAGAACAGATCGGCCAGATTGACAATCGAGCAGAGCACCGGATCATTGACTGCTTCACGCGGGTTGTGGTGATACAGGATCACCTCACGATAGGCTTCGGGGAAGTTCCACTTTTCAGCGATACAAAAACCGACCTCATTGTGGGTAGTCCTGAACTCCTGCTCTTCCATGTCAACCAGTCGAACCGGTTTCTGCCGAATGGTTTCCAGAATTGCAGCAAACTGTTCCGGCTTGTAGTAGCTTAGAACCACCTCGCCGATGTCATGGATCACGCCCGAAAGATAGGCCTTTTCAAGGTCACGATAATGAATTTTTTCCGCAATGATTTTTGACACCATGCCGACACCAAAGGCGTGAACCCAGAAGGTACTGATGTCGATCACCCCGCCCTTGTCCTCAAAGGCACTGATAAATGAAGAGGTGAGGGCTATTTCCTTGATATGGTGGATTCCCAGATAGACCAGCGCCCGTTTGAGCGACGTAACCTCATGGGAAGGGCGATAGATGGGGGAGTTGACCATCTTCATCACCCGCGCAGTCATAACCTGGTCAGTCAGCATCAGGTCGGCCACCTTGTCGACATTGACATCCGGGTCATCCAGTAACTGCAAGACCTGGGTTGCTACCACCGGAATGGTAGGCAGATCGTCTATCTGTGCTACCATTTGACGGGCTGTTTCCAGCATAGCCTGTTTATCCATAGAGGAATCCCCCACTATTTCTTGTAACCGAAACCGCCTGGAAAGTGGACAGTCTTGAATTTGTCGTTGACACCATGCAGCGATTCTGACTGCCCTACAAAGAAATAACCGTAGGGCTGCAGGTTGTTGTAAAAATGCTGCACTACTTTTGATTTTGAAGCCAGGTCGAAGTAGATCAGAACGTTGGCACAGAAGATGAAGTCAAAGCTTTTCATAAACACCATCTTGGTGTCATCATAGAGATTCATCTTGTTAAAGGTAACGAATTTCTTGATGTCAGGCGACAGGATGAACTTACCGCCCTCTTCCTTGAAATATTTCCTTTTGTACAGGTCCGGGACGTTACGAACTGAATAGGCGTTGTAAACACCTTCTTTTGCCTGGGCAACTACGGTTTCGTTAATGTCGGTCCCGATAATTTCAATGATCCAGTCTTTCAGGATCGTAGATTTTTTTTCATGCAGAATCATGGCCAGGGTATAGGCCTCTTCACCAGAGGACGAAGCAGCCGACCAGATCCGCAGCTTGCGAAACCCCATCTTGGCTTTCGCCTCGACGATCTCGGGGAGAAACTTGGTCTCAATCGCATTCAGCTGGGGTACGCAGCGAAAAAAATAGGTCTCATTGGTGGTTACTTCGTCAAGTAGAAAACGCAGCTCTTCATTCCCCTTGGGCGACTTGAGCAGCGAATAGTAATCCATAGCGGACTTGGTGCCGGTGGCCTCCATCCGCTTGGTCAGACGGCTCTCCAGAAAATACTTTTTGGTGGTATGAAAATACATACCACACAGGTTGTAAATAAAATCACGTAGTAATTCAAAATCCTTATCAGATATGGCCACGTTGCGTCCCCTTCGACAAAAAATACTGCCTCAATCACTCTAACGTCCTGCAGCGGCTCCTTCGCCACCGTCGATCATGCCGACCGGATCAACAATCAGCGTGACCCGTCCATCACCCAGAATGGTGGAACCGGCGATACCGGGTACATTTGCCAGATAATTGCCCAGTGACTTGATGGCAACTTCCTGCTGTCCCACCAGACGGGTTACCACCAGGCCGACCCGCTTGTCAGCAGCACCGATCACTACGACATAGCAGAAGTTATCTTGCTCGTAGTGACGCTGCACCCTGAATACCTGTTCAAGCCTGATCAGCGGCAAGACCATATCCCGCAGTTTCAGTACCTCCTGGCCACCGATGACATGGAACTCACGCTGGTCCACCCGCAAGGTTTCCAGAACCGAAGCCAACGGGATCGAGTAGATCTCACCCTCCACTTCCACCAGCAGCGACTGGATGATCGCCAGCGTCAGTGGCAACCGCAGAATAAACTCGGAGCCAAGCCCCTTCTCACTCTTGATCTCAATCAGACCGTTCAGCTTCTTGATGTTGGTCTTGACCACATCCATGCCCACACCACGGCCGGATAGGTCTGAGGCCTTATCCTTGGTGGAGAAACCGGGCAGAAAGATCAGATCGAACATCTCCCGCTGGCTCATGGCAGCCAGCTGATCTTCGGTGATCAATCCCTTTTCAATGGCCTTGCGCCCTACCCGGTCGGTATCTATGCCGCGACCATCGTCCTTGATGCTGATAATGATCGAGTTGCCTTCATGAACAGCAGCCAGCACCAGCGTTCCGGTACCCGGTTTGCCTGCTGCTATTCGATCATCCGGTGTTTCAAGACCATGATCCATGGCATTGCGGATCAAGTGGATCAGTGGGTCACCGATCTCATCAACCACTGAGCGGTCCAGCTCCGTCTCTTCACCAAAAATTTTGAGATCCACTTCTTTCCCCAGATCCCTGGCCAATGAGCGGACAATACGGGGGAACTTCTTGAAAACCTTTTCAACCGGAATCATACGCATCTTGAGGACCTGCATCTGCAGCTCCGAAGTGACAAAGTTCATCCGCTTGGCCAGTTTGCCGAACTCCTCGCCAAACAGCACCATATCAGCCGTACCGCCCTGAAGATCCTGATTAAGCTGAATCATCCGGTTCCGCTCAAGCACCAGTTCTCCCACCTGGTTCATCAGGTCGTCCAGACGCTTGACATCAACCCTGACCGTCGTGTTGTCGGAAAGATCATCGCCTCCCTTGTCAGCCGGCTTCGGAGGAGCCGGTTTTTTAGGCGGTTCAGGTGCCGGGCGCGGGGGAGCAGGTGGCATGGCCGGAGGGGCTGCTGCTGCAGCCTCCTCTTTTGGAGCAACTGCAGGCTCATCAGAGGCTGCAGTTGACTGCGGCGCTGCAGACTGTGCGGGCGCCTCCTCTGCTGCAGCTGTGACCGTTTTCGATGCAGCAGGCTGCTCTGCGAGCAGCGGTATCAGTTTGCTGACCGTTGTATCGATGTCACGGTCAACAATATCGCCAGCCTTGATATCTGCCACAAGGGTCTTGACCAGATCAGTGGCTTCCAGCACCACATCCATGATTTCGGGCGTCAACAACAACTCGCCCTTGCGGAGACGGTTCAGCACATCCTCGGTTTTGTGGGTTACCCGCACCAGCAGGTCAAATCCGAGAAAACTTGAGGCTCCCTTGACGGTATGGATCGACCGAAAGATCCGGTTTAACAGATCTGCATCGTCCGAACTCTTTTCCAGCGCCACCAGGTCATCATCAAGCTTTTCAAGTAACTCTGTAGTTTCAGTCAGAAAACCTTCAAGAAGCTCCTGATCTTCACAATCAATGGGCATTGCACACCTCTCTGTGCGTAAGTGTCAGCTACAAAACTATCCCCAACTACATGGTACTGAAAAGCCGTCGCTCGTCCTGGGAAAACATCTTTTGCAGATCCAGCAGCACCAAGAGCCGCTCGGCCTGGTTGATGACGCCGGCAATACATTCCTGATCAATCCCGCTGGTAACTACGGCAGGTGACGGCTGTATCTCGCTGCTTGAAATCCTGATCACCTCGGAGACCGAATCAACAATAAATCCCATCAATTCACCCTCAATATCCATCACCATAATCCGGGTCTGTTTGTCATACTCCAGCTCATTCAACCCGAAACGACGACGCATGTTGATAATCGGAATAACCTTTCCGCGCAGGTTGATAACCCCCTCTACATATTGCGGCGTATTGGGAACCCGCGTTATACTGGGCATTCTGATAATCTCGCGCACCTTCAGGACGTCTACCCCGTACTCCTCATGGTCGAGGCTAAAACTGACCAACTGAATCAGTTCCCCCTGATCACCGGCACGCGCCTCACCAGCCTTGAGCGGCACCAAGGCATTGGACATGGACAACCTCCTTCCAAAACAGCTCCGAGTATCATTTAAATTCAACTTGTTATCAACACGTTACCAGAAGGTTTACTACTCAAGATAGTACTATGTACCATGCAAGTGTAACCTGTGCAAGCACAGGGCATGCGCAGATGTTAATTTATGATGGTTTAATGGATCTGCCACAAGCACGCCCCGTTATAAAAGTCATATTATTGACATCCCGTTAGAGCACTCGTATAATGCAGAGCTATACTACCCGCAACCACAAAATAAAACTCAAGAGATTGATATGACGGCAAAGAGTTCATGCTCTGTACTGGACAACGATAGAAAAACACGTGACTTCGTGTCGGCTTTTCTGACATACCGGGGCTACGAAACCATGCCGCTTGACGGTGATGACAGTTTTTTTGACACACCGGCAGAGAATATACAACGCATTTTGATTGCGGAACAGGCCAGTCTTGCCACCAAATCTGCTGATATGCTGCCAAAGGCGCTTGCCGCAGACCCCCGACTGGTAGTGATTCTGTACGGTACCGAAGACAATGCTCGCCCGCTCCCCCACGATGAACGGCTGATCTTTCTGGCAAAACCGCTAAACCTTGACGAGCTGGAAAGCGTCGTAATGCGCGCCCTGGAGTTTCAGGCCCTGCAGGTCCGCACGCCGGAACAGCCGGTTGACGAATATCCTCATTTTCTCTGTTCAACCATTATAGGCAGAAGCCGGCAGATGCTTAATCTGTTCGAGATGATTGAAAAAGTTGCGGAATCAAGCGCAACCGTATTGATTCAGGGTGAGTCCGGAACCGGCAAGGAACTTGCAGCCCGGGCCATTCATCAGCTGTCAAGCCGCAGCAGTAAAAACTTCGTTCCGGTCAACTGCGCCGCCATACCTGACGATCTTCTGGAAAGTGAACTGTTCGGCCATGTCAAAGGCTCATTCACCGGGGCCTACGCAAACCGTATCGGCCGCTTTGAGATGGCTGACAAGGGGACGCTGTTTCTGGATGAAATCGGTGATATGAAGGCGGCTCTGCAGGTCAAACTGCTGCGTGTCCTGCAATCCAAAGAGTTTGAGCCGGTCGGTTCCACCCGCTCACAAAAGGCTGATGTGCGGATCATTGCCGCCACCAACAAAAATCTTGAAGAGCAGGTCTTAACCCGTGATTTTCGAGAAGATCTCTACTACCGTTTGTCGGTCATACCGATTACTATTCCGCCGCTGCGGGATCGTCGTGAAGACATACCGCTGCTGATCAATCATTTCCAGGCCCAGTTCAACCGCGACCGACGACGCCTGGTCAAGGGGTTTGCCCGAGAGGCTCTTGAGATGCTGTGCCACTATGACTGGCCCGGCAATGTACGCGAACTGGAAAACCTGGTTGAACGGATGATCACCATGAAGGAAAGCGGGTTCATTACCGTTGATGACCTGCCGGAAAAATACCTGACCTCGCGCAGTATACCACCTTCACGGTCGGCCGTCATTGCTCAGGAGGACTCCCAGGAGCCAGGGTTGCCGGATGGTGGAATCTGCCTGAACAGCGCGGTTGAGTCTTTTGAAAATCGGCTGATTCTACAGGCATTGCAACGCAGCAACGGCAACAAGAAGGAAGCTGCGGCGCTGCTGAACCTGAAACGGACCACCCTGATCGAGAAACTGAAGAAGAAAAACCTCCAGTATCCCTAGCTGCCGGAGCCTGTATGTCAATCAACGCCGCCCATACCCTGTCGCTGATTCAGAACATGCTGAGAGATCAGTCCGCCCCTTCAGCGCTGGGGCAGCCGGATACTGCCGCAGCGCAAAAATTCTCGGCACGTCTGGACGCCGCCCTGGCCCAGGGCACGGTACCACAGGAAAGTTCAAGCCAGGCTGTACAGCGTGCCGCCGAGATGTTACATCTGACCACCCTGCGCAGTTCACTGAAGCTACTGGATGATCAGCCTGATTCAGGCTCTCCTCACCTGCTGGATGGCAGTCTGCCACTGCCTGCCCTGCAGCAGCCGCTGCCGGTACAGGCCTATCTGGCACAGCAGGCTGAAGGCACGGGATCCACGGTACCACGCCAGCTGTCCCCGACAGAGCAGCCCCCCCGTGAACAGATGCCTGCCCCGCGACCTGTCGAGCAGATTGAGCGACGTCAGGCCCCGCCCCAAATCAGCACGGCTGTCAGCACACCGATTGAACAGATTGTGGCAAAGGCCTCTCAGCGCTATGGCGTTGATGCGGATCTGATCAAGGCGGTGATCAAGGCTGAGAGCAACTTTAACCCCCGTGCGGTCTCCCATGCCGGTGCCCAGGGGTTGATGCAGCTGATGCCTGCAACCGCACGCGGTCTGGGTGTCGGCAACCCCTTTGACCCGGAGCAGAACATTATGGGGGGAACCCGGTTCCTGCGGGACCTGCTTGCACGGTACAACGGTGATCTTGATTCAGCGCTGGCTGCCTACAACTGGGGGCCCGGCAATGTTGATCGCCGACCGGATCGCCTCCCCCGTGAAACCCGCGACTATCTGGTCAAGGTCAAACAGTACTATGCCGACTATGTCGGCTGACCAGCTTGCCATCCGATCTGCTCAATAAACTTCTTATCAGCTCTCAGCCAGATATTCCGCCAGGATACCGCTGGTCTGACGTAGCCGCTTGCTAAGGGTCTGGGCCAACCGCAACAGAATCTTTCCCCACAGCCGTGGTGCCTCTTCAGCCATACGTTCGAAGGAAGCGTCGCTTAAAACCAGTAACGTAACACCAGTCTGTACCACGACTGAAGCGGAACGGGGTTCACCGTCGATCAATGCCATTTCACCGACGGTCTGTCCCGGTCCCACCGAGGCAATCTCCTTGACGGTATGATGCAGGTCTTCCTTGACAATAGCGACCCTACCCTTAGAGATCAGACAGAGAAAGTCGCTCAGTTCCCCCTGACGGCAGATAGTAACACCGGGCTGTGCAACATAAGCGGCACAAAAACCGGCAACAGTCTGTAATTCCTGCCACCCCATACCGCTACCCAGCTTGCTTTTCTCCAGCACTGCAGTCTTTTCCTGCAGCGACATCTCAATCCGTTGTAATCCGGTACGCTCAAGCCGTTCACGTAGATACTCCATTGCGTGCCTCTCCTGACGGCGATGAGGTTACTGCATCTCCACCGGGTCGATATCGATTGCCAGCCGTACGTTCTGCGGCAACTCCAGCCTGTTACGAAACTCTGCCAATAACTGTCTTAAAGGAATGCGGCTGCCATCCTTTAACAATATCTGGCTGCGAAAACGCCCCCGCAGCCGGTACAACGG
Source organism: Geobacter sp. UBA6169 (assembly GCA_002422265.1). Lineage (GTDB taxonomy): Bacteria > Desulfobacterota > Desulfuromonadia > Geobacterales > Pseudopelobacteraceae > Trichlorobacter. The sequence goes on from DIUB01000003.1 coordinate 15,932, forward strand.
TGCCGGTGCCGGACCCAGCACTTCAGTACGCGTCCCCATCTCCTGTTTGATCGCTCTGATCAGGACCGCAGCCTGCTCTGAGGAATCCGTAAGCGCCGACTCTGTAATGGCTGACAGCCGAATTGCGGCAAGATGCCCATAAGGGGGGTATCCCAGCTCCTCCCGGTACTGCAGTTCTTGCCGGTAAAACTGCTGATAGTCATGCTGAGCTGCGCAGGCAACGGCATAGTGATCCGGCTGCGCGGCCTGCAGCAGCACACGTCCGGGCAGTTCTCCCCTCCCGGCACGGCCAATCACCTGTGACAGCACCTGAAAAGTTCGCTCCGCTGCCCTGAAATCAGGCTGATAGAGACTCCCTTCAGCCTGCAGCACCACCACCAGGGTAACACCGGGAAAATCATGCCCTTTGGTGATCATCTGGGTACCCACCAGAATATCCACCTCCCGCAACCGCACCTTGTCAAGAATCCGGGCATGCCCCCCCTTGCCGCTGACTGTATCGCTATCCATTCGTGCTATCCGCGCCGCAGGAAACAGCTCCAGCAGCGCATGCTCAATCCGCTCGGTTCC
>DIUB01000003.1:16523-23646 GCA_002422265.1 Geobacter sp. UBA6169
GTAAGTGAAACCGAGCAGTTCGGGCACTGCAGATCAGCCCCGCAGGAAGGACAGGCCAGCCAGCTGGCAAAACCTCGCCGATTAAGAAAAACCAGACTCTGCTCTCCACGGTGCAGGTTTTCTGCCAGGGTCTCGGCCAGAGCTGCAGGAATCGGCACTTCTGCCGTCAAGCGGCTGGTTGCCAGGCTCACCTCCGGCATCGGGCGTGCGCCCACCCGCTCCGGCAGGGACAAATACCCCAGCCGTCCCTGCTGGGCCGCATACCGGGTAGTCACCAGCGGGGTTGCAGAACCCAGCAGCACCACTGCCTGTTCCTGCTGTCCCCGCACCAGGGCCAGGTCTCGGGCATTGTAGCGCAACCCGTCCCCCTGCTTGAACGAAGACTCATGTTCCTCATCAACCACAATCACACTGATCCGCTCCAGCGGCGCAAAGATTGCCGAGCGGGCACCGATCACCATCCTGACCTCACCACGCCTGATACGCCGCCATTCATCATAGCGCTCCCCATCGGAAAGACCACTGTGCAGTACGGCAATTCCAAGACTGAAACGTGCACGGAAGCGCTGCACCAGCTGGGGAGTCAGCGATATCTCCGGCACCAGCACCAGCGCATTATTGCCTGCCTGCAGGGTATGCGCAATGGCCTGCAGGTACACCTCGGTCTTGCCGCTGCCGGTTACGCCCTGCAGCAGAAACGGGGCAAAATGTCCGGTATCAAGCGCCTGCACGATGGCAGTAACAGCCTGCTGCTGATCGTGTGTCAGCGGCTTGGGTCGGTCTTGCCCCACCTGCAAACCACTGAACGGGTCGCGATAAACCTCCCGTTCTTCCATGCTGATCAGCCCCTGCTCCCTCAGCTTTTTAAGCTGCAATGAACAGTCACCAAAACGAAGCCGCAGCTCAGAGGACGGAGCAGCTCCTGTCTCCTGCAGATAGGTCAGGATGGTAAAAACTTTACCTTTCAGCTCGTGGGTCTGCACCTCTGTTCTGAGATACCAGCGTTCTTTCTTGACCTTTCGGCCGCCGGTCAGGGGCTGCTGATCTGCCTGTCCCTTGCTCTGCAGATTGATGCCGCTGGGCAGGGCGGTTTTCAGCACCTCGCCCAGCGGATGCAGGTAATAGGCAGCCACCCAGCGAAAAAAGGTCAACTCAGCCTCAGTCCAGAGCGGCGATTCATCCAGCAGATCCAGCACATCCTTCAGCTGCTGCTCAGGTGGCGGCTCACCAAATCCCAGCACATAGGCTGATATCCTGCGCCGGCCAAACGGCACCAGCACCCTGATGCCGGGAATTATCCGATCCTGCAGACGGAACGGAACCCGATAGTGGAACGTTCTGTCCAGCGGCAAAGGGACCGCAACTTCCACAAAAGCCCGGATGGGTAAAGGTGGTGACGGAATTATTTGTGTATGTCGTTGCTCTGTGGTAGTCACGGTGGCGTCAGTATCTTTCAGCATCCCGGCTGTGACAAGCGGAAATTCCGTTTGGAGGTGATTCAGATGTTCATCTTCCTGCTGCTTTTCCTCAGCATCTACGGTGCGGCCCACGCCTATCTGCTGTTGCGTCTCAGGTGGGCCTTTCCCAACATGCGGGCCTGGTGGCCCGTTGCCATCGGCTGGTGTCTGTTGATGATGGCAGCGCCAATCGCAACGCGCCTTTTGGAGCGTGCCGGTTACATCGCCAGTGCAACAGCCGTTGCCTGGGTCGGCTACCTCTGGATGGGATGCCTGTTCCTGTTTATTGCCATCTCGCTCGTCTTGGAACTGCTACGCCTGCTGCGCTGGCTGGCCCACTTTTTTGTTTCAATTGCCAGTCCCCCGCTGCTGTCCCCCCGGCCGTTCTTCATTACCTGCTTTTGCTCCGCCATGCTGATCACCTGGTACGGCTATTTTGAGGCCTCACAGCTGATTGTTGAACAAACCGCCGTAACCACGACCAAACTCCCCAAAGGCGGTAAGCCGCTCAGGATTGTGCAGATCTCTGACCTGCATATCGGCCTGCTGGTCTGTTCACCGCAGGTACAACAGCTGGTTACGCAGATTCAGCAACTCCAACCTGATCTGGTGGTTGCCACCGGTGATATCGTGGATGGCCATATCTGCCATTTTGACGGCGTATCGCAGCTGTTTCGCAGCCTGCAGCCACGCTTAGGCATGTTTGCCGTGCTGGGTAACCATGAGTACTATGCCGGTGCAGAGCCTTCCCGTGCCTTTCTGGAAAACGCTGGTTTTCGCATACTGCAGGGACAGGCAGCGCAGGTTACCGATCAGCTTGTTGTGGCCGGTGTGGATGACCCTGCCGCCACACGCTTCAAGCTGCAGCCCCAGGGTGACGAACAGCTGCTGCTCCGCAGCATTCCCGCAGATCGCTTTGTCCTGCTACTCAAACACCGACCGGTGGTTGAACCTGCCAGCACAGGGCGTTTTGATCTGCAGCTATCGGGACATGTCCACAAGGGACAGATCTTTCCGTTCAATCTGCTCACCTGGCTGGCCTTTCCGGTGCGGGCAGGCATGAACCAGCTTGCAGACGGAAGCTTGCTGTATGTCAATCGAGGAACCGGCACCTGGGGGCCGCCGATCCGATTTCTTGCCCCGCCGGAATTAACCGTAATCGACCTGATACCGACTGAATGGCACGAAAAAACCCGCCCTTGATCAAAAGGCGGGCTGCTGGGCGAGACAGAGTAAAAACGGACTTACCAGTATTTTTTGGGCGGATCGGTATGGCCGGTCTTGATGATCTCCCCATCCACGATCTTGAACATATCACCGCTCTCACAGATCCACTCATCCCCTTCTTCAGGCGGGTTCGGAAAACTGCGGTGCCCCAGAAAAGTCTCCTGATCGTCAATATACCCGAACCAGTCCAGTGAGCCGGTCATCCATATTCGTGTATTCAATGCCATCTATAAGCACTCCTTTTCAGTAAAGAATTGATCTGACTTTCCAGAAAAATGAACCGCTTGTCAACGGCTTTTTGCATCACATTCGGCGGTGGTGTCCTTGACTTTCAGCAGGTAAATGGTTACATCATCCCTTCATACACCTTCATAACAATCGTCATCTCGCACGCATCTACTACAGGTACACAGGTGAAGCCATGCCACGTTCAGGCAGTAAACATGCTTCGTTTGCAGGAAATTACAGCCGTCACCTCGACGAGATGCGCTCGCTGTTGCGAACGCTGGACCCGCGCCATGCAGCTGATGATGAAGGCACCCTGACGGCCCCCATGGATATTTATGAGACCGAGCATGACCTGGTACTGGAATTTGACCTGCCCGGCCTCGGTCCGGAAGAAATCTGTCTGACGCAGCGGGGCATGATCTGCGTCATACAGGCAGACAAGCAGTCGATTCCGCCGGTCGGGCAGGCACGCTACCTCTGCCTTGAACGCCATTTCGGCAAACTGCGCCGCACTGTCAGACTCCCGGATACGGTTGACCCCTCCCACATCCGGGCCGAGTACCGGCGGGGGGTATTGCGCCTTATCTGTCCCAAGGGACGAGAACGACGTATTCTGATCAAGGAGTTTTCACGTGAGTAACACAGAGCAGGAAAACCAGGTAACCGAAACCATTGCTACCACCGAAGAGGAACTGCGGGTGCCGGAACTGCTGCCGTTGTTGCCGATTCGCGATGTGGTAGTCTATCCCTTTATGATCATACCGCTTTTTGTCGGCCGCGAGGCATCCATCAAGGCGGTGGATCAGGCCCTGGCCGGTGACCGGATGATCATGCTGGCAACCCAGCATGAGATTGGCGAGGAAGAACCATCACCGGACAAGATCTATCAGGTCGGCACCGTGGCTATGATCATGCGGATGCTGAAACTGCCGGACGGTCGGGTCAAGATCCTGGTACAGGGGCTGCTCAAGGCCCGTATCACCGAATACGTTGAAGAAAAGCCGTTCCACACGGTGCGTATAGAACGGATAATTGAACCGGTGGCAGCCGACAGCCTGGAGACCGAGGCCTTGATGCGTACCGTAAGGGAGCAGCTGGCCAAGATTGCCGAGCTGGGCAAGCAGATCTCACCCGAGGTGATGGTAATTCTGGAAAACATTTCAGATCCCGGCAGCATGGCCGATCTCATCTCCAGTAACCTGGGGCTGAAACTATCCGAGGCCCAGATGCTGCTGGAGATCGAAGACCCGATCCGGCGGCTGACCAAGGTCAATGAACTGCTGGCCCGCGAACATGAGATGCTCTCCGTACAGGCCCAGATCCAGCACGCCGCCCGGGAGGAAATGGGCAAGAATCAGAAGGAATACTACCTGCGTGAGCAGATGAAGGCGATTCAGCAGGAGCTGGGGGACCACGACGGCAAGGAAGAGCTGGAAGAGCTGCGCAAAACGATTGAGGCCGCCAAGATGCCGGAAAACGCCCGCAAGGAGGCACTCAAGCAACTGGGCCGCCTGGAGCGGATGCACGGCGATTCCGGCGAGGCCGGGGTGATCCGCACCTACCTGGACTGGCTGATCGAGATCCCCTGGGCAAAGACCACCCGCGATTCGCTGGACATCAAGCGGGCCAAGCAGATCCTGGATGAAGACCACTCCTACCTGGACAAGGTCAAGGAGCGGATTCTGGAGTTTCTGGCGGTGCGCAAGCTGAACAAGAAGATGAAAGGGCCGATTCTCTGCTTTGTCGGTCCTCCCGGTGTGGGCAAGACCTCCCTGGGCAAATCCATTGCCCGGGCACTGAACCGTAAGTTCGTCCGTATCTCCCTGGGTGGGGTACGGGATGAGGCCGAGATTCGCGGCCACCGCCGCACCTATCTGGGGGCGTTGCCGGGTCGGATCATCCAGGGGATGAAGCAGGCCGGCACCAGAAACCCGGTCTTTATGCTGGATGAGCTGGACAAGCTGGGCTACGACTACAAGGGTGATCCTTCGGCGGCCCTGCTGGAGGTGCTGGACCCCCAGCAGAATAACGCCTTCTCCGATCACTACGTCAACCTGCCCTACGATCTCTCTAATGTGCTGTTCGTGGCCACGGCCAACCACAGCGACCCGATCCCCTCGGCCCTGTTTGACCGGATGGAGGTGATCAACATCCCCGGTTATACCGAGGAGGAGAAACTGGATATTGCTACCCGCTACCTGGTGCCGCGTCAGCTGAAAGACAACGGCCTGAAGGAGAAGCATATCATCTTTGAAGAGGCAGCTTTAAAGGAGATAATCGCCAAATACACTCGCGAGGCGGGCCTGCGAAATCTTGAGCGGGAAATCGGTAATGTCTGCCGCAAGGTGGCCCGCAAGATTGCAGAAGGACACAAACGCCAGATCAAGATCAACCCGGCCATGGTGGCTACCCTGCTGGGTGCCCCCAAGTTCCTGCGGGATGACGAGATGGACAAGAACGAGGTGGGGGTGGTCAACGGACTGGCCTGGACCTCAGTGGGTGGCGAGGTGCTGCATATCGAGGCCACCACCATGCCGGGTAAAGGGGGGCTCTCCCTCACCGGCCAGCTGGGGGATGTGATGAAGGAATCGGTGCAGGCTGCCCTGGCCTACATCCGCTCCCACGGCGCCGACTTTTACATCAAGCCGGAATGGTTCCAGGAAAATGAAATCCATGTCCACGTACCGGCTGGAGCCGTGCCCAAAGACGGCCCTTCTGCCGGGTGCGCCATGGTCACGGCCCTGGTTTCAGTGCTGACCAAGATACCGGTGCGCAAGGATGTGGCCATGACCGGTGAATTTTCGTTACGGGGCAAGGTCATGCCGATCGGCGGCCTGAAAGAGAAGATCCTGGCTGCCGTGCGGGCCGGTATGAAGACAGTGATCATCCCTGAGCAGAACAAGAAGGATCTTGAGGATATCCCCAAAGAGATGCAGAAAAAGGTCAGGATTGTACCGGTAAAAGAGATTGACGAGGTACTGAAGCTGGCACTGGAGAAGTATCCGATCCCGGCCCCCAAAGAGAAACTGAAAGCGTCACCGCCCAAGGTAGTGGTGCGGCCCAGCAAAGAAATTTCGGCGTGATGTTAATTAGATAGGTCTATTAAAAGGGCATGGTGCAGATACATCATGCCCTTTTTTACTGGCAAACGTGATTGATTTCGATGTTGAACAATATAGCTTGATGTATTACACTTGGCGTTAAGTAATACTTTATTTCTTGTGGGAGAGTACACAATGCTTTCAAACGTAACTGCCAAAGGACAGGTAACTATTCCGGCTGAACTTAGGGCGCGTTTTCATATCATGCCCAACGATCGGGTAGATTTTATGGTTGATGGCGAGCGGATTGTCTTGATACCGGTAAAACCGTTAAAGTCTCTGCGGGGAGCCGTTACTGCCATAGCCACCGGCGGCATTGCAGAAGAACGCAAACAGGCGAAGCAGGCTGTAGCTGAGCGGATTGCGGAAGAAACCAAATGAGTAAGTGCTTTGTTGATACCAACCTGTTTATCCGCTATCTGACCAACGATGAGCCAGAGTTGGCTGATCGGGTTGAAAAACTGCTGGATCAGGCTGGAGCTGGCGAACTGCAGCTTATAACCACAGAACTGGTAATTGCAGAAACCGTATGGGTGCTGGAATCATCCTACAAATTGAAAAACCGTGAAGTTGCTCCCTTGGTACGTGGAATTTTAGCCACTCCTGGGCTTGAAGTCGTCAATGCAGACATGATCAGTCGGGCGTTAATGTTGTACGAATTACAAAATATTGATTTCGTGGATGCCAGCATCACAGTGTTTATGGAAAAGCAGGGCATCGCTGATATCTATTCATACGACAAAAAGCATCTGGCGCGGGTAACCGGTATCAACCGCAGAGAACCATAGGGGCTGACGATGGCTGAACATACACACTCTGCGATTACCTGTGTCTCAGGAGAGGTTGATGATCAGATGCTGTCGCTTGTCGGGTTCTGTGAAGGTGGGCCGACTGATTTGGCTGACAGACACGACTGGTATCTGTATCAACAATTTGATTCCGAAAACAAGTGCTGTAGTCATGCGAGAGAGGCTTTATGAGACTGTTATTGCCTATTTTTTTACTTCTTGTGCTTACGCTGCCCAACCTTGCCTTTGCCGAAATCAAGACCATCACCCACACCGTACAACAGCCGTTTGGCGGCAGCCAGTCGCCCGATGATGCCCGCAC
>DIUB01000050.1 GCA_002422265.1 Geobacter sp. UBA6169
GCTGCCCTTTCCACCACCCAGATCGTTGCATTGAACACGGCCCAGGTGTCTGCCATCGAAACCACCGACCTGGCTGCCCTGCAAGAGAGCCAGCTGCAAGCGTTGACCGCCACCCAGATCAAGGCGTTGACCGCCACCCAGATCGGGGAGTTGAGCGCCGAGAATATGGCCCAGCTGACCAGTACCCAGATCCAGGCCTTGACAACGCTGCAGCTGTCAAGACTGAGTGAAGAGCAGATTGCAGGTATTGATGCAGCATATATTTCCAATCTGAGTACGGTTCAGTTGCGTGCCTTAAGCACCACCCAGATTCAGGCCCTGACCTCAGACCAGGTGGCTGCCCTTGACACCACCCAGCTGCAGTCCCTGACCACCGTCCAGATCGACAAGATCGACGCCGGTGATCTGGCCGGGCTGAACACCACTCAGATCAGTTCTCTGACCACCTCCCAGGTGGTTGCCCTCAACAGCACCCAGGTAGAGGCCTTAAGTACCACCCAGGTTGCCGCACTGACCGAAGCCCAGGTTGCCAAGCTAGAGACCACCGACCTGGCCGCCCTGGGGGTCGAGCAGATCCAGGCCTTGACCAGTAGCCAGATCAGTGTACTGACCTCGGCCCAGATCCAGGCCCTGACCGAGACTCAGGTCGCTGTACTGACCACTACTCAGATTGAGGGATTGACCGCGTCTCAGGTTGCCAAGCTAGACACCACAGATCTTGTTCGTCTGGATGAGTCACAGCTGAACGCCTTGACATCAACCCAGCTGCAGGGTCTGACCACCAGCCAGATCCAGGCCTTGACCTCCGATCAGTTTGCTGTCCTCAGCAGTACCCAGATTCAGAACCTGTCAGCACTCCAGGTCTCGAAGATTGAGACCGCTGACTTGGTTGCCTTGCAGGAAGCACAGTTGCAGGCCTTGACCACAACCCAGCTGCAGGCCTTGACTACGGATCAACTCAGCAATCTGACCAATGATCAGATTGTCCAGCTGACCAGTACCCAGGTGCAGGGCTTGACCGCCCTGCAGATTTCCAAGCTGACCAGCGACCAGGTTGCCAACATCGAAACCACTGATCTGGCTGCCCTGGCTGCTACCCAGCTGCAGGCCCTGACCAACACCCAGATCCAGGCCTTGAATGCTGAGCAGCTGGCAGCTCTTGATGAGACACGGCTGCAGGCCTTGACCACGCTCCAGATCCAGGCCCTGACCTCGGATCAGATCGTGTCTCTGAACACCACCCAGGTTCAGAACCTGTCAACGCTGCAGGTCTCAAAACTTGAAACTACGGATCTGTCGGCCCTGCAAGAGGCACAGATTCAGGCTCTGAAGGATACTCAGCTGAAGGCGTTGACCACTGACCAGTTGCAGGCCCTGACCTCGGATCAGATCATCAACCTGACCAGCACCCAGATCAAGGAGCTGACGGTTCAACAACTCTCCAAGCTGACGACTACCCAGGTTGCCGCCATTGAGACCGCTGATCTGGCTGCCCTGACCACGACTCAGCTGCAGGCCCTTGTCAGCAGCCAGGTACAGGCATTGACCCAGGATCAGATTGCCAACCTGACCACCACCCAGATCAGCAACCTGACCACCTTCCAGGTGCAGGCCCTGACCACTGATCAGGCGGTTGCCTTGACCACCACCCAGATCGCTGCCCTGACAGCAGGCCAGATCTCGAAGCTGGAGACCACTGACCTTGCCAAGCTGGAAGAGGCGCAGCTGAATGCCCTTGACTCAACCCAGCTGCAGGCCCTGTCCACTATCCAGGTACAGGCCCTGACTTCAGACCAGGTCGCCTCACTGAATACAACCCAGATTGAGAACCTGTCGGCGCTTCAGATCTCGAAGCTGGAGACCACCGATCTGGCCGCCCTGCAGGAGGCCCAGGTGCAGGCCCTGACCGCTGCGCAGCTAAAGGCCCTGACCACTGTCCAGCTGCAGGCACTGACCAATGATCAGATAGCTAATCTGACCAGCACCCAGATCAAGGAACTGACAGCTCTGCAGGTTTCCAAGCTGACCAGTACCCAGGTTGCTGCCATAGAGACCGCTGATCTAGCCGCCCTGACCACCACCCAGGTTCAGGCCCTGGCCGGCAGTCAGGTGCAAGCCTTGACTCAGGATCAGGTTGCCAACCTGACCACGACCCAGGTTCAGGCGTTGACCGCAGTCCAGATTCAGTCCCTGACCACTGATCAGGCGGTTGCCCTGACTACTACCCAGATCAGTGCGCTTAAGACTGATCAGATGGCCAGTATCGAGACTACCGACCTGGCCAAGCTGGAAGAGGCACAGTTGAATGCCTTGGCCTCCACCCAGCTGCAGGCGTTGACTTCGTCTCAAATCCAGGCCCTGACCTCAGATCAGGTTGCCTCCCTGAATACGACCCAGATCCAGAAATTGTCGGCGCTTCAGGTTTCACAGCTTGAGACCACCGATCTGGCAGCCCTGCAGGAGGCCCAGGTTCAGGCCCTGACCGCTACGCAACTGAAGGCGCTGACCACGGCTCAGGTGCAGTCCTTGACCAATGATCAGGTTGCCGGCCTGACTAGTACCCAGATCAAGGAGCTGACCGCCACGCAGGTTGCCAAGCTGACTACCACCCAGATCACCGCCATTGAGAACGACGATCTGGCAGCTCTGACCACCACCCAGGTTCAGGCCCTGGCCGGCAGCCAGGTGCAGGCTTTAAGTCAGGAACAGGTTGCCAGCCTGACCACCACCCAGGTTCAGGCCCTGACCACGGTCCAGGTTCAGGCCCTGACCACCGATCAGGCGGTCGCCCTGACTACCACCCAGATCAAATCGCTTAAGACTGATCAGGTGGCCAGCATTGAGACCACCGACCTGGCCAAACTGGAAGAGGCTCAGCTGAACGTCTTGACCTCTACCCAGCTGCAGGCCCTGACCACTACCCAGATTCAGGCCCTGACCTCGGAACAGATCGCGGTGTTGAGCACTACCCAGGTTCAAAATCTGTCGACACTGCAGGTCTCGAAACTTGAGACCAGCGACCTGATCGCCCTGCAGGAGGAACAGCTGCAGGCATTGACCACTACTCAGCTGCAGGCACTGACCACTGATCAGATCAGCCGTCTGACCAATGATCAGATCGTCCAGCTGACCAGCACTCAGGTGCAGGGGCTGACAACCCTGCAGGTTTCGAAGCTGACCAGCACCCAGATCAGTAACCTGGAGACCACCGATCTGGCAGCCATGGCCACGACCCAGGTACAGGCCCTGACCACCACCCAGCTGCAGGCTGTAAGCGTTGATCAGTTGCCAAGCCTCACCACCACCCAGCTGCAGGCATTGACCACTGCCCAGGTGCAGGCCCTGACCGAAGCGCAGGTTGTTGCCTTGGAAACCACGCAGGTTGCGGCCTTTACCGCTACTCAGGTAGCCAAGCTCGAAACCACCGATCTGGCTGCACTGCAACAGGATCAGGTGCAGGCCCTGACCGCAACACAACTGAAGGCGCTGACCACGGATCAGGTTGTGGCGCTCACCACCGATCAGATCGTTGATCTGACCAGTACCCAGATCAAGGAGCTGACCGTCCAGCAAGTAGCCAAGCTGACCGAAGCCCAGATTGGCAAGCTTGAAACAACCGATCTTGCGGCTATGCATGCTACCCAGATTCAGGCCCTTACCACAACTCAGGTGCAGGCCCTGGGTGACGAGCAGGTGGCAAGCCTGACCACCACTCAGATCGGAGCCCTGACCACGGCCCAGATTCAGGCCCTGACCAGTACCCAGATTCCGAATCTGACCACCACTCAGGTTGAGGCGCTGTCAACACTGCAGGTCTCAAGACTTGAGAACACCGATCTTGCCAGCCTGGTAGAAACCCAGATTCAGGCGTTGGCGGATACCCAGCTGCAGGCCCTGACCACGTCACAACTGCAGGCGCTGAAAACTGAGCAGATTGAATGGCTGACCAGTACCCAGATTCAGGAGCTTACCACCCTGCAGGTCTCCAAACTGACCGAAGCCCAGATTGCCAAGATCGAAACCACTGATCTTGAGGTCATGCAGACCACCCAGATTCAGGCCCTGACCACTACCCAGATTCAGGCCCTGGAGGTAGCACAGATCGATGCATTGACTACTACTCAGATCAAGGTGCTGACCACGGCCCAGGTAGCGGCGCTGACCACCACCCAGGTTGTAGAGCTGAGCACCACCCAGATTACGGCCTTGTCAGAGACGCAGTTGGCACGGCTGGAGACCACTGACCTTGCCGCGCTGGAAGTTGTGCAGCTGAACGCCATAACCGGATCTAAGCTGCAGGCCCTGACCACGGCCCAGATTCAGGCCTTGACCGAGACTCAGGTTGCCGGCTTGACCACCACCCAGATTACTGACCTGACCGCAGCTCAAGTATCTAAACTTGAGACTACCGACCTGGCTTCGTTGCAGGCCACCCAGATTCAGGTTCTGGCAGATACCCAACTGCAGGCGCTGACTACAGCTCAGATTCAGGCCCTGACCACCACGCAGATAGCAGATCTGCTGGATACGCAGATACCGGAACTGACCAGTGCCCAGATTTCAAAACTGACACAGGCACAGGTGCTTGCCATTGAAACTACTGATCTTGTGGAGCTGACAACGGCACAGATCAGGGCGTTGACCACTGACCAGGTGCGCTGGCTGGCTGATACCCAGGTGGCAGAGTTGACTACTACCCAGATCCAGGCGCTGACCACCGCCCAGGTGGCAAGTCTTGAAACCACTGATCTTCGGGTGCTTGACAGTACGCAGCTGCAGGAACTGTCAACCGTGCAGGTCCGGGCTCTGACCACAACACAGATCCAGGCGCTGGAGACCACCCAGATTCAGGATCTGACCAGCACCCAGATTGCGGCATTGACCACCGCCCAGGTAGTTGCCCTGGCCACTACGCAGGTCGAACAGATTGATGCAGCAGATATTGCTGCCTTGACCACTGCCCAGCTGTTTGCCATGAGTACGGCTCAACTGGCAGCCCTGACCACGACCCAGGTGGTGGAGTTGACCACGGTGCAGTTGTCTAAACTGACCACAACCCAGATTGCCAACCTTGAGACAACCGATCTTGAGCAGCTGACCACGACCCAGATCCAGGCCTTGACCACTGCCCAGGTACAGGCCCTGACCACTACCGAGATAGTGGCCCTGACCACGACCCAGATCGAGGCCTTGACCACAGCACAGGTGGCCAAGCTTGAGACAACTGATCTGGCTGTATTGGCACAGGATCAGGTTCAGGCGTTAACCACCACTCAACTGGAGAAGTTGACCAGCAGCCAGGTGCAGGCGTTGACCACCACCCAGATTGAAGATCTGCTGGATACCCAGCTTGCGGCGCTAACCACGGCCCAGATCTCGAAACTGACAGCAGCACAGGTGGCCGCTATTGAAGTGGCTGATATAGATGCCCTGACCAGCACCCAGATCAGGGTACTGACCAGTACTCAGGTTCAGGCACTGACTGAGACCCAGGCTGCAGCCCTGACCACCACGCAGATTCAGGCCCTGACCACAGCCCAGGTGGCCAGCCTGGAGACTACCGATCTGGCTGCACTGCAAGACACCCAGATTCAGGCGCTGACCTCGGCCCAGATCAAGGGGCTGACCACTGATCAGGTCCAGGCCCTGACGACAACCCAGGTGGTGGAGCTTTCCACCACTCAGATCCAGGCGTTGACCACCGCCCAGGTGGTCAAGCTTGAAACTACGGATCTGCAGGAGTTTGCAGACACCCAGATCCAGGCCTTGACTACGGCTCAGGTACGGGCGTTGACCAATGAGCAGATTGCGGCCCTTACCTCAACCCAGGTAGGCGATTTAACGACAACCCAGATTGTCAAGTTGACTGACACCCAGATCGCCGCTGTTGAAACCACCGATATCAGCGCGCTGGATCAGGCCCAGATTCAGGCCCTGACAACCGCCCAGGTGGCTGCGCTGACCGCACCGCAGGTCCAGGAGCTGACAACGACGCAGATTGCTGACTTTACGGTGGTTCAGATTCCTAAGATGCAGACCACTGATCTGGTGGTGCTGGATGAAGCCCAGATTCAGGCCCTGACCAGTACCCAGCTGCAGGTCTTGACCACTGCCCAGATTCAGGCCCTGACCACCAGCCAGATCGAATATCTGGCATCTACTCAGATCGATGACTTGACTACAGGTCAGATCAGATCTCTTACCGTGGCACAGGTTGCGCATATTGAAACCACTGATCTGCAGGCCCTGACCACTGCCCAGGTTGTGGCGCTGAACACCACGCAGATTCAGGCGCTCACCACCGCCCAGGTTGAAGCATTGACCACTACCCAGGTTGCGGAGCTGACCACCGCCCAGATCCAGGCCCTGACCACCACCCAGGTGGCGGCACTTGAGTTAGAGGATATCGAGGCGATCCATGATGCAGGGCGGTCCACGGCGTTTACCGGTGCCCAGATTACTGCAATCACAGATGCTGGAAACGCAGCAGGTCTGGTTACTCCTTTGGCTCTTGACCTGGACGGCAACGGTATACAGACCCTGAACATAGCCGCCGGCACCAGGTTTGACCTGGACGGCAACGGTACAATGGAGCAGGTGGGCTGGATTGCCGGTAACGACGGCCTGCTGGTTCGGGATATCAACCAGGATGGAACGATCAATGACGGCAAGGAACTGTTCGGCAGCGGCACGATCCTGGATTCAGGCGCAACAGCCAAAAACGGTTACGAGGCGTTGGCCCAGCTTGACAGTAACCGCGATGGCGTAATTGATAGCAATGATGCAGCATTTAGTGAGTTGGGGGTCTGGATTGATGGTAACAGTGACGGCCTTACCGGAGCAGGCGAGCTGTACAGCCTGGCGGATCTGGGGATTGCCAGCCTGAACCTCGGTGCCAACCTGACGCTCAACGTCAACAATGACAACTTCATCTTTATGGAATCAAGCTACACCGGCACCGACGGCACGACCCATGAGATGGCTGATGTCTGGTTCCAGGCCAGGGATGTTGCCGATACCGCAACAGCTTCGGTGGCTACGGCTCAGATTGCAGCACTGAGCACGGCGGAGGTTGCCGCTATGAGTTCGGCTCAAGTGGCTGGCCTGACAACGGATCAGATTGCGGTGCTTACCACCGCCGATATCGCTGGCATGACAACCGAACAGGTCGCAGCCCTGACAACGGACGATATCGCCGCGCTGCAGAACCTGGGTAAAGATGCTGGTATCAGTGACCTGCAGCTGAATGCACTCAGCGACTCGTACGCACGCACCCTCCAGGGCGAGTCGTTGGAGAACGTGCTGGTGAGTCAAGGGTACATCGCGCCGGATCCGGTCACGGCTGCTGCTGGATTTGATCAGGCCCTGTCTGCCGGTTTTGAGGCAGTGGCAGCGGTTCCGGGTACAGAGGTTGCAGGTGTGCCGACCACGGCGCCGACTGATGCAGCGGCACCGCAGCAGGTCGAGATTCCGGGGCTGATAGTACAGCAGACCAAGGATATCCTGCTACTTGGATAGTATCCTGAGGGTAGACCCGTAGCGAAGAAAATGCCGGGCCCGATTGGGCTCGGCATTTTCTTTATTTTGGCAGTGATTCGTAGTAGTCTTGCCACACTCTGTGTCGGAAGGGGCTGATTCGGTGAAGACAGACAAGCTGTTGCTGCAGGCAACCAAACTCCACGAGGCAGGAAAAAACGACGAAGCAGCGGTGCTGTTCACCCGTGTCCTGCGTACCCATCCCAGGCAATTTGTCGCGCTCTACACCATGGGGGTTATCCGCTACCAGCGAGCAGACTACCTGGGAGCGCTCTCTTTTTTCAGCCGGGCTCTCAAGGCAAATGCTGCCTTTGCACCACTCCGTTTCAATATGGGACTTACCCTGATCAAGCTGAATCTACTGGCTGATGCGGTTACTCATCTGAACGCGGCCCTGGAGCTGGACACCAACTACGAGCCGGCCCGCTCCCAGCTGGCTTTGCTGCAGACCGGTCTGCAGCAGGCAGCCGGAGCCGATCAAGGGCTGGCAGCGTATTACGGTAACCACGGCGATGAGATCACCCGTGCCATTCAACTGCAGTCGCAGCAGCGCAGCGATGAGGCTGAGGCCCTGTTCCAGAAGGTGCTGCAGGAGGACAACACAAATATCCTGGCGCTTTATTCGCTGGGTGCCCTTGAACAGCAACGGGGCATGCCTGACAAGGCGCTGGACTACTTTGAGCGCGGGACTGTCGCTCAGCCTGGGTATGCACCGATCTGGTTCAGCCGCGGCGTGGCGCTGCAGGCATTAAAAAGGCTTGATGAGGCGATTGAGAGCTTTGACCGGGCGCTTACGATCAATCCGCAATATATTGAGCCGCTGGTAAACAAAGGGGTAGCGTTGGCAGATCTGAAGCGCCACAAGGATGCCCTGCTCAATTACGAAGCGCTGCTCAAGATTGACCCAGGCAATACCAGAGCGCTGAATAATCGCGGCATTCTACTTTCTGACTTCAAGATGTTTGATTTGGCCATCCAGACTTATGAGCATCTGCTGCGGATCGATCCTGACTATGAGTACGCGCAGGGGATGCTGGCCTTTGCCAAGCTGCATTCCTGCGATTGGACCCGGCTGGAAGAGTACTGCAACCGGGTCGTCGAGGGGGTAAGAGCTGGGAAGCGGGTCTGTAAATCACAAGGATTTCTGGCTATTTCTGGTGATCCACACGATCATCTGCTCTGTGCAACGACCTTTGCAGACCACTATTTCCCCGCTCAAAAACCGGTATGGCAGGGAGAGCGGTATCAGCACGACAGGATCAAGATCGCCTATGTCTCGCCAGATTTCAGGGAACACCCGGTGGGGCATCTGACGGCGGGGATCTTTGAGCAGCACGACAAAGAGAAATTCGAGCTGATTGCCATTTCATTGGGGCTTGATGACGGCAGCAAGCTGCGGCAGCGCATGGTACAGGCCTTTGACCGGTTTATCGATGTCCGTCAGATGCGGACCCTGGATATCGCCCGTATGATGCACGAGATGGAAATCGATATTGCGGTGGACCTGGCCGGCTATACGGCCGATTCGCGTACTGATATCTTCGCGCACCGTCCAGCACCGATCCAGGTTAATTACCTGGGCTACTCCAGTACTATGGGGACAGACTACTTTGACTACCTGATTGCAGACCGCCATATCATCCCGGAAGAATACCGGCAGTGCTACAGCGAAGAGGTGATCTACCTGCCGGATACCTACCTGCCCACCGACAGCGAGGTGCAGATTGCGGAGCAGACCCCTACCCGCGCTGAGCAGGGCTTGCCAGATGATGGTTTTATATTCTGTTCGTTCAACCATGATTACAAGATCAACCCGCCGGTCTTTGATGTCTGGATGCGTCTGCTGAAGCAGGTTCCCGGCAGTGTACTCTGGTTGATGAAGCTGAACGAGTCGGCTGAGCGTAACCTGCGTAAAGAAGCAGAAAATCGGGGGGTCGGCGCCGAGCGGATTATCTTTGCTACCCGTGTGCCCCGTATTGAGGATCACCTGGCCCGCTACCGACTTGCCGATCTGTTTCTGGATACCACCCCCTACAACGCCCACACCACCACCAGCGATGTCCTGCGAGTTGGTCTGCCGGTGTTGACCTGCCGCGGCAAGGCCTTTGCCGGGCGGGTCGCTGCCGGACTGCTGTCAGTTGTCGGGTTGCCTGAACTGATAACCGACGATCTGCCCGGCTATGAACGTCTGGCACTTGAACTGGCCCATAACCGGGAAAAACTTCAGCAGATTCGTGCCAGGCTGCAGCAGAATCTTGCCACCACACCGCTCTATGACACCGCCCGCTATTGCCGCAACCTTGAACAGCTTTATCATCAAATCTGGGAGAAGAAGCAGCGATCAGCCGGCATGGGGGGGGTGTCAGGTGGGTAAGCCGGACAAAAAGCTGCTGGTTGAGGGCTGGCTTTCGCTCTGCCATTCCTATTCGGTTGTCAATCAGTGGCAGCTTTTGTCGATGCGTAAAAAAAAGAACCTGCAGCTCTGTTTCAAAGAGGTCGCTCGGTATGACAAGAACTGGGCGACACTTACTGGGCTGTTAAGTGATGACGACTCAGCATGGCTGAACAGCCTGAAGGAGTGCGATCCGGCCGGCTGTGATCTGGTCTACAGGATCTCTACGCCATTTAACTTCAAAGAGATTAAGACCAAGACAGCGATTTTCATTACCTCTGAATTCAAGGTGCTGTTACCGCAACAGTACAACACGCTGGACGATTTTCGTGCCTGTATCAACCAGCCCCAGGTCAAGATCGTTACCCCCTCCAACTGGTCTGCCGAGGGCTTTTATCGGCAGGGCTGCGGTACCGATCAGGTCTTGGTTGTGCCCCACGGGGTTGATACCACTGTTTTTGGCAGGTCTGAAGCCAGTCGGCTACAAACCAGAACAAACCTTGGGCTGGATGGTTTTGTGTTTCTGCATATCGGTGCCATGACCGAGTGCAAGGGAGTTGATCTGCTGTTGCAGGCCTTTGCAACTGTCGCTGCACAACGGCCGGACGCCCGTCTGATTCTGAAGGGAAACGATGGTCTCTACCCCTCGAACGAGTTCTTAAAAAAGGCCTTGTCCGGACTTCCTGTTGAGGCGCAGACAATGGTGCTTGACAGACTCAGCTATATCGGCAACTCCCTTTCAATGGCAGATATGGCCCGTATCTATCAGTCGGCAGACGCCTATCTTTCTCCCTACAAGGCGGAAGGTTTTAATATGCCGGTACTTGAAGCGATGGCCTGCGGCCTGCCGGTTATCTGCACCAGAGGCGGGGCAACCGATGATTTTGTCGATGATGACTGCGCCTTGCGGATTGATAGCCGGCTCATCACAGTTGGTAAAGACGACTACACAGGTGACATGCTGCTGCCGGATCTGGATCATTTGATCCAGCTGATGTATAAGGTGATGGACGATGCAGATTGGCGCTGCAGGGCCGCCGAGGCAGGTATTGAGCGGGTACACCGCAGCTACACCTGGGATGCCGTAACGGATCTGTTGCTTGAGAAACTGCTGGGAGAGTGATCAAAATGGTTTTCTGCTGCCTGGTGGTGTATGTCAAACCTGTCTGAAATACGTTTTTGCATCTGCTCAATCTCTGACCGGCCTGAGCTTAGCCGGAAGACCTATCCTGCGCTTGTTCAGTACGCCCAAAAATGGGGCTACGCCCTCCATATCGAGACACAGACCCTTGACGAGACACGCCATATCGCCTGGAGCAAGGTGCTGCTGTTGCAGCGCCTGCTTCCGCTGTACGATGTCTGTGTCTGGTTTGATGACGATATCCTGATCACCGATCCTGAGAAACCGCTTGAGTCCTTCATTACGGAAGGGTTCAGAACCGGGCTGCATGCCTTTATGATAGCAGCGGATATTCTGCCGCAGACACCGATGAACACCGGCATTGTCTTTGCCAGGAATCTGCCGGCGGCGTTTGAACTGCTCAAGTGGGTCTGGGATCAGTGCGACAAGATCGGCAAGCGGCATGAACCATGCTGGGAGCAGGATGCCTTCAATGCAATCTGGCTTTACTGGAACAAGAGCTGGGTGGATATTATTCCCTACCGCAGATTGCAGGCACATATACGGGACTGGAATCTGCCCAGAGAGCTTTTCTGGCAACCGGGTGATTTTTCGGCACATGTAACCGGCATGGCGCTGGATCGCCGCCTGAAAATTCTGGATGACCTGCTGGCTGATCCTGACAGGTTCGATCCGGACAACTATCTAAGCAAACCTGCATAACCAGTCAGGAGAGACAAAGATATGGATGACGCAACATTTTCAGATCTGGTGCAGCGGGCAGCTGATAAACGGCTGAGCGCCTTTGAGCTGATGTCAATGGCTGCCGATGTTGAAGGGTATGGCCGGTCAAAGCTGCTGGAACTGTACCAGACCTGGCTCGCTGCCAACGCTGAAGATCCGCTCCAGTATGTGATGCAGTTTAATTACGGGATTGTCCTGGGAACTGCCGGCCTGACCGCTGAATCATGCATTGCCTATATCAAGGCCATCAACAGCAATAAGCAGCTTTTCCCCGCCTATATCAACCTTGCTTCCGGGTACGAAAAGCTGGGGCGCACCGACCTGGCCCTGCAGATTCATGGAGAACTGTTGCGACTCTTGTCGTTGGTAACCCATGAAAACATTAAATACAAGTCATTGGCACTGGTGCAGCTTAGCAGGATCCAGATCGCCCAGGGTAACCCCGAAGCAGCAGAGAAAAGTCTGCTGGAGAGTCTGGCACTGCAGGGTAACCAGCCGGATATTCTGATGCACCTGGTTGATCTGCGTCTAAAGCAATGCAAATGGCCGGTCTTTTCCCTGCAGAGCAATACGCCACGGTCTGATTTTATCCGTAATATGGCTCCGTTGACGATTGCTGCCTACAGCAATGACCCACTGCTGCAGCTGGCTATCTCGCACAATTACAGCAAAAAAATCATTAAACTGCCTTCGGATGAGCTACAAAGGAAGCCGGAGACAGCAGCCAGCCGGGCAGAGGACAAACGACTGCGGATAGGGTATCTCTCCTCCGACCTTTATGGCCACGCCATAGGATCGCTGATGTCTGATATCTTCGGACTGCACGATCGTGCCAATGTTGAAGTGGCGGCATATTATTACGGCCCGGAGCGTCAGGACCTTTTCCAGGCCAGAATCAGGCGGGATGTTGACCACTGGATCGATATCAGCAGCATAAGCGATCATGAGGCAGCCCAACGTATAGCGGATGACGGAGTTGATATCCTGGTGGATGTTAACGGCCATTCCATGAATGCCCGCACCTCCATTCTGGCCTACAACCCGGCGCCGATCATGATCAACTGGCTGGGATTCCCCGGCACCATGGGTTCGGCCTTTCACCACTATATTCTTGCCGATGACTACATTGTCCCGGATGGATATGACCTGTTTTACTCTGAAAAGGTGCTGCGGCTGCCCTGTTATCAACCCAATGACCGGCAGCGGATTGTCTCTGAGCAACCGGCCTCACGCCAGCAGTACGGCCTGAAAGAGGATGTCTTTGTCTTTTGCTGTTTTAACGGCAGCCAGAAGATTACAGAACAGATCTTTCTGCTCTGGATGGAGATACTGCGCGGGGTGCCGGACAGCATGCTCTGGCTGCTTTCTGATCAGGAAGAGGTAAACAACCGCCTGCGTGAGCGTGCCGCCAGTTGCGGTGTTGCGCCACAACGACTGGTCTTTGCCGGGCGCACAGCCAATCATGAACACCTGAAGCGGTATCAGTCGGCAGACCTGTTTCTGGACACCTTCCCGTACGGTGCCCATACCACCGCATCCGATGCATTGTGGATGGGTGTGCCGGTGGTGACCCTGTCCGGGAACGGCTTTGCATCCCGCGTCTGTGGCAGCCTGGTACGCTCTGCCGGCATACCGGAGCTGATCTGCAACAGTCCGGTGGAGTATGTAGCCAAGGCGATTGAGGCCGGTCTGTACCGTGAGCGGAGTAATGAGTTGAAGCAGAAGCTGTCAGAGCAGAAAGAGAGTTGTGTCCTGTTTGACATGCCGTTACTGGTGCGCAGCCTTGATACGCTCTACCGGCAGATCTGGCATGACTATCTGGCAGGCAATCTGCCCCGCCCGGATCTTAACAATTTGGATGAATATCTTGAGGTAGGGATGGCCCTTGATCAGGAGTTGGACCCCTTTACACCGCTGGTCGAGCGGCTGGATACCTATCGGGCACGGCTTGAGCAGCGGCGCAGGAAGCAGGATTGCAGGCTGTGCAGGTAGTGAGAGGCAAGCGGTGAAAACATATTTTGATACGTTTCTCAAGGTAATTGACGCGTTGGCCAAATCACAGGTTGGCAATTGAGGAAGCGGCAGAGGTTGTCGGGGTGAGTGTGGAACTTTTGAGGAACGGTACGAACCTTGACAAGTAATATTTTCGAGAATGCAGGAAAAGGAAGCCGACCCACGTACCCTCACGGGTTCAATTTTTTACAGAGTGACCTACTACTAGCTGATTTTATGTGATTTCTGCCGTAGGTTGGGAAGAGCGTAGCGAATCCCAACAGGGGTGCTGATTTCAAGCCGTTAGTTGGAAGTTGCTCAGAAGGAAGATACATGAGCGAAGAGTCTGAATATAAAGAGCTGTTGATAGGGTGTGGTAGTCGACGTATCAAGCAGCTTTTCTTCCAGGATAAGCAGGATTGGCATAATCTGACTACTCTGGATATAAATGCCGACCATAAACCCGATGTGGTTTGGGATTTGAATAATCTGCCCTTGCCATTTGATGATAATTCTTTTGATGAGATCCACGCCTATGAAGTCTTGGAACACACCGGTAAATTAGGTGATTATCAATTTTTCTTCGCTCAGTTTTCAGAGTTTTGGCGTATATTAAAGCCAAGTGGATTGTTGATTGGCTCTTGTCCGCATTACACAAGCTATTGGGCTTTTGGCGATCCGTCTCACTCACGGGTTATCCAGAAGGAGAGCTTTGTTTTCTTGGATCAGACCCAGTACACAGCTCAAATTGGTAAAACAGCAATGTCAGATTTTAGATACCTCTATAAAGCAGATTTTAGAGTTGCGTATGTTTCAGAAGAAAATCTTACTCTTCAGTTTGCATTGCAGGCGGTCAAGCCGTCGAGGATTGAATTGTAGATGCGGAACTGACCGGAAACTCCACTATAAGCACTGAACGATGGTGAGTGTATAGCAGATGATTTTTTTTGAGATGCATAAAGTTTTTAATTTAACCGATGACGGTCACTACGCCCAGGCTACGCTCTATCTCATGCAGTTTCTGGGAGATAATGCAGCGGACGTACGTCAACAGGCGGCGGAACAGATCAGGCTGGTGCCGGGCTGGTTCACAACGGCAGTTGATCAGTACCAGCAGTCAACCAACCAGGATACGCTGGATCAGCTGCTGCATGCACGGCGCGAACTCTGTCGATTACTGGAAGGGATTAGCCCGCAGATTCTGCCTAATTTTTGGAATGTGCTGCTGGTGCATTTTTATACGAAGGTTGCCCAGTCTGGTATCAGAAATCTTCCCCGCTGCCTTGAAGATGAAGACCTGCTGCAGCGCTATCTGTTGGAACTTCAGACTCTCACTCCCCATGATCCACGTTATTATACTTTTTTTCTGGCTGCCGCGCTTCTGGGCCAGAACTTTGAACTGCCGCTGCCAACTTCACTTGATGCCGTACCGGACTGGGCCTTGGAGTGGCATCTGGACGCCCTGCTGGAATACCCGCATATCTTTTTAACCCCTGCGGCCATTGATCAGTTTATTGAGCATCTCACCGGTATGACCGGGATGCTGCATCAGTACATCTTTGCTGATGGATCGACACTGAACGGCACAGATCGCGCACGACGGATCCTCAAATGCTTTGACCGCAGTCTAGCCTATGTGCAGACCTATTTTTCAAACTGTTATCTGAAAAAGCTGTTCATGCAGCGGGCTGATCTGGTTACTGCCGGCCAGCTGCTGGATGGCGGCATCACGCTGATTGCGTGCGTTCCTGAGTGTAATCCAGAGCGACGGTTAAAACTCGGGATCTACATGACCTCGTTTACGCCGTACACTGAATCCTATTTTCTGCTGTCACATTTTGAACATCTCGACCGCCAGCGTTTTGAGATAGTGCTGTATACCCATGAGATCAGGGGCAGTAATTTTGAACAACGCTGCTTTAATTCTGCTGATAGCGTGGTGAAGCTTGATGTCACTGCAGGGCTGCAGCTTGCGGTTGATCGGATCAGGAACGATCAGCTTGATATCATGGTCTTTGGTCAGAATATTACGGCGGTCAATAACTATTCCGCACGAGTGGCTGCGTATCGTGTGGCCCGTATTCAGGTTGCTTCAATCTGTTCGCCGGTCAGTACCGGTTACAGCCAGATCGATGTGATGCTCGCCTCAACCTGGAATGAGCCAAGCCCCGGCGCTCAATCCAACTATTCGGAATATCTGTGCCGCATTCCTGGCTCTCTGTCCTACTATTCGTACCAGTACGACGATAAACCGGCCACTGCCGAGTTTAGCCGACAAGGCTTTGGCATCCCTGAATCGGCGCTGTTGTTTATGTCGGCAGCCAACCATTATAAAATTATGCCGGAGCTGTCCCGTGCCTGGGGGGCTATCCTTGCCAAGGCGCCAAACAGCATGCTGCTGCTGCTGCCGTTTAGCCCTGCCTGGGGCACCTGGCACGATGAGTATAAAAAACTGCCGTTAAAGACTCGGCTTGAACAGGATCTGGCTGCCTATGGTGTCGCGCCTGACCGCTTGGTTATCGTGCCGGCAGTGCCAACACGGGCAGATGTCCACCGGATTATGGCCCTGGGTGACATCTATCTTGATTCATATCCATTCTCAGGCGGCTGTTCTATGATCGAGGCGCTGATCGCCTGCCTGCCCCCCATAACCTGGTGTGGCCTGGCGGGACGATCCCAGTATGGGGCCTCAGCTCTCAGGATGGTAGGATTGGATCAGTTGATAGCCGATTCTGCAGAGGCATACATCGATCTGGCGGTCGCCCTTGCCGGTGATGCTGCTTGGCGTCAGGCGGTTAGGCAGCGTTTACTGCAGGCGGCTGCAGATAATCTGCCGCCTTACTTTGCGACCAAACCTTTTGCCGGACGGGTAGGGGCTGCGCTTGAAGCGCTGGTTGCAGCGTATCGTCAGCAGGGGCAGCTCCGGCTTGAGCAGTCGTTTGATGAACTTGCAGCAGAGCTGCAGCAATCAGGCCCCTATACGGCACAACTGACCCGTTGTCTTGATGGTGCGGCGCTGGCCACTTCTCTCCTTATGCCATTGTTTTACGACCAAGAGCGCGAGGCCCCTTTCAGGCTGTTAGAGGTGGGGGCTGGTAGCGGTCTGCGTGCTTTGCCGTTTGTACGCCAGGGATGGCAGGCAGACCTGTTTGAGCCGGATCAGCGTTTTACGGCATTACTTGAAGCCAACACCGCAGAATTTAGGGACCGCTGCCGTGTACTTCAGGCTGCTGTCAGTGCTGCGGCAAAGGCGGAGGTCAGGTTATATTACAGTAAAACCCCCGGTCTTTCCAGCCTGGAGGCATCACCAGTTGATGAAACAGTTGCGGCACCGATGGTCTCCAACCAGCACCTTGCCGATTATTGTGTGCAGCAGGATATTCGCTCGCTGGATCTGCTGCTGATAGATGCTGCAGGGCATGACGGCAATGTGCTTGCGTCGCTTGATCTGGCTCTGGTTAGGCCACAACTGATCGTGCTGGGGTTTGATACACGCTTTGCACAACAGTCGCTACAGAAGCTGAATGCGCTTTTGTTTGAAATGAGACAGCAAGGCTACCGTTCTGTAGTATGCTGGTATGCGTTAGCTGCAGCAGGTGCTGGCACCGCGAGCAACAAAAGACTGCATGCGCTTACACCAGGCACACTGCCGGGTATCAAACCAGGCGGGCCGCTTGGCGGCAGTATTATTTTTTGTCAGGAAGCGGATACACGTGTTTTGATGGCGCTCTTGTCACTTGTTGAGCGGAGCCGATGTCACAGCAACCCAGGAGAACGGTATGGAATCGCAGATCAGTTCTAAGGTACTTGATGCCTTTGATAAGCATGTTGCCGGTGACGTTGTGGCAGCCTACAAACAGTATGCCGAGGTGTTGGCTGAAACCCCTGGAGATCCTTTTGCCCTTTTTTTACAAAATGCGATCAGTATGCAGGTGTACACACAGCGTAAAACCAAAAAAGGGGCTCTGCTGAATCTGAAGAGTTGCGGCTTTAACCCGGCAACGGTCATTGATGTTGGGGCACAGGTGGGCACCCCGGAACTGTTTGAGGTCTTTCCTGACGCACATCATGTCCTGATTGAACCGGTACGGGAGCATGAGCCGGTGCTGAAGGGGATCTGTCAGAGGTTAAAGAGTGCCGAATATATGATGGCTGCGGTATCTGCCCGTTCTGGTAGTGCCATTTTGAGTGTTACTGAAAATCTACAGTTTGCGACCATAGACCGACAATTAAGCGACAGTAGCAATAATCGGGTTATTGAGACGATCTCTCTGAATCAATTTTGCGCTACGCGATCATTTGCTAGTCCTTTTCTAGTAAAGATTGATGTGGATGGCGTTGAAGTTGAGGTGCTGAAAGGCGCTACTTCGTTAATTTCGGATGACAGTGTATTTGTACTTGAGGCATCACTGCTGGATGGTGTGCCAAGATTTGCAAGGATTGTAGAATTTTTTAAGCCTTTTGGATTTGTGGTGCATGATATTGTGGATCATTTGTATAGGCCCATGGACAATACACTGTGGCAAGTTGATGTAGTGATGGTTAGCGAAGCACACCCTATGAGAAAAAGTAGAAATTTTATAGAGAATTAATCAATGGCTCAATTGGGCTAATTACTTGAATAAGTTGCTGTTTAAGGTGGCAAAAAAACATTTTTTACGAGTAACTGGGACGGGAGATTATATATGCACCAATCAGCATTGATTAACGCTACATCATTTTTTCAAAACTATGTCACGCAAGGAACGGATAAAGTCGCGATTGAAATCGGTGCACAGGATGTCAATGGTTCTCTTCGCCAAATTGCTCCAGATGGACTGAAGTATATAGGCGTTGATTTTGTGCAAGGGAAGGGGGTAGATGTTGTTCTTGACGACCCTTATGTACTGCCTTTTGAAAATGAGTCTATTGATATTTGTTTGTGCTCAAGCGTATTAGAACATTCTGAAATGTTCTGGATAGTGTTTTTAGAGGTACTTCGTATACTAAAATCCGATGGACTTTTTTATTTGAACGTACCTTCAAACGGTGACTTCCATCGATATCCAGTGGACTGTTGGCGTTTCTACCCAGACAGTGGCAAAGCTCTGCTCCGTTGGGCTGAAAGGAATGGTTATAAGCCTAGTTTACTTGAATCATTTGTAAGCAGCCAGGTTGGGACGGTTTGGAATGATTTTGTTGCTGTTTATGTGAAAGATGAATCTCATGTAAATGCATATCCAAATAGAATTCTTCATACAAAAAAAGATTTTATAAACGGGTATGTTTTAAATAATGACGATTTACTCAACTACAGTCAATTTGTTGAAGATCAAAAGAAAATGCTTGCAATAAAGCAGATAATTGATAACGCCATTAAGGTGTTATAAGTGATACAGTTCAGAGGTGCACTACAGTCCTGAAATCATAGCTGGAGGTCGTATATGACTAGAAGTTTGGATTTGGGGTGTGGCAGATTGCCTCAGAACCCTTTTCGGGCGGACTCTTTGTATGGCATTGATGTGTATAGTGATAGTACAAAAAATATTGTCTCTGCTGATTTGGCTCTCGATCGGATACCGTTTGAAGCTGATTTTTTTGAATATGTAACCGCCTTCGATTTTATCGAGCATATCCCCAGGGTGATCTATAACCCAACCCGCAGAAATCCGTTTGTTGAGCTAATGAATGAAATCTACCGGGTGCTTAAGCCTGGCGGCATTTTTCTGTCACTCACGCCTGCCTATCCGCACCCGGAAGCATTTCAAGATCCTACCCATGTTAATATAATCACCGAAAAGACATTCAGCCGCTATTTTGATGACACCTATTGCTGGGCACGCATGTACGGATTTACTGGTGCGTTTCAGATGCTCTCGCAGGAATGGTATGGTGAAAACAAGGAGAAGTTGCTGGTGCAGATACGTAAGGTGTCAGCATAAGAATATACGTGATGTTCGTAAGTTTAGTTTGCATTGTGTTTGGCCGATAAATACAATTGTAGTTAGATGAAAACGGCTCTTAAGTCATTATTGATGCAGATTGTATTAACGGGTTGGAATGGACAAACAATTCTTCATAAAGCGCTTTGTGCTGCCGATTTTACTTTTCAGCTTGGTGATCAACATCTTGCAGCTGTCGCCGATGGTCTACATGCTGCAGCTGCAGGATCGCGTGGTGGCTGCCAAGAGCGAGGAAACGCTCTGGCTGTTGACCGGTCTTTTGACGATTGCCATGCTGGTGGTTGGATTGTTGGAGGTGGTGCGTTCCCGGATATTGGTAACGGCAAACAATGCGATTGACGTGATTTATGCACCGTATTTGTTGCGCAAGATGCTTGAATCATCGTGTGGTGACGAGGATGAGCGGCATAGTTACCTCTTGTCAGACCTGCAGACCGTGCGTTCCTTTCTGACCGGCCCGAGTGCCATGAGTCTGGTTGATGCCCCGTGGCTGCCGTTGTATGGATTTTTGCTCTATTTCATGAATCCCTTGCTGTTCTATATCATGGTGGTTGGCTCAGGGTTGATGTTTAGCCTAACCCTGCTCACCGAGCATCTGACCAAGAAGCCGCTGGCAGCAGCCGGTGTCTCCAGTCGAATGGCCTCCCGATTCGTTGACCTGAGTCTGCGTAATGCCGAAGTGGTCGGCTCAATGGGAATGATTGATAATATTGTGCGGCGCTGGACCTCGCTGAACAATCATGTGCTGTGGCTGCAGACCCAGGCAGGCGTCAAATCGGGCACCATCAGCGGTATAACCAAGGGGCTGCGGCAGTTGTTCATGGCGTTGACCATGGGAACCGGTACCTACATCATCTTGAAGGATCCTACCTTTTCGTTTGGCATGATGATGGCTGGCGGGATCATCTACGGCAAGGCGCTGGGGCCGATTGAGTTTGTGATTTCAGGCTGGAAAGGGTTGGCTGATGCCCGTGCCTCGTACCGGCGGTTAGCTTTTTTTATGGAGCGGGCTGCCAAGCAGCAGCAGAGTTATATGGAGCTGCCGCCGCCCAGCGGTCAGATCACACTGGAACATGTGACGTTTGGTATCAAGTCCCTGAACAAGGTGATACTTCGCGATATCTCATTCAGTCTGGAACCAGGTGATACATTGGGAGTCATCGGCCCCAGTGCATCCGGCAAATCGACGTTGTCCAGACTATTGGTGGGAGTATGGCGGCCTCTGCAGGGGAGCATGCGGCTGGATGGGGCTGATATCAACAACTGGCCCGCAGAGCGACTGGGCAAGTACATCGGTTATCTACCCCAGGACATCGAGCTGTTTTCAGGCACCGTTGCTGAGAATATCGCCCGGCTGGATCAGCCGGATGCCGATAAGGTGATTGCTGCGGCGCGACAGGCCGGTTTGCACGAACTGATCCTGCATCTGCCGAACGGTTATGATACGCAGATCGGCGATGGGGGGACGTTCCTCTCCGGCGGCCAGCGTCAGCGGATCGGTTTGGCTCGTGCCCTGTACGGCAATCCGCGGATCGTGGTTCTGGATGAACCTAACTCGAACCTGGATACCGAGGGTGAGGCGGCGTTGATGATGACGCTGGATTCTTTGAAGACTGCCGGAGTCACGACAATTGTGGTGACCCATAATGCCAACTATCTGAATAAGGTTGAAAAGTTACTGGTGCTGCAATACGGTAATCTGGCCGCCTTTGGCCCGAAAGAATGGGTGCTGGCCCGGTTGAAGAAAGCCCGCCAGGGTAAGGGGGCGCAAACGGAACTTAGCGATGCTCCAGATAACGGCAATGATAAGGTGGCGCCGCTTGCCAAGCGTTAGCGGTGACGATGTAATGACCATGCAAAAAGATGTTTCTCTCCCACAACTCTACCAGCGGCCCGGGGTTCCCAGCACGGAGCTGCTGGCCCCCCATGAAAATGCCCCTCCACCAATCTCGGCAGGCAGTACCATCAAGTTCGGGCTGCTGATTGTAGCGCTGTTTTTGATGGGGCTGTTTTCCTGGATTGTGCTGGTGCCGATGGGGGCTGCAGTGCATGCCCAGGGTGAGGTGGTGTTTCTGGGTAAACGCCAGTCTGTGCAACATCTGGAGGGGGGCATTGTAAAGGCCATTCTGGTGAAGGATGGTGATGTTGTAGCGGCAGGACAACCTTTGGTTGAGCTTGAGCAGGGACAGGTGCAGCCGATTGTGCAGATGCTGGAACAGCAGGATGCCGCAGAGTTGGCACAGACGGCCCGGCTTGAGGCCGAGAGTAAAGGGCTGGGGTCGATCCCGTTCCCGAAGGTTCTGACCGATCAGGCAGACAACCCGGAGATCAGACGGATTATTGAACATGAAAATCGCCTGTTTTCGGCGAGGCGCTCGGCCTACGGCAGCCAGGTGCAACTGACGCGGCATCAGATAGCCCAGATCAGGGAGAACATCCGGGGGCTTGAAGAAAGCCTGAAATCGAAGCGGCAGGAGATAGCGGTTATCACGGAGCAACTGACCGCCAGCCGCACGCTGCAGGCGGAGGGGTATGTGGCCCGCTCGGCGGTGCTGGATATCCAGCGCCAGCTGGCAGAAAAGAACGGGCAGCGGGACACCATGGCGGCAACGCTGGCCAGCGAGCGTCAGAAGATCCATGAGCTTGAACAACGGATCGTCTCCATGGGAGCCGACCGTATCCAGGGGGCTACCAGCGACTTGAAACAGTCGTCGTTGCGGCGGATTGATCTGCAAGAGCGGATTAGGCCGGTGAAGGATACCCTTGAGCGCCAGATTATCAAGGCGCCGGTCGCCGGCAAGGTGGTGGGGCTGAAGGTGACTACGGTGGGTGGGGTGATCATGCCCCGGGACATCCTGATGGAGATTGCCCCGTTGAGTGATGAGCTGATTGTGGAGGCCAAGATCAAGCTTGAGGACGTCAACCAGGTGAAGATAGGCCAGCGGGCCGAGATCACGGTGGCTGGGCTTGATCGCCGTACCATCCCGCCGTTTGTGGGGACTATCAGCTATATCTCAGCCGACCGGATCGTGCCACCCCCTGGCTCTGGTCAGCAGGCACCCTACTTTGGGGCAACCATCAAGATCGATGAACAGCACCAGCAAGCGGTCAGTGATGTGCAGGTGTTGCCGGGGATGACCGCCACGGTAGCGATTGCGATTAAGAAGCGTACGGCGTTTAGTTATATCTTTGAACCGATGCTGGTCAGTATGAGAAAGGCGATCCATGCAAAATAAAATAGTTTGGGCTTTGGTCTCTATCGGGTTGGCCATTGGGACACCGTCAGTCGCCGGAGCGACGGCTGACAGTTATCAGGATCTGTTTCAGCTGGCCAAAAAGAATGACAGTACCATGGTGCGGGCCGAGGCACGGCTTGCGGCAGTTACCGCCGAATCCAGCATTGTCCGTTCCAGGCTGTATCCTCGACTGGATGCCAATGTGGGGGTCAACCATATCAATCAGACTACGTTGGGGTACCAGCAGGGTACGCAGACCGGATCAGTGGTTGGCCATAACTATGCGGTGTCGGCCCGGATCAACCTGCTGGACGTGCCGACCTTGATGAATCTGAATGTTGCTGATGCCGGTATCAGAGCCGAAGAGGCAGCAGTACGGGCAGCCCGTCAGGATCTGGTGGTCCGTTTTGCTGATGGCTACCTGGGGCTGCTGAAGGCCCAGCAGGAGTATCAGATTACCCGGAAGGAGTTTGAGCGGGTTACGCAGCTTCATGAACAGAGTCAGATGATGCTGAAAGCCGGTATGGGGGATATCATCGCCGTGTATGAGGCCAAGGCACGGCAAGACAGTGTGGCGGCTGACATCACTCGCTCGGAAGGGAATCTGCGGCTGGCGGAGCAAAAACTGTCAACTCTGGTGGGGAGGTCGATCAATGAGGTGCAGGATTACGCACCGTTGACGGTGCTGGGTGCCCAGCCGGACGATCTGGCCTGGTGGCTGGATACGATGGAGAAGAACGATCCGATCATCCGGCAAGGGATGCTGGGTTTGGAGCGTTCAGGGCAGGAGTTGCGGGCGGTTAAGGCAGAGCACCTGCCGTTTCTCCAAGGATCGGGCGGTTATACCTCCAGCAAAGGGACTGCCTTCTTGCCGGAAGTGGAGACGCGCCAGTGGTATGTGGGTGCTTCACTGACCATCCCGATCTATTCGGGCGGTGAGACCTCAGCCAAGGTGAGACGGGCCGTTGCCAATCAGTCCGGTAGTAAAGGGCTGTTGGATGACTTGCGTAAACAGCGTAGTGAAAACCTGAAACAATCGTACTACAACCTTGTCTACAACGTGGCGCTGGTTAAGTCACTGGAACAACGGCTTGCCTCGGCCGAGGTGCAGCTCAATGCGGTCAAGAAAGGACGTTCTATCGGTACCCGCACGGCGATTGATCTGCTGAACGCGGAACAGGCTTATACCAGCGCACAACGGGATTACCGCAGCGCCTTGTATGATAACGTACTGAAAAACATCTTGCTGAAGAATGCTGCCGGTATACTGGATGATACGGTTCAGGTGCCGATGGCGGCGGCAGGTACAATGCAGAAGGCTGCTGCCCCAGTTGTACCAGCTGTTACGCAACCAGTGCCGGTACCTGCTGTACGTCAGCCTGCTGCTCAGGTGGCTGCTGCCGCCCCGTCCCCTGCAGTCCAGGCCGGAATCGGTGTGCTGGTAAAGACCGCCGACCATCCAGTGACCCCGAAGCTGTATGACCGGCCTGACCGGGCTGCCAAACCGCTGACCGGTTGCTTACCCCGCCGACTTCCGCATCTGCAGGAAAAAGCTAATCCTGCAGAGACCGCACTGTTGGTGTCAGATACCAGTAACGAATGGGTGCAGATCAGCTGTGAGCAGTCAAATAGTACCGGCTGGATGGAGGCGGGTAAGGAGTGGCAGTTTAGCCCCTGGAAAGAGTTTTTTAAGGGAAAACGGGTACAGCTGCTGACTGGACTGAGCAAAGAGCAGTATGCAATATACGATGCTGAAGAGAAGCAGGTGCTGCAGCAGGTAACAACCCGCGACCTGCTGCAGGTAGAAAATGTAGTGGAGCAGTGGCTGCTGGTACGTACCGACAAAGTAGAGTTGGGCTGGTTGCGCTGGAAGGGGCCTGACGGCGTATTGCTGGTTGGCATTGCACGGTAAGGTTCCGGATCATTTATGGCGTTGATAGCGTGCAAACTTTGCGGCAAGTCTGTCTCTTCGCGCGCGTTGGCCTGTCCAAAGTGCGGCTGCCCAAACATCCTGCGAACCGCACAACAGCCGGCTGCTGCTCCCCGGAAGAATTGTGTTGACTGTGAATACTTTGGTATGGATAGCAGCTTTGCCTGCAACCTGTGTGAACTTCAGGGAGAACCGCCAAAGTCTAGTAATCTGCGTAGTCACAGTCAGATAACAGCAGCAGAGCAGTCGCAGCTTCAACAAGGGACTCCACCATCTGACCTGTTGGCACAGATCAGTGCACTGGAGATTGATCCCCATTTGCAGGAGTTGTTTACCCTGATAGCGGCAACGCCGATCAGTGCCAATCTTCTGGGGATCCGTCGCTTTGAGGTGGATATACCGCAATTGCGGCATTTTCGTACGTTACGGACAACCGGGGTGATTGATTCAAGCCAGGCGTTACTGATGGGTGGGTTCTACTACATCCTGCACGGTATCTGGCGCAAGGGGGTGTTGGTTATAGTCCTGCAACTGGGACTGCTTGCTGCTCTGCTTTTCTGCATAGTCCCGGTGCAGATTGCTGCGGTAATTGGTCTGGCACTGCTGCAGTTGATTGTCTTTGCCTCTGCCAAGTACGATCGATATCGGCAGCTGGTGCTTGAGGAGGTGTTCTGGTGGTAGGACAGGTCGGAAATGTCTGCTGAAAACAGTCAGAAACTCTGCATCGAGTGCCGGGCAATGGTGCCACTGGATGTAGAGAATTGCCCTGAGTGCGGTTATCCGTTTGATGATGATTTTATCAAACGTTGTATAAATTGCGGAAGTCTGATGGTGGCGGATCTCGAATGCTGTCCGGCTTGCGGCAGGCCGGTAGAAACAATGGCAACCATGCAGCCAATACAGCAGCAGGCCTCCTCGCCTGAATCTTCGACAACGGAACCGACCTGTATTACTCCGTTATTTTCTGATCAGCAGGTTGCGGCGTCAGCGTTATCTCCCAGCAGTGAACAGCTGATGGCTGGTGCAGCGCCTCCACCTGATGGGAATGTGCAGTCGGCAGCAATGCTGGAGGCTCTGCAGAATCTGATCAGTGCAGTACAGGCCGGTGGGCGGCGTAATGATGAAATGATGCAGCGGTTAACCGATACGATTACTGCATTGAAGTCAGAACTGTACGAGCTTAAGGTTGCCCAGCAACAAACGACAGCCGATGACAGTGCAGATCAGATTGCTGCATTATCAAACGAGATTGCTGTACTCTCAGCACAGCAGAAGTCCGTTGAGCAGAAGATATTGGCAGCCGTGAACGAAGGGTCGGCTAAGTATACGCCGGTGGTGTTGCCGGCATCACTCAAGTGGCTTGATTATATTCTGATTGCGGTGGTGCTGGTGCTGATCTTCAGCATCGGCAACATGTTATTAATGGCTTATATCGCCAAATTAATAATGCAGGAGTAGAGTCAAATAATTGAGCTGTCCTTGTGCCGAAACGGGCCTGACAGAAGAACGGTCAGGCCCATTTCACGTTGCAAGTGCGTTTCAGACCGCATCCATCAGGCGCTTCTGCTTGCTGTGCAGGCGGTTTAAGGCATGGATGTAGGCCTTGGCTGAGGCCACAATGATGTCGGTGGAGGCGCCTTTGCCTACCACGGTGTGACCACCCTCTTCCATTCGTACCGTTACCTCGCCTTGGGCATCGGTACCGCCGGTGATNNCCCAACTCAGCCGTGCGGACCGGCTTGCCGTTGATCTCCATCTGCACGGTGGCCGTTGCCACAGCAAAGGAACCGCAGGTAACGGTGATATGCTCCAGCTTGTAGCGATCCTCTTCCCGTGATTCATCGGTCACGATGGCATCAAGGTCCTCGTCAAAGACTTCCTTTTTCAGGTCTGCCAGTGCCTTGAACCGTTCAAAGGCGCGGTTCAGCATCTCATCATTCAAATCATGCCCCAGTTCTTCCAGCCGCTTTTTGAAGGCATGGCGACCGGAGTGCTTGCCCAGTACCAGAGCGCTGGCGGTCAGTCCCACTGATTCAGGGGTCATGATCTCGTAGGTGGACTTGTCCATCAACATACCGTGCTGGTGAATACCTGATTCATGGGCAAAGGCGTTGGCCCCCACCACGGCCTTGTTGGGCTGTACGGCTATACCGGTGATGCTGGAAAGCAGGCGACTGGCCGGGGTCAGCTGCTCGGTGACCACGTTGGTGGTATAGGGCAGGATATCCCGGCGGGTGCGCATGATCATGACAAACTCTTCCAGCGAGCAGTTGCCGGCCCGTTCACCAATACCGTTGATGGTGCACTCCACCTGACCGGCCCCTGCCTGGACCGCAGCAATGGAGTTGGCGACTGAAAGCCCCAGATCGTTGTGGCAATGGACTGAGATGACCGCCTTTTCGATGTTGGGGACGTTATCCTTCAGATACTTGATGATGTTGTAGTACTCAAACGGGACCGTGTAGCCCACCGTGTCAGGAATATTGACTGTAGTGGCGCCGGCGGCAATTACCGCTTCAACCACTTGGGCCAGAAACGGCAGGCGGGTCCGCACCGCATCTTCACAGGAAAACTCTACGTTAGGGGTGTAGGAAGCAGCACGTTTGACTGCCTTGACAGCGTTTTCCAGCACCCGCTCCGGCTCCATCTTCAGCTTGTACTTCATGTGAATGTCAGAGGTGGCAATAAAGGTATGGATACGCCCCTTCTCGCCAGCGTACTTCAGCGCCTCCCAGGCCCGGTCAATATCCTTGTCGCTGGAACGGCACAAACCGGCGATCTGCGGACCCTTGATGGTCTGGGCCACCTTTTTCACCGCCTCAAAATCACCTTCAGAGGCAATCGGGAAACCGGCCTCAATCACGTCAATATTCAGCTTCTGCAGCTGTTTGGCCACCCGCAGCTTTTCTTCGATGTTCATGCTGTTGCCGGGTGCCTGCTCGCCATCCCGCAATGTGGTGTCAAAGATCTTGATAACCCGTGTCTCGTCCTTTGCTGCTGCTTTTGCCTTTGCCATTGGTCCACCTCCTCTGATGTGGTGTATGCCGAAAATAAAAAACGCCTCCGCCCTGTTGCAGGGACGAAAGGCGTGTCGCTTCCGTGGTACCACCCTACTTCATTCGCTGAAAACAGCGAACCTTGTTTGATCCGTAACGTGGATAATGCGTCTCCGACTACTAATTGATTCACCGGAGCGGCTCCAAGGCGAGTTCACAGGCTCAATTCACCGGTTTGCACCACCCACCGGCTCTCTCAAGAATCTACCCCTGTTACTACTCCTCTTCACGGCCTTTGTTCAAAATTGTGAAAGCCATCATAAAAAGACCGGATCAGTCCGTCAACTGTTTTGTTTTTCAGGGGTTGTGTTTGATCTGTTCAAATACATTTGCCCAGAGAATCAGGTAACGGTGATACTGTATCCTTTGGGCACTACGACCTCTTCAGCCTCTTGCTGCATCTGCAGGTAGTTATCAGCATTTTTCCGTTTGTCAGTCCGGGTGGGGGGCAACTGCTCAAGCTTAATCTCATTTGGATTAAGTGGTGCTCGGCTTTCGGTAGCAGAGCTGGAATTATCAGCAGGTGTTATGTCCGCTGCATGGGTTTGGATAGCAGCAGGTAACGGCTGCGGTGCAGTCTGTAGTATAGTGGTTGAAACCTGCGGTGGTTCAGGAGCATCAGACACTACAATCTTCAGCTGCGGATTTGCCGGTTTGAGGATGCGAGACCCGGGCTGGTTTGGTTTGCGGGTGCGAGTGTTCTCGGCAACACTCTGTGCGATAATCTCCAGCTTACGTCGCGCCTCTGCACGTTCAGACGCTGCCTTATCTCTGGCTGTAGGTTGCGGGGGCGGCGGTTGCTCACAAAGCTGGGATTTGGCGCGCTGTTCATGCAACAGGCTACCCAGAACAACCTGGCGCTCTTCATTGCTGATACGGGTCTTTTCCTGGCGGGATTCATTGGGTATTTTACTGGTATCAGCAGAGGGGACTATGCATACTGCTTCAGAGGTAGTGGCCCGCTGCAGGGCTGCCAGCACCAGCGCTGCAGACTGTTCCGCCTGGTGTTCAATCCGGGTCTGCAGTTCTGATTGCAGGGTTATTACTGTTGTTTTCAGTGGTTCCAGTTCTGTCTGGAGATTTTTATGCCGTTCGCGCAGCTCTTTGAATGCAGTCTGAGTATTCCCCAGTGTGCCTTTCAAAGTACTCAGTTCACTGTTCAGTCTTTGATTTTCACTACGCAGTACCTCGACATCAATCTTGGCCAGTTCAGCATTAAATTTAAGCTGATCATTCTCTTTACGCAGCGCCTCGATCAGGGCTTGTTGCTCTGCATGTGTCCCTTCAGTCCTTCGTCCGAACTGTACCGAGGTAAAGCCGACCGGCTCCTGGGCAGTAGCCCAGGCGGGGGGAACATCAAGCTCCATAGGCGGTGTTGCCTTTAAAAGCGCACCGAGATACGCCGTTAGAAACGGCTCATCAATCAATACCTTATCACTGTGAAGGTCTGCCTGTGCCATATCGGATGTTCCTTGGTGAACTCTGCTGCATGATGTATAGTTCGGCAATCAGCGCTGAATTCTGGACCACTTTTCTCGATTGTCTGGCAGATTTTGTTCAGGTAGCCTTGTTCGCTTCAATGAAGATAACGGTGCATGAGATTTCTGAGTGAACATCTTACATAATGCTATGATTGAACCAGAATGCCCAACCCCTCCTCCAGAAACTCCCGTGAATAGCGCACATAGTTGCCGGCAGATTTTTTGAGCCAGGCGATCTCGTCCGGGGTCAGGTCCCGTTTATACTTGGCCGGAGAGCCCACCCAGAGGGTGTGGGGCGGGATGATGGTGCCTTCGGTTACCAGGGCCCGTGCGCCTACCAGTGCCCCTTCCCCCACCACTGCTTTATCCATGACCATGGCCTGCATGCCGATAAAGCAGCCGTTTTCCAGGGTGCATCCGTGCAGGGTGACGGAGTGCCCCACGGTGACGTCCTCACCGATAATCAGCGGCGCGCCGGGGTCATCACTATGTTTTTTGTGGGTGACATGCAGCATGGTCAGATCCTGAATATTGCTGCGGGCGCCGATGCTGATGAAGTTGACATCGCCACGGGCCACCACGTTGTACCAGATGCTGGCTTCCGGACCGATAGAGACCTCGCCGATCACTACAGCGGTCTCGGCAATAAAGGCGGACGGGTCGATCTGGGGCTGCATGCCTTTGAAGGGTTTGATCATGGCTGCTCCTTTTGCTATTGACTGTCTGGTTTGACTGGAAGTTGTGCGCTGTGCCAAACGGCAACGATCCAGATCGTTGCGTTCTTTTGGCGATAGAAAAAACGGTAGGGTGGAACAATGATTTCCCGAAAAGGAAGATCCGGGAATTCCGGCACTACCCGCCCAGAGAGCGGAAAGGGGTGGAGCTGCTTCAATAGCTCTGTTGCTTTGTGATAAAATTCTCTGGCAGCGGAAGGGTTTTCACGGTTGATATAGGTGACGGCAGCAAGAAACTGGGTGCGAGCAGACGGTGTAAAGCGGGTTTTCATGCCGTGGTGCCGTTTAAAATATCTGCTGCTTCTGCAAGGACTGCGTCAAGATCATGGCCGATTCCTGCAGCGATCTCCTGTTCGCCTCGTGCCAGCAGATGAAGGAGTTCAAACTCTTTCCTTGATTGCTGGTATGATTCCATGCTGACCACAACTGCTGTGGCTCTGCCGCGCTGGGTTATGAAAACCGGCTGTTGCGAGTTTACGGCAAATTTTACGATGCCGGTTGCATCCTGGCGCAGTTCAGTTATAGGGACGATGGTGGGTGTTGGTGTCATGACAGTCTCCTCCAATGCTAGTGTTGTTGATAGCATGTAGAGTGCTTTTAATGCAATGGGTCAAATGGATCATTTCAACTTGTTGGTAACCGGGTATTCTGTTATTTTGGCCAACTGCAAACTGACCACTGATGGAGGAATACAATGAAATTCACCAAGATGCACGGTGCCGGTAATGATTATGTCTATGTGAACTGTTTTGAAGAGAACGTGTCTGATCCGGCCGCAACCGCGATCAAGGTTTCCAACCGCAATTTCGGGATCGGGTCGGACGGTCTGATTCTGATCATGCCGTCCGACAAGGCTGATGTGCGGATGCGGATGTTCAATAGTGACGGCTCAGAGTCTGAGATGTGCGGCAACGGCATCCGGTGTGTGGCCAAGTATGCCTATGACCACGGTATTGTAGCCAAGACTGAGATTACGGCTGAGACCGGTGCCGGGATCCTGACCCTGCAGCTGTTTCCCAATGCAGCCAATAAAGTTGATCGGGTACGGGTCAACATGGGGCCGCCGCGGCTCTCCCGTGCAGAGATCCCGATGAACGGTGCGCCGGTTGCCCAAGTGGTGGCCGAAGAGCTGACCGTGCTGGACAAGACCTTCAAAATAACCTGCGTTTCCATGGGCAACCCCCACTGCATTATCTATGTGGATGATGTGGACAGCTTTCCGGTTACCACCTACGGTCCCTTGATCGAGAATCATCAGCTGTTCCCCCGTCGCACCAATGTGGAGTTTATCCAGATCATCTCCCGTACTGAAGTAAAAC
This sequence comes from Geobacter sp. UBA6169, assembly GCA_002422265.1. GTDB lineage: Bacteria > Desulfobacterota > Desulfuromonadia > Geobacterales > Pseudopelobacteraceae > Trichlorobacter. The sequence goes on from DIUB01000050.1 coordinate 31,483, forward strand.
AGCGCACCTGGGAGCGTGGCGCGGGTGAGACCCTGGCCTGCGGTACCGGTGCCAGTGCAGTCTGTGTGGCCGGGGTGTTGAATAATGTGACCGATCGGAAGATTCTGAACCATCTGGCCGGTGGTGACCTGGAGCTGGAGTGGGTTGAAAACGGCCCGGTGTTCATGACCGGACCGGCTACGGAAGTATTTAACGGAGATATTTCCTTGTAATCACTACCGGCAATGGCACGCGGATGACGCGGATTAAGCTGATGGACGCTGATGTATCAGCCAAGAATTTTATCTTGCTGTTAAGCCGTGCTCATCCGCTTCAATCAGATGTTAATCCGCGTGCTATGTAGATTTTGTTGTGTTGTTTTCCTTTTTGCGAGGTGTCCCGTGGATTTTTCAAAACTGCTTCACAAGTTCACCGTTGTTCCTTCGCTTTCCGACGAGCTGGCCCCGTTGCAGCGGATTGCCTACAACCTCTGGTGGTCCTGGGACCCGGATGCCATTGCCCTGTTCAAACGGCTTGATCCTGATCTCTGGGCCTCTACCCGCCACAATCCGGTTGAGATGCTGGGAATTCTGCAGCAGACCACCCTGGAGACCCTTAAGCTGGATGAGGGGTTCATGGCCCATCTGCAGATGGTGGATGAGAAATTGACGGCCTATATGACCGACAAGTTCTGGTTTCAGCAGGAATACAACGGCAGCTCGCAGCTGAAGGCAGCCTACTTTTCCATGGAGTTTGGTTTGCATGAGTCGCTGGCAGTCTATTCCGGCGGCCTGGGCATTCTGGCCGGTGACCATCTGAAGAGTGCTTCAGACCTGGGCCTTCCGCTGGTGGGGGTAGGGTTGCTTTACCGTCAGGGCTATTTCCGGCAGTACCTCAATAACGAAGGGTGGCAGCAGGAGATCTACCCGGAAAACGATTTTTATAATCTGCCGCTGACCCTTGAGCGGGATCAGCTGGGGCGTCCGCTGGAGATCGAGCTTGATTTTGGACCGCGACCGTATAAGGCCCATATCTGGCGGGTGCAGGTAGGACGGGTGCCGCTCTATCTACTGGATACCAATCTGGAGGAAAACAGCCCGGAAGACCGCCTGATTACTTCGCAGCTGTATGGCGGTAATCAAGAGATGCGGATGCAGCAGGAGATCCTGCTGGGGATCGGTGGGGTGCGTGCCCTGCGTGCGCTGCGGATCATTCCCAATGTCTGCCATATGAACGAAGGCCATGCCGCCTTCCTGGCCATTGAGCGGATCCGGCTGGTGATGGAGAAACGCAAGATCAGCTTTAACGAGGCGCTGGAGGTGACCCGGGCCGGGAACGTCTTTACCACTCACACGCCGGTTGAGGCCGGGATCGATCACTTTCCCACAGAGCTGCTGGACAAATATTTCAGCAAGTACATCAAGTCGTTCGGCCTTTCGCGGGACGAATTTCTGGGGCTGGGCAGGCAGAACACCGGGGATCAGTACGAGAGCTTCTGCATGGCGGTGCTGGCCCTCAAACTGGCCGGCCATGCCAACGGTGTCAGCCAGCTGCATGGCGAGGTCTCCCGCAGTATGTGGAAAAACCTCTGGCCCGAACTGCCGGAGGAACAGCTGCCGCTGACCTCCATCACCAACGGGGTCCATACCCGTACCTGGATGTCACGCCAGATGGGCAGTCTGCTGATCCGCTATCTGGGTACCCGCTGGCTGGATGACCCGACTGATCACAATGTCTGGCGCCGGATCGGCAAGATACCTGATGCCGAGCTGTGGCGTACCCGACAGACCACCCGTGAGCGTCTGGTGGACTTTGCCCGCTGCCGCCTGAAGGAGCAGCTCAAGAAGGTGGGGGCCACTGCCAAGGAGATTGCCACCGCCGACGAGGTGCTGGACCCGGAGGTGCTTACCATCGGTTTTGCCCGCCGTTTTGCCACCTACAAGCGCGGCACCCTGCTGATGCGTGATCTTGATCGGCTGGAGCGGATCCTCAATGATGCCGACCGGCCGGTACAGATCATCTTTGCCGGTAAGGCCCATCCCCACGATACGGAAGGCAAGGAGCTAATTCGTCAGATCGTGCAGGTCTCCCATCAAGAACGGTTCCGCCACAAGATTGTCTTTATCGAGGATTACGATATGGAGGTGGCCCGCCACCTGGTGCAGGGGGTGGATGTCTGGCTGAATACCCCGCGCCGGCCGATGGAGGCCAGCGGCACCAGCGGTATGAAGGTGGCCTTTAATGCGGGCTTAAACCTCTCAATCCTGGATGGCTGGTGGTGCGAAGGGTATCAGGGCAACAACGGCTGGGCCATCGGCAAGGGTGAGGTCTATAACGACCTGGAATACCAGAATCAGGTGGAAAGCGGCGCCCTGTACGATCTGCTGGAAAAGGAAGTGGTGCCGCTCTACTACCAGCGGGGGAACGACGGCATCCCCCGTGACTGGGTGGCAATGGTAAAGGCCTCCATGCAGTCCCTCTGTCCGGTCTTCTCCACTGACCGGATGGTGGAGGAGTATGCCCAGCTCTCCTATATCCCCTCCTACCGCCAGTGGGCGCGGCTTGAGGCCAATGAACTGGCCCTGGCCAAAGAGCTGGCAGCCTGGAAGAAACGGGTCTTCGGGGCCTGGAACCAGGTGGGGATTGAGGCGGTTGAGGCAGATTTGAGTGATTCCATTGCGGTGGGCAGCAGCCTGCCGGTAAGTGTCACCGTGCATCTGGGCAAGCTGGACCCTGCTGATGTGGCAGTGGAAGGCTATTTCGGGGTGCTGGATAACCAGGGAACCGTCCGTGGCGGTGAAACCGTGTCGCTGACGGTGCAGGAATCACTGGAACACGGGCGGTACCGGTATGGTGGCGATCTTGAGTGCCGTTTTTGCGGGCGGTACGGGTTCATGACCCGGGTCATGCCGAGACATAAAGAGCTGGGATTGATCTATGAGCCGGGCTACCTGATCTGGGGCTAGCGCCTCTGCCGGCTTCTGTTCAGGCCTTGTTTTTAGAATCGGCGCCATTTCACCGATAAGTATTCCATGGCCTTTCCTTCTGAAATACAGCAGCAGGTGTACGATCTGCTTTCCCGCAGCTCCAATCTGGCCATTGTGCCGGCTGAGCCGGTTGAGCAGCCGGTTGCCCTTGGCCAGCAGGTTCTGACTCTGGCGCCGGGCCAGCGGGTGACGGCTGAAGTGATGGGGCAGCCGCAGGCCGGCAAGATACCGGTGCAGATCGGTAACCAGCAACTGCAGTTGGATCTGCAGATGACCGTGCGTCAGGGGCAGAACCTAGAGCTGACTTTTGTCGGCAATGACCCCAGGCCCACCTTTGCCCTTGCCCGGCCCGGTGTTACCGCCCCGCCGGTCAGTCTGACCGATGCCTCCCGCCTCCTTTCGCTGCTGGTGGGCAATGAGCAGTTCATTGATCCGCGCCAGCGTTCATCCCTGCAGAGCATCAGCGACCTGCTGCGTCAGGCCAGCAGCTCGACCAATGCTCTGGCCGGTTTTCTGGATGATTTTCTGACCTACCGTGCTGACGGGCGCTCAGTGGTCTTGCCGCCGGGCGGTTTGCTGGACCGGCCCGGCCAGTCGGTTGGTGATGAACTGCGGCAGCCTCCCGGCCAAGGAGCCGGCCAGACCGTTAAAACAACGGTTTTTGAGGATGCTGCTTCAAAGCTGTTGATGAATCTGGCTCAGCGGTCCCGTCTGAGCCTGGTGGATGTGGTCAATCACCCGCTGGCCCCGCTGCCGTTGCAGCCGGGTGAAGAGGCCAACGCCCTGGTGCAGGGACGGCTGCCCGGTGGTCGGGTGCTGGTGCAGCTGGCAGGCGAATCGTTAGAATTGCAGCTTGCCAAGCCGGTGGTGCAGGGGGAGATCCTGCGGCTGGCCCTGGTGACGCAGCAGCCCAAGCTGGTGTTTGCCTTGCTTGGTCAACCGGTGCGGGATCAGCCCGGCCTGGTCAGTGACGCCGCCCGTTGGATGAGCGCCATGGTGGGCAAGGAGGAAGGACAGACCGAGGTACAGCGGATGGTCTTGGGCCGACTGCAGCAGGTAATAGACAATCTGCCCCCTGGTTCATCGGCTCTGGCAGCCATTATGGACGATGCCATGCTGTATGGTGCCTCGGCCGCCCTTTCGGCCAGGTCGCTGCAGAACCGTTCTGCTCCGGTTGACGGTAAGGCTGATGAGGGGATCATGAAGCTGCTGCAGGCCTTGATGCATGGTAGCCGCCTTGCCCTGGTTGAGCCGCAGGTAAGCAGTGAGGCGGTCAAGGCGTTTGCGCCGGGGCAGCAGTTAAAGGGCGAGGTGCTGCAGTCGCTGGGTGGAGGCCGGTTTCTGGCGCAGGTTGGTGGTCAGGCCTTTGAGGTGCTGCTGCCCAAAGGGATGCGGCCGGGGGATCGGCTGAACCTGTTTTTTGTGGGAGACGATCCGCCAACCTTTTTGCTGGTGCGCTACGGCAAAGGGGGGGACGCCTTGGTCAGCCAGACCGGCCGCTGGATCAGCAGCCTGCTGGGGATGCAGAACCAGACCGCACCACTGGCTGAAGGGCTTGGTATCCTGCGGACTCTGCTGCAGAACGCGCCGTCCGATCCGGCCCAGCTTGAACAGGTGCTGAAACAGGGACTGAAGGAGAGCGGCCTGTTCTATGAGTCGCATCTTGCCCGCTGGTTCAGCGGTCAGTATCCGCTGGAGCGGTTGCTGCAGGAACCCCAGGGGCGGCTGTCGCCGCAACAGGGTGGGGAAACCGCTGCCCGGCAGACCGGGGCACAGCAGCCGGTGCCGGAGGGAAGTGATCCACGCACCCTGCCGATGGTCAAGGAACAGCTGGCAGCTCTGCAGACCGGCCAGCTGCTGTTTCAGGGGGAGCTGTTTCCCGGCCAGCAGATGGAATGGCGGATCAGGGAGCGCGAAGGCCGAGGACGCCAGGGCGAGCAGGAGCAGGGGCAGAGTTGGGAGACTTCGCTGGCACTGCATCTGCCGCGTCTGGGACAGCTACAGGCCGTGCTGAACCTGCAGGAAAACCGCCTGGATCTGCAGATTACGACCGATGATCCTGCAACGGCTCCCCTGCTTGAGGGGGAGGCGGCAGGGCTGCAGGAGCAGCTGCTGGCTGCCGGACTTGAGCCGGGAACGTTTAAGGTGCAGCATGGCTCGTGAACGAAGGTCCCCGGATCAGCGGATGGCTGCGGCCCTGTCGTACAAGCAGGGCTTTTATGCGCCGGTGGTGGTTGCCAAGGGTAAGGGGGTGATGGCCGAGGCGATCATTGCCTGTGCCAAGGAGGCCGGGGTGTATGTGCATGAATCGCCCGAGCTGGTAACCCTTTTGATGCAGGTGGATCTGGATGAGCATATCCCGCCGGAACTGTACCGGGCAGTGGCGGAACTGCTGGTCTGGCTGTACAAGATTGAAGGAAAGCAATCGTAAGTCAAGGGTCAAGGGTCAAGGGTCAAGGGTCAAGAAGTTGTCAGCCCTGTGTCTCTCGTCGTCTTGCCCCTGCTTTATTGGGGGGACATATATGCAGATAACATTCGGTACTGACGGCTGGCGCGGGGTTATAGCCCGCGAGTTTACCTTTGATAACCTGTCACGGGTGGCCCAGGCCACTATGGACTGGATGAACCGTGAAGGCCTTGCAAAACAGGGCCTGGTGGTGGGGTATGACCGCCGTTTTCTGTCGCTTGAGTTTGCCCGCAGGGTGGCGGAGATAGCTGCCGGTAACGGCATCAAGGTGCTGCTGGGTGAAGAGGTGGCGCCTACGCCGGCGGTTTCATGGGCGGTTAAGGAGCATGGTGCCGGTGCCGGTGTTATGATTACGGCCAGCCACAATCCGCCCATCTACAACGGATTCAAGATTAAGGAGAGCTTTGGCGGCTCGGCCCGGCCGGAAACCACCCTGCTGCTGGAGCAGATTGTGGCGTACAACCAGGAGGAGGGGCGTGGTGTCAGTTCTCGTCCCTTTGATGAGGCTTGTCGCAGCGGCCTGATCGAGCTGGTTGACCTTTCAAACCAGTATTTGCGGCAGTTGAGCCATCTGGTTGACCTTGAGGCGATCCGCAAGGCTGCCATACCGGCCCTGGCTGATCCGATGTACGGTGCCGGGAGCGGCTGTTTCAAGCGGCTGCTGGATATGGAGGAGATTCATGATCTGGTGAACCCTTCCTTTGGGGGCAGGGCGCCGGAGCCGATCGGCGAGAATCTTCAGGAGCTCTGCAGTCTGGTGGGAAGCGGCAGGTACCGGGTCGGGCTGGCCCTTGACGGTGATGCCGACCGGATCGGCGCCGTGGATGAGACCGGTGCCTTTTTCTCGTCCCATGCCATCTTCACCCTGTTGCTGAAACATCTGCACGAGCGAAAGGGGCTGACCGGCGAGGTAGTCAAGACCGTTTCATCGACCCGGATGATCGATCTGTTGGCTCAAAAATACGGGTTGACCCTGCATGAAACACCGATCGGCTTCAAGCATATCTGCGAGCTGATGCTGACCCGGCCGGTACTGATGGGGGGTGAGGAGTCGGGGGGGCTGGGTATAACCGGGCATATCCCAGAGCGGGATGGCGTGTTGATGGGGCTGCTGTTGCTGGAGACCATAGCCGCAACCGGCAAGGGGCTGCGTCAGCAGCTGGACGAGATCATGGATGAGATCGGCCGGTTCTCCTACCGCCGGGTGGATACCCATATCACCCCGGAGGCAAAAGAGTTGCTGCTGCAACGGCTGAAGAACGATCCGCCAGTGACGATTGCCGGCCGTGCTGTCAGCAGCACCAACTTCAGTGACGGGTTCAAGTTTGTGTTTGACAACGGTGACTGGCTGCTGATCCGCCCCTCCGGCACCGAGCCGGTGTTGCGGCTCTACAGTGAGGCCGGCGAATCAACCATGGTGGATACGCTGCTGCGGGCCGCTCACCAGATAGCCGGCCTGTAGACGGTGAAGCAGCTGCTGACCCTGGTCTGCGTCAGCTGTCTGATCGGTGCTGCGCTCTATCCGCTGCTGCTGCTGGGGGTGGGCAGGAGGCTTGATTGGCTGGTTGAGGCGGCGTTGCTGACAGCGGGTGGCGGTACGTTGTATCTGCTGGTACGCTACCGCCGATCATGGTGAAGCGATACAGTTTTCGCCGTACAGGCGCAGCAGTTCCGGCAGGTCAAGGATCAGGGCGATGGCGCCATCCCCCAGAATGGTAGCGCCGGAGATGATACGGGCATCGCGATACAGCCGTCCCAACGGTTTGATGACCGCCTTTACCTCTCCCACCAGTTGATCAACTGCCAACCCCACCCGCCGTCCTTCCTGTCTGATCACCACGGCAAAACGTGAGAGAGGGGGGATGGTGTCCGGCGTGGTGATGCTGCGCAGGTCAAGGCAGGGAAGCGCTTCCCCCCGGATATTCAGATAGCCCCGCTGCAGCAGTTCTTCGCTGCTCTCCGGCGGCAGATCAATGGTCTCATCAACCTGCTCCATCGGCAGGATGTAGTATTCACTCCCCACCGCTACCATGAATCCGTCGATCAGTGCCAGAGAAAGGGGCAATCGCAACTGGAAGGTGGTTCCCTGTCCCTCGGTGCTGCGTACCTCAATCTTACCCCGCAGTTCCTCAATGGTCCGTTTGACCACATCCATACCGACACCGCGGCCGGACAGCATGGTCGCTTCTTCCATGGTGGAAAAACCCGGTTCAAAGATCAGGGCAAGCGGATCCCGATCAGCGGTCTCAAACGGACGGATCAGGCCACGCTCAACTGCCCGGCGCAGTACCCGTTCGCGACTGATGCCACGTCCGTCATCCTGCACCTCAATCACGATACAGCCGGTTTCCTGAAAGGCGTTCATACTGATTAGGCCGGTGGACGGCTTGCCCAGGGCCTGCCGTTCTGACGGCAGTTCGATGCCATGGTCGATGGCGTTGCGGATCAGATGCACCAGCGGTTCCCGCAGCCGCTCTGCCAGTACCTTGTCCAGTTCGGTCTCAAGTCCGGCCGTGGCCAGCTGGATCTTTTTGCCGCTTGCAGCCGACAGGTCATGCACCAGACGCTGGAAGCGCCGGAACAGGTCCCCCACTGGCACCATCCTGAAGACCATGGCTCGTTCCTGGATTTTTTTGACCAGAAGCGATACCGATGATGCCGACTCCAGCGAGGCGCTGTCGCTCAGCCGTTTGATGTGGGACTCAAGTTCGGAGGTGGCGGTGACCAGCTCAACCACCAGGTTGATCAGCTGATCCAGCTTCTGGGCATCAATCCGCACCACCTTCTGGGCGGCTCCGCTCTGTCCGCTTACGGTCTCTTCAGCAGTGACGCTCGGATCAGACTCCGGTAACTCTGCATCGGAAGAAGCATCAGGTGGCGGCAGGGGCTGCCAGTTGGCGATCAGGGCGGTCAGCTGGCTGTGGCGAGACGGCAGTTCGGTGCTGCCTTTTTCAAAAAAGACGACCAGGGTTTTGATATGGTCGTGGCACTGCAGAAACAGGCTGACCAGGTCAGAGGAGAGAGGGATACCGTCTTCGCGGATCCTGACCAGCAGGTGTTCAAGGGCGTGACAGAAGGATTCTACCTGATCAGCTCCGACAATGCCGGAAGAGCCTTTGATGGTATGGATGGCCCTGAAAAAGCGGTTGAAATCATCGCCGATTGCCGGTGCAGACTCCAGTGTCAAAAGGGCTGATTCAACCTCGGCCAGCATTTCGGCCGACTCCAGTGCGTAGGCTTCGCGCAGTTCTGCCAGTTCGTCATGCATCGACCATCTCCCGTGGGGCGGTGAGACAACAGACCCGGTTACGACCCAGATGTTTTGCCTGGTACAGCGCATAATCTGCCCGTCTGATGAGGCTGTCAGCCGTGTCATCGGGTAGTTGTCCGGCAACACCGATACTTGCCGTAACAGTCAACTGCCGATCAATGCAGCAGAGGGGGGTTGCCGCAATCTGTGCACGGCAGCGCTCAGCCAGGCTGTGGGCCTGGTCAAGCGGGGTTTCCGGCAGGATGCAGCAGAACTCTTCGCCGCCGTATCTGCCCAGAATGTCGATACTGCGCAGATTCTTGCGTAGTTCTGCGGCAAAGCCTCGCAGGGCATAATCACCGCTGAGGTGCCCGTAGGTGTCGTTGATTTTTTTGAAATGGTCGATATCAAGCAACAGGATGCTTACGGAGTTGCCGTGGCGACGGCTGCGTTCCAGTTCCTCCTGCAGTCGCTGGTCCAGATACCGGCGGTTGTAGATACCGGTCAGGCCATCGGTTTTGGCCATGGTGGCCAGCTTTTCTTCATAGATGACAAAGTCGGTGACATCCTGCACGGTGATATAGACGCCAACGATCTCTCGCTGCTCGTTACGCAACGGGCCGACGGTGCAGTTCTGCTGCATCTGGGGCAACTGGCCGTGGGAACCGTGCGGATTTCTCATCGGAAAGAGGAATTTGTGCAGCTTTTGTGAGTAGGAGGCGTAATTGCCGAAGGACAGCACCCCTTTGACAATCCGTAAAAAACTGCTTCGGGACAAGTCGGGAAAGGTCTCACAGACCTGACAGCCCACCACGTCAGCAGCGCTGATGCCTGAGTGCAGTTCCATCCAGCGGTTCCAGCCGGTCACCTTCAGATCGCGATCAAGGGTCACCAGGCCGAGATTGATGGTCTCAAATATCTGTCGGTATTCATGCATGTGGGCCGAGAAACTCCGCTATGGCCTGCTTGAGCCAGGGCATGATGCTGTACTGGCTGACTAGGAACAGATAGCCGCTGACATTGTACTGCTCAAAGTCAAAGACGGTTTTGAACAGGATGGCGAACGAGTCTGATGATTGAACCACACTGTGCAGGGTCTCGTGAATCTGGTCCTGACCGAAAAAGCGCGGGGGGGCATAGGTGACCACATCTCCCAGCATTTCAGCTATCTTGCCGACGCAGGCACCGATGATGATGTTGCCGATCTCCACCAGTGTCTCTTTTTCCAGCAGATCAATATCGTAATTGTCACCTATCAGAGACATTTCGCCGTCAAATATCTTGAGCAGCTTGCGTCCTTCTCCATGGGGAAACACCAGAAAGCTGCCACCGTTTAGCTTGCCACTGAAAAATTGGGTGATCATGCTCATGTCGGTGGTATCGGGGATTTCCTGATTGATAAAATTGATCACCTCATGGGATTCAAGGACGGCAATGTGAGGAACCGACAGGATGACATGCAGGTTGATGATTTCGGCCAGATCGGCAGCGGCGCTGCCAAAACCGATGTTCATGATCTCCTGCAGGGCATCCTGTTCAAGCTCGGTCAACTCCCGCGCTGGATCTTTCATGATGCGGCTCCTGCTGCCAGGGCGCGGTCAAGCTCGGCCTGTACCACTTCTTTGACCGGCGGCTTCTTGACTACGGCAAAGGCTCCCAGTTCGGTGACCCGCTCAATGGTGCGGCGCTGGATGTCGGCGGTAAGGATGATGACCCGTGCTGTGGGGTCGATGGTGCGTATCTCTGCCAGGGCAGTGATACCGTCCATACCGGGCATGGTCAGATCCATAAAGGTCACATCAGGGCTGAAGGACTGGTAAAGGGCAACGCCTTCCGCGCCGTCCTTGCCTTCTGTTATTTCATGGCCGGCTTCTTTGGGAAGGCAGCTCTTGAGGCTCATCCGGGCTACTACTGAATCGTCGACAATCAGGATTTTGGCCATCCTGTGTTCCTCCGCGCTGATACGGTTTGTTGCTGCGTGTATGAATGACTATACCAGAGAAATCTGCGGATGCAAGCAGTCGGGCCGTTTGAAGGGAATCGGAATGTGCTCGGATACGGTCTGCCTCTCTTCTTCAGGCTGTCTGTAGCAAATTCCGAGTGCCTAAAAGTGCTTGTTGAGGTATACTCTGTCATGATGAATCGTTTGATAATTGACATGCAGGTGTTTTGTGCTAGTTTTTACACGTTCTTGACCAGCACTAAGAAATGGAGCGTCCGAGCATGCAGTTTACCATAAAAACAGAAGATGATGGCCCTGATAGCATTCCTTCTTGGCGTCGCGGTTCTCGTTACCGGGATTATGGTCTTCACCTTTATGAAGATCAACAGCTCGCTTGATCAGATGGAGAGAATCAGTACCATTCAACATGCGGCTATGCAGGGCTCTATCCATATGTTGAAGGCAAGGGAATATGAAGGTGAATTTTTCACCCGCAAGGACGACAAGTGGGTTGGGCGGGTGGAAAAAGAGGTCGGGGAAGTTTATAAGGTGCTAGCAAATCTTGACAAGGTCAACACCGACAAAAAGATCAAGGAGCACAGTGCGCGGGCGCAGCAGTTGGGAAAAGACTATGTTGAGCAGTTCAAAACGCTGGTTGATACCTTTAAGAGCGGCGGTGACGTTGTTGAGGGCCGAGAAGAGCTGCGAGATGTCATCAATGAGTTTCAGCCGCAGCTCGAAGAGTATATCCCCAAAATCGCCGACTCCTTGCACAAGAAGGCCACTGCCGAGCTGAACAGCACACTGTCAAAGGGTAAAATCATCATGCTGGCAGTACTGGTTGGCTCGGCCATCGGTCAGGTATTGCTGCTGCTCTTTATCGTGCTTCCGGTGCTGCGATCGATTTCTTCCATGACCGAGCGGCTGAAGGATATTGCGACCGGTGAAGGTGATCTGACCAAGCGGATAGAGGTTTCAAGTAAGGATGAGATCGGTGAGACCGCCCACTGGTTCAATACCTTTGTCGGTAATCTGGCCGGGATCATCGCCCAGGTGGCTGCCAATGCACGGCAGGTGTCAACAGTTGCTGCACATGTCCGGCAGAATTCAGCGGCCATGGTGGCAAGTTCTGAAGATATGGCAGGGCAGGCTGCTTCGGTGGCGGTAGCCTCTGAAGAGATGTCGGCAACGGCCTTTGAGATCGCCAGTTCCTGTACTCGTTCCGCTGCAAGTGCGGCAGAGGCAGATCAGGCAACTGAAACCGGCGTCAAGGTCATTCAGGACACCATTGCCGGTATGGAGAGGATTGCCGGACGGGTGCGTGAGGCAGCCGGCAATGTGGAGGAGCTTGGTGCCAAATCAATGCAGATCGGTACTATTGTGGGAACGATCGAGGATATTGCCGACCAGACCAATATGCTGGCCTTAAACGCTGCCATTGAGGCGGCCCGTGCCGGTGAGATGGGGCGCGGCTTTGCGGTCGTTGCAGACGAGGTTCGGGCGCTCTCCGAGCGGACGACCAAAGCCACCAAGGAAATAGCCGACATGATCCGGATGATTCAGCAGGAGACCTCCGGAGCGGTCAAGGCGATGGAGAGCGGCGTCGTGGAGGTGGAAAACGGCACCCGTGAAGCGAGCCGATCCGGCGAGGCGCTGGGAGTTATCACCAATGAGATCCAGAACGTTACTCAGCAGATGAGCCAGATTGCCACGGCTGCTGAAGAGCAGAGTGCCACGACCAATACCATCAGCCAGAATATCCGCCAGATTACCGATGTGGTGCAGGAAAGTACCGACAAGGCACAACAGTCGGCAATCTCTGCCGAGGAGTTGGCGCGGCTGGCGGACGAACTGCAGCGGCTGATGGGCAAATTCAGGGTTTGAAATCAAGGCGGTTTCTGTGCTAAAAGAGCCGCTCATGAAATATCTTGACGAAAGATAACATTCTGGCGTCTTTCTATTCAGGCAGATGCATATATCAGGGAGGATAGTATGGCTAACATTCTGATTGTTGATGATTCATCCACCATGAGAAAGATAATTTCTCGATCGCTGCGTCAGGCAGGCCTGCCGGTTGAGGATATCCTGGAAGGTGGCGACGGCATTGAAGGGCTGAATGTACTGCAGACTTCCGGTAAAAAAGTGGATCTGATCCTGTCGGACATTAATATGCCCAACATGGATGGCCTTGAGTTCGTCAAGGCGGTGCGCGCCAACGGTTTTTCCATGCCGATCGTGATGATTACGACAGAGGGCGGTGAAGATGTGATTGCCGAGGCCATAGCCAGTGGTGCCAAGGACAGCATCAAGAAGCCGTTTACCCCGGAGCAGCTTCAGGAAAAGCTGGGGGGGCTCATATGAGCCTGAATGCCGAGATAGCCGAAAGTCTGAAGTTTACGGAACATCAGCTCTCGGAATATATCATTAACGCCACCCGAGAAGTGTTCTCCACCATGGTTATGATGGAGCCGGCTGATGATTTTCCGCTGAAGGAGCCGATCACCCACTTCAAGTGCAGTATTACCGGCATGGTCGGTTTTGCCGGTACCTACTCCGGTGTTATTTCAATGCACTGCCCGATACGGCTTGCCAAAAAGGTCACGGCTGCCATGCTGGGGATGGATGAAAGTGAAGTGGAAGATGGGGGCGAGGATCTGAACGACGCCATCGGGGAAATCGCCAACATGCTCGGCGGCAGCGTCAAGATGATCCTTTCCAAGGGCGGACTGGATGTAAAACTTTCTATCCCGACTGTGATCGCCGGTGAGGACTATACTGTCAACTCACTATCCGACATCGATTGCGTTGTTATTCCGTTTAACGTCGATGGCTCCGAACGATTCCTTGTAGGTCTTACCCTCAAGAAAGAAGAGTAATTCCCCGATGTATCTAAGTACGGGGTGCGGTGTCGTACCCCGTGCAATTCACACTTTTCCTCTCTCGCGTGAGCTCCAATGGATGGCTATGTAAAGCTGCATGAAATGTTGGAGACTGCCCTGCGGCAGGCCGGTGAAGAAGCCGGTATGCTGTTGGGCCAGGGACTTTCCGCAACCCTGACAGACTCCCTCACCTTCAGCAAGGCCGCGTACTTCGGCGATCTTGACGATGGTGTATTTGTGCTTGATGTTGAATCCCGTGAAGAATATCAGGGGCAGTTCTACCTGGTATTCAACCTGCGCGATGCCATTCTGATGAGCAGCCTGCTGCTGGGGATTCCCGCGCCGCGCATCAAGGAGAAGCAGCGACTTTCCATCATTGAGCCGGATGACATCGATGCCTTCGGTGAAATCGGGAACATGATCAACGGCGCGATGAATACCACGTTCCAGGCGAGCCTGGCTGGTAAATCACACCTCAAGCTGCAGGGGTCCAAGAAGTATGTGCCGGAAATTGATCCGCTGACCGATGATAATCCACTGCCAAACGGCGACTACCTGCTGTTCAGGTCCCGACTGGAGATGGAAGGTCAGGAGATGCATCACCTGGATGTGCTGATTCCGGTTGCACTGGGTAACCTGTTTGATCCGCAGCCGCTACCGGCAGAGCCTGAACCGGATCAGACAGCAGATACGGACACAGATGCCGCTCAACCGGGCACTGGTGCAGGGTCAGCAACATTATCGGATGAGACAGAAACACCGGGTAAATCTGGGGCAGTGGCAGGCACCACCGGTGAGGACATGATCGCCGTTTTTGACAATGATGATGAGGAACGCGGTCGCATGCTTGAAATGCTGGGGTTTGTCGGCTTTAAGCTGGTCGAGTCGACCCTTGATGCTGATATCAAGGAAGTGTTTTCAAAGGGTAATGTCCGGCTGGTGGTGATCGGCTCGCAAGATGCCGACGATCGTGAATTGGCGGTCTGTATCAAGATTAACGCCATGCGTCAGGACCAGCCGGTACCGATCATCATGTGCGCCCAGCGCTGGACCCGCACCGCTGTATTGAAGGCACTCAAGTACGGGGCTCGTGAAATCGTGATCAAACCGTGCGATCCTGATGAGATTGCCGGGAAGGTGAGGCGGTTATGCCGGCTGCCTGCTTCCTGATATGTCGGTTGTGTATTCTGTCTGCAGGCGTCCTGTTATGGACACTCTGTTCTGCTTCTGCCGTCCATGCCTCCATCACCACCCAGGTCCAGCGGATTGCCGTTCGTCCCAAGGCTCAGTTCACCCGCATTACCATCAACCTTACCGCTGAGCCGAACTATGCAGTACATGCGTTACCGGATGGCAGATTGCGGGTTCGGTTGCACGGCACCACCGGTACCCTGTTCAAACAGTTTCGACGTTATTCAGACCCCTATATTGGCGGTATTGTAGTCTCACGTCTGGGCGATGATCTGGTGCTGACCTTTGCCGTTGCAGTCGGAAAGGTCGGCTGGCGGGTTGTCCACCTTGAAGGATTACCGACACTCACTCTTGACGTGGGACCGCTTTTTATAGGCAACAGCAAGCCCCTGCCCGGGCGGGAGCGGATCAGGGCTGGTGCCGAAAAGCTTCTCAAAAATTTTGATCCGCCGCTGAAGCCTGAAATTCCTTTTATGCCCACTGATCGCCAGTCTCTGAAGGAGCTGCTGAGCGATGAAGAGCAGAAGCTGTTTCTGGCAGCAGAAGGGGCGTTGTACAAAGGCAAACTGGCCGCTGCCGAAGAGACGTTTGCCGCTTTTAGTTCAGGTAACACCAGGATTCGTCCCCTGGCGCTCTACCGCCTGGGAGAGACACAGTACCGGCTTCAGAAATACCAGCAGGCACTGGCCACCTTCCGGGAGGCTGCCGGTGTATGGCCTGCTTTTCTGGGGCAAAATCCGTCAGTCACCTTTTACTTCGGCGACAGCATTGCCCGGAATGGCGATCTGCCGGGGGGACGTCAACTGCTGACGAGGCTGATTGTCGATCATGCCGACAAGAAATATGCGCCGGTGCTGCTGGTTCGTATGGCTGACATTCTGTCGCGCCAAGGCAGCGGAGAACTGGCGCGGGCCATCTATACCACCGTGTCAGGGGCCTTCCCTGCGAACAAGGCACGACAGATGGCAATGCTAAAGCTGGCTGACGAACGTTTTCTTGACGTCGGGCCGGTTGATTACGCTGACCTGAGCAGTACGTATCAAGAGCTTGCCGCCACTGCCGGTGATTTTGATCTGCGGGAGGAGACAACCTTTAAGCATGCCCTGCTTGAGTCGATCAACGGGCCGGCAGATGGCGCGCTCAGCCTGATTGCAGCCTATCAGAAGCGCTATCCCAAAGGGGTGTACAGCACTGTGGTGCGCGACATCCGTGAGGATCTGGTGGCGCAGGTGTTTCAGGGCGGTGGGTGGGATAAGGATCCGGCCGGTCTGATCAAGCTGGCAACAGACAATCAGGAGTTTCTGGGGGTGTCGTCAAAACTCCCCGGTTTTTATGAGCGGATCTCGAATGCCTACGCCAAGGCAGGTCGTCCCCTTGATCAGATTGTGTTGTATGCCGGCCTGCTGGAGCGCCCCTGGCTGGGAGACGACAATGCTGCTTACCTGACGCTTCAGGTGGCTGGTCAGGCCGAAATCTTGGGGGATACCTTAATGGCGCGCCGTGTGCTGCAGAGTTTTTTGCAGCGTTATCCGACACGCGCCCAGTCTCGCTGGGCCCGTGAGCGTCTGGCGGCAATACAGTATGGCGCCCGAGAGTTTGCCGATGTCAGGAGCAACCTGCAGTGGATCCTTGAAAAGAATGAGCGAGCCGCTTATCCGGTGAGCTACTACTATCTGGGTAAAGCACTCTGGGAGTCAAAGGATTTCGCCCGCGTTGTCCGTGCCATGGAGCTATACCTTGTATCGGTGGCAGGCGAGAAGAAACAGCCGCCTCTGGTCGTTGATGCCTACTATGTCGGCGCATCCGCCCGGCAGTCTCTGGGAGATCGTAAAGGTGCCATTTCTTTGCTGGACCAAGGAGTCAAGCAGGTGCCTGCCGATCGTACGGAGCAGTTCCTGTATAAACTCGGGGAGCTCACGGTTCAGGATGGCCGACCTGAACAGGCACGTCAGTATTTTGAAAAAATCATCAAAGAGGGTAAGGATCCCGATTGGCAACGCCTTGCACGCCTCTCTCTCGCCGAAATCAACCTCGCTTCACCTCCACCTGTCAAATAAAAGAACAAGTCAATATTTTGTAAAAGTCAAAATAACGACTCAAGCATCAGCAGCCAAGAGTCGCATGAGTGCTGCGCAATTACCTGTCTACAGGCCGTTTCGCTGGATTATGTTATGTGGTATAAATATTGCTAGTAACATTCGGGTCTTTATGCAGAACTGTAAAGGGGTGCGTCATGCCGGTTGAAAGGCTTTTTTCAACAACCATAGAGGTGTTGAGCAGAAGTGTCGATCTGCGTACGCGCAATCAGAATCTGATTGCCTCAAACCTGGCAAACGCGGAAACACCGGGCTATACACCCAAAAAACTCGAGTTTGAGGGGCAGCTGCAGGCTGCTGTCAAGAAATCGTCAGGACGTGGCAAGCAGGCAAGTGATGCAGGCGGAGTCACCCATCCGGGCCACATTCCGCTGCGAGGAGGAGCGGAACAACTCAGCCAGGTGCAAGGTCGTGTTGTCGAGACACCTTCAGCCACTCCAGGTCGTGATGGGAATTCGGTTGAGCTGGAGAATGAAATGAGCCGGATGATGCAGAATCAGGTGCTGTTCAATGCATCGGTGCAGTTACTGGGTAAAAAGTTTGAAGGACTGCGCTCAGCTTTGAGGGAGGGTAAATAATGGATCTGTTTAATGCGATGAACACCAGTTCGTCAGGCCTCTCGGCTGAACGGACCAGGATGAACCTGATTGCAAGCAATCTTGCCAACGCCAATACGACCCGTACACCGGAAGGGGGGCCGTACAAGCGTAAAGATGCGGTTTTTGCCGCTACGCCGGTAATTGATGGATTTGGAAGGGCTCTGGCAGGTGCCGGCAGTCGGGAGCTACGGGAAGTGCGCGTGGCAGATATTGTTGAGGATCAGGGACAGCCGCGTATGCAGTACGATCCATCTCATCCGGATGCAAACCAGCAGGGTTATGTGGCCATGCCGAATGTGAATGTGGTTGAAGAGATGGCGGATATGATCACCGCCACCAGGGTCTACGAGGCAAATGTCATGGCTGCCCAGGCGGCCAAGAACATGGCACTCAAGACACTTGAGCTCAGTAAATAAAGGGGTAGGTTATGGAAATTAAGACACTGAGCGGTATCGGGTTGTCATCGGCTTTTCCGCTGGACAAGGCCACTAGTCAAACCAATGCCTTGGAAGGAGCGGGTAAATTCTTTCAAGAGCTGGTTGGCAAAGTTAATGACCTTTCGCAGCAGGCTGATCAGTCGATTCAGAAGCTGGCCACCGGAGAAAATCGCAATCTGCATGAAACAATGATTGCAGTGGAAAAGTCCAGCGTCTCGTTCCTGTTCATGTCGCAAGTCAGGAACAAGGCCCTTGAAGCATACCAGGAAGTCATGCGGATGCCGGTCTAACCGGTTCAGAATGAGGCGATCAAACCGTGCCTGAAGGAATAAAGCGGATTATAGAGCCATTTCTTGCGCTTTCGCCCGGTAAACGGCTGCTTGTCGGCGGTGTGGTGGCTGCCTGTATCACGGCCTTTGCCTTGCTGATCATGCTGGCGAACCGTACCGAATATCGGCCACTCTTCACTAACCTGAACAGTGAAGACGCCGGTGAGATTGTCAAGAAACTGAAGGATGCCAAAACGCCCTACCAGATCAGTCCGGACGGAAAAGGGGTGATGGTACCGGCGGACCGGGTGCATGAACTGCGTCTGTCACTGGCCTCGGAAGGCCTGCCCCAGGGGGGAGGGGTCGGTTTTGAGATCTTTGATCGCAAGAACTTCGGTATGACCGAGTTTGT
The DNA here is from genome assembly GCA_002422265.1 of Geobacter sp. UBA6169. Lineage (GTDB taxonomy): Bacteria > Desulfobacterota > Desulfuromonadia > Geobacterales > Pseudopelobacteraceae > Trichlorobacter. Next base: position 49,991 of record DIUB01000050.1, read on the forward strand.
GCAGAAGCTCAACTACCAGCGGGCTCTGCAGGGTGAGTTAGCTCGCACCATCTCGCAGATTAGCGGTGTCGAACAGGTGCGGGTGCATCTGGTCATTCCCGAAAAAACCCTGTTTAAAGAAGCTGAAAAACCTCCTACTGCTTCGGTGGTGTTGAAAATGAAGGGAGCCAAGGCTCTGCGCGATGGTGAAGTGCAGGGGGTGGTACACCTGGTGGCCTCATCTATTGAGGGAATGAACGCAGATAACGTGACGGTGCTTGACAGCCGAGGCAAGGTGTTGAGCAAAGGTGGAACCGGTATGGCCGATGCCGGTGTCAAGGCAACCACTGCCATGCAGGAGACGCAGCGTGCTTATGAACGCAGCATGGAAGAACGTTTGCAGACACTGCTTGACAAGGTGGTGGGCGGCGGTAAATCAGTGGCACGGGTAAGCGCCACGTTTGACTTTAAACAGGTTGAACGGGTTGAAGAACGTTTTGATCCGGACACCATTGCGGTGCGGAGCGAACAGTATAGTGATGAGAAGAGTGAAGGAGCTGCGGCCAACATGGGGGTGCCTGGCGTGCAGACAAACCTGGGGCGTAACGCGCCCGGCGCTGCAGCTGCCGGTGGCACCGGAAACAGCAAGAATGACAAGACCCTGAATTATGAGGTGAGTCGTTCAACCTCACGGACCATAGAACCGGTAGGCACCCTGGGACGGGTATCCGTCGCGATTCTGGTGGACGGTAAGTACGAAGAAGCTGCACCTGCCGGCGATGCCAAGACGCCGGCAGCCCCGAAGTATGTGCCCCGTTCTGCAGACGAACTGCAGAAAATCGAGGCATTGGTAAAAGGGGCGATCGGCTTCAATATCGAGCGTGGCGATCAGATCAGCATCCAGAATATCCCTTTCCAGGACATGAACGAAGGATCAGGCGCGATTGAAAGTGCGGTTTGGTGGATGAACCCCTTTTTCATGACCCTGTTCAAGAACCTGCTGATAGCAGGTGGCTTCCTGGCGTTGATGCTGTTTGTTGTCAGGCCGATGCTGAACACCCTGCGTGCGGCACGCCCCCCCAAGCCTGATATCCTTGAAACCATAGCTCCGGACATGCAGGAGAAGATGTCGGCCAGTGAGCGGGCGCAACTTGCCATGCAGATGGCAGAACAGCAGGATATGATTGAAAAGGCCAAAGCCAATCCTTACCAGGTCGCCCAGATCCTGCAAAACTGGATTGCTGAAAAGAGTTGAGCCTGAGGAGGCGCGACCATGAACGGTTCTGACAAGGCCGCGATATTACTGCTGCACCTTGGTGCCGATGTGACGGCAAAGGTGTATGAACACCTTGAAGACGAGGAGATCAAGCGGATCTCCAAGAGCATGGCCAGTCTGGGACATGTTAATCGTCACACCATTAACGAAGTCGTGAACGAGTTTAACGAGGTGATATCACCGGAGTCAGGTATCTTTGCACAGGGTGAGGAGTTTGTCCGCAAGGTGCTTGAGAAGGCGCTGGGGCCTGCCAAGGCCCAGATGCTGATGGAGGAGTTGCAGGCATCAAGCTATGGCGATCTGGTAGATATTCTTTCTGCCATGGACCCCAAAAGCATTGCCAACTTTTTGGCACAGGAACACCCGCAGGCTATTGCCGTTATTTTGGCAAAACTGAAGTCAAAGCAGACCAGTGAGATAATCTCTGCCCTGCCGCAAGAGCTGCAGGCCGAGGTAGTGCTGCGGATTGCCGATGTCGAGCAGGTCTCCCCTGAGATCCTCAAGGAAATTGATGAGGTGATGAAACGGGAGATCAAGTCAATGGGAGGGGTGCAACGCTATAAGGTTGGCGGTGTCGAGAAGGTGGTCGATATGTTCAATCACTTTGACCGCAGTCGCGAGAAACAGATCCTTGAAAAGCTTGATGTGCTCAGCCCGCCCCTGGCTGAGGTGATCCGCAAACATCTGTTTACCTTTGAGGATGTCTTTGCCATGGATGACCGCTCAATTCAGGCCATTATGCGCGAGGTCTCAAACGATACCTTGACCCTGGCCATGAAGACCTCCACTGATGATGTCAAGAACAAGATTTTCAAGAATATTTCCAGCCGTGCCGCAGATATGATTAAGGAAGATCTCGAAGTGATGGGACCGGTGCGTCTGTCGGATGTTGAAAAGGCCCAGTCTGAAATCATCAAGATCGTCCGCAAGATGGAAGAAGAGGGAAAAATTGTGCTGAGCGGACGGGGCAGCGAAGATGTCCTCGTCTAGGGTCATCAAGGCCGGATCTGATGAGCTGCAGATCGGCGGGTTTGACTTTGACAGCGTACTGCGTGACGGAGCATCGCCGGCACCAAGGCATCAGGACGCATCCGGCGATTTCAGGCCGATGCCGCTATTTGACCCATCTGAACTGAAAGACAAGATGCGATTTGCCCTGTCTCCGGCGACACTAGAGACGACAGCGCTTGAAGAAGCATCTCCCCCACAGCCGCCAGCCAACATGATTTCAGAAGAAGACCTGCAGCGATATCAGGAAGAAAGCTACCAGCGGGGATTGCAAGATGGTAAAAGCCTGGCTGAGCGTGGGCTTT
>DIUB01000160.1:0-13576 GCA_002422265.1 Geobacter sp. UBA6169
GGAGCTAACCGACTACCCCCCATAAGTTTTTGTCTGGTGTACTGTAGATTGCTACAGCACTCACAGCGTATTTGACAAAAACTGAGTCCATCTGTTATACAACCGTTGCATCATCACGCGGGAATAACTCAGTGGTAGAGTGTCAGCTTCCCAAGCTGAAGGTCGCGGGTTCGAATCCCGTTTCCCGCTCCAATAAATCAAGGGCTTAGCTCAGAAAGCTAAGCCCTTTTTCTTGTTCATGGGAACAATCGTGGGAACAAAAAGAAAAAGTTCCCGAATGGCCCTTATCAAGGCAAGCTTGCACCGACGGGCTGATGTTGCTCTTTAGGTTTTAAGGCAACCGTTCTTCGGCCATATGCTGCAAGATCCTTCACGCACTGATCAGGTGAATTATATGGATTATCTTTGAACTGGTAACCGCCTTGCCTCTGCGAGCAATACGGGGCTGTGTTTCCGTTTTGCGAAGCGTCTTTCCGGCTTGAGGGCGTAATACGCCGCTTGCAAGGGCCGTGAACAGATGTCGTTGCTTGGCACGGCTCTTGTCCTGGCGGTGTGTTGCGCTTGCCTTTAGTCCGTCACATCTAAATATGCCGCTGATGCAGATAACATGCGGGATAGTGGTTTTTTTGTGTTTATTGACATTGGGCGAAATAGTTTCTGTACACAAACATATTCTTGACTTAATCCGCCAATGGCGGATAATAATAACATCATGGAATTCATCGAAACCCCGGTATTCACCAAACTGATTACAGAACTGCTGACTGATGATGATTATCGTCTGCTGCAAGACGATATAGCCAAGAATCCGCAAGCAGGCGACCTGGTACCAAAGGGTGGAGGGATTCGTAAACTTCGCTTTGCCCTACCTGGCAAGGGCAAGCGTGGCGGGGCGCGACTAATCTACTACTGGCAGACATCGAAGAATAAGACATACATGCTGCTGGCATACACCAAGGCCAAGAAAGAAAATCTGGAGCCAGAGCAGACAGCACTGCTCAAGGCACTGGTAAAGGAGTTGGAACGTCATGGATAAAGAGCTATTCGACCAATTACATCAAAGCCTGCAAGAAGCTGTAGCCATTGCCAAAGGAGAGATGCAACCATCCCGCGTTTTTACTGTTACGGCACCGGACGTAAAGCTTGTACGGGAAAAAACCGGGCTGTCACAGGCCATGTTTGCGGCAATGATCGGCGTGAAGGTAAAGACGGTACAGAACTGGGAGCAGCATCGTCGCAACCCTACCGGCGCGGCTGCGGCTCTGTTGACTATCTTTGACCGGGAACCGGAAACAGCAATGAAGGCACTGCATGGCACGATGTAGAGAAATCAGCAATTATCATATTAAAAGGGATATACCTTTCACCTGTTCTATCTCTGGCTCCCCTCTCCTGAGTTTATCATTGCCCGTGTTTCCGAGCGAGTCCAGATGGGCGGCCACAATGTACCGTCAGAAACTATCCGGCGTAGATACCATGCCGGACTAAAAAACTTCTTTGCCATGTATCAGCAGCTTGCAGATACCTGGCGCATCTATGACAACTCTGCACCTGGCTCCCCTCGCTTACTATCAACTGGAGAACGTACTATAATTACTACTGTTGTTGATGCACCGCTTTGGGATTCATTGAAAGGGACATATCATGGCTGAGGCTGTAAAGAACGGATATCAGCAAGATTATTGCTGAGGGTACCGAGATTGACGAGGCTGTCAAGCAGGAGGTACAGAAGGCGGTATTGCAGCACAAGCTGGCTGGCAATCCGATTGTGGGGATGAAGGACGGCAAGATGGTCTGGCTGAAACCGGAAGAGATTCAGGCTTAATCTTTCGCAAAACTTTCGCAGGCCGGGCTAATTTTGGTTACTTTTAAGTGCTTCTAAATGGACAAACTCCACAGGGGAGTTAAGGCAAAATATATTGATTTTGTTAAGATAAATTTGACATCAACAGATTGCATTCTTTTCATTAGACGTCATTCGAATCCCGTTTCCCGCTCCAAGCTAAAATAACGGGTTAGCTCAAAAAGCTAACCCGTTTTGTTTTGTCCGTGGTACCTCTAAAGAAAAAGTTCCCGAAAGGTAGCCTTTCAGAAATCTCCTCCCTTGATAACCAATTCTCACTGATATGTTGACTTATAATCCAGGTCATGTGACCGTATCCTACGGTTTTGCGAGGCCGCTCGCAGCGAAATCATGATCAAAGAAGATTCGGTGACAAGGCTGCTTAATAACGAAACCGAGAGCGGGGAGCTTACCCGAAAGGCCGTCACGCTTTTGGCAGAGGCCGGTACAGTGCAGGGAGCACTGCATCTGCCCGGCGTGCGCGATGCGTATCGCTGGCGGCTGGAGCAGGTTGTGCTGCTGGCCGGACAGGCGCTGGAAAGTGCGGGGGAGAGCCGCGAGGCGGCGCTGCTGCACTGGGTGCTGGTGCAGGCTTGCGCGGCTCGGGCAGAGGATGCGCGCTACGGTGCCGGGCAGCTTTCTCGCGGTGCTCAGCGGGCGCCCACGCTGGAGGATTGCGACGACGGCTGGCAGCGGGTAGAGCAGATCGTGTGCAATGCTGAAGAGGCGGCATTAGCGGCCGCAGGTTTTGCCCGACGACTGAATACGGACAAAGCGAGAGCGATGGCCCTCAGAGCTGAAGTCGCTGCAAAGTCTGCCAGAAAAACCGTCCAGGAACGCAACCGTGCCTATACGTTCCATGCCGATCCCGGCTTTTCGTTTGGCGAAGGCTGGTACCTTGCTGCGGCGGCACTGTTTGCCGGCCTTTCCATCCAGATCAGACCCGGTGCTGCCCACGAATTGCAGGCCAGACGTTTTCTTTTCGATGCCGGGTTGGACGGAGCCCTTCGCCCCTATCGGTCTCGACCAGCCAGCCCCAAACATCTGACACATATCATTGCCGAGGCTTTTCGGGCTGACGTGCAACAGGCACAGGGCACCCTGCGCACCGCTTTTCTGGGTGACGAATCGCCGTCGGCTCACTTACGATCATGGATCGATGATAAGGTAGGAGAGACACCGGAACAGAAGGTGCTGCTGTGGGTCCGAACAGGTGATCACCATGTCCAGCGCAATACCTGTTTCGATGAGTTGCGTCAGCTTTCTGAACTGGTAGTGAATGCCGGGTTATCACCCATCTTTTTCGGCGATAAAATCCCTCTAGAGATTGTTTCGCCAGGGGCGGTCAACCTGACCCTGTGCTGGAAAGAACCGCTCTTCCAGGGGCCGGACATGCGCCGGGCACAGCTTCACCTGTTTGAAGAGTTGAGATGCCGACACGGCCTGGTGGGCCAGATTGGCGTGACCACCGCCGGTATGGACGGACCGGCACTCATGGGGTTGCCCACCCTGTATCTCACCCAGAAACGCAACGTCCGGCTGGGCAAGTGGGTGGGAGCCGTTCCGGGATATCAGGAGGTCGTGCGGGAGCCGGGCTATTTCGCAATCATTTGCGCTACCTTGCATCAGTGGCAGCAGTACCCCCCGGATCCGGCGAGGCGATTACCATTGAGGCCCGCAAGGTGGTGACGTTTAAGCCCGGCAGTGTGCTGAAAAACGCAATCAACGGTGAAGCTGCGTAACCGGCGGGTTCCACGAGCGACCGCTATTCAGCTCCAGATGGAAACGAGCAGAGCAACCACTGATATGACCCTACTTCTCCAGAAGATACAATCGCTTTTCCCGCCTGAGTTTCACAACCGGATCTTTCTTGTTGGCGGTTCTGTCCGTGACAGCCTGTTACATCTGCAGATCAAGGATGTTGATCTGCTGGCTGCTGTTCCTGAAGAGATTCTGAAACAGTCCGGTTTCAGGCTGGTGTGCGGCAAGACCACAGAGCCGATCTGGTTCAGGCATGATGCTGATCCGGGGAATGTTGAACTGACACGGCTTGATTCTGTTGATCGGCTTGAGACCAATCTTCTGCAACGTGACTTTACCATCAATGCAATGGCCATGGGGCTGGATGGCAGGCTGATTGATCCGTTTCATGCCCGGCAGGATCTTGAACAACGGATTCTTAAGACCTGCTCTGGTACTGCTTTTCAGGATGATCCACTGCGTATTATCCGTGCTTTCAGGTTTGCGTCTGACGGCTGGCAGATAAGCAGTGAAACTGAGCAGAGTATCCGTAGTCATGACTGGTCCGGTCAGCTTGCTGTGCTGCCGGTGGAACGGTTCAGCCGGGAAATGATCAAGGCTTTGGGGGGCGGTGAACCGTGCCGGTTCTTTGAACTGCTGGTTTCCATGGATATCGGCAGACACTGGCTGGCGGAACTGTTTTGCATGCCGCAGATTCCGGCCGGGCCGCTACAGCATCACCCGGAAGGTGATCTGTTAACCCACTCTCTGCAGGTGCTGCAACGGGCTGCCGATCAGTCAGACGATCCATTGACCCGCTTCTGCGCTTTTTTTCATGATATCGGCAAGCTTGCTACAGATCCTGCACACTACCCCAAACACCACGGTCATGATGAAGCAGGCTATCAACCGGCCATTGCCCTGTGTGAACGACTGGCGCTGCCTGCCAGCTGGGGCAGGGCCCTGGCCTGGATCAGCCGCCTGCATACCAACCTGAACCGCTGGACAGAGCTGCGCGACAGTACAAAACTGAGAATTGCCGGACAGGCACAAAAGGCTGGCATTACCGGGATGCTGCCGGTAGTGTCTGCGGCGGACAAGCCGGGTACTGCAACACCGCCGGAATGGCACAGGGCACTGCTTGTTGCGGTGATGAACAGCGAACAACTGAACATCAGTCAGGACCAGATGGCCGCTCTTCCTGCCTCGAAGAGAGTCGGATTAATTGAACAAAAACGGATTGAACAGTTCAGGAGCGTGCTATGACCAAAGCAGACATCGTAGAAAAGATTCACACCACCACGGTGAGGTGTCTGACGTTGCCGGTTTTTTTCTAACGTTAATTTGCGGGCTGGACAAACGCTTGCAACAGGTTTAAAAAACGACCCGTATTTACATTATCCGAAGGGAGAAAATTATGAAAATGCGTATGAGTGCAGTTGTAACAGCAATGGTTGCCGTGTTGGCAGCAGCGAGTTTTTCGTTTGCCGTTGAGGTGAAGCAGCCTGCTGCTGCGGTTCCGGCTGCGGATACGGTGAAGGCAACTGCAAAAACAAAGGCCGAAGCAAAAATTGACATCAATACTGCTGATGAAGCGACACTCAAGGCAATTCCCGGTGTAGGAGACACCTACGCATCAAAGATCGTTGCCGGTCGTCCTTATAGCAAAAAAACAGATCTCAAGACCCGTAAAATCGTTCCAGCTGACGTGTATTCCCGGATTTCACCGCTGATCATTGCCAAGCGGATCAAAAAGTAACAAACGGTCTTTTGGTTGTGTTGTTGCAAAGGCATCCTCTGGGTGCCTTTGCTGCTTTATAGACATCGTGCTTCCCCGGTCTGGCCGGTCTGCCTGAGTGCTTCATACAGCACCACGGCTACGGCATTGGAGAGGTTCAGGCTACGTACCTTGCCCGGCATCGGGATGGTCAGGCAACGGCCTGGATTTGCTGCCAGCAGCTCGGCCGGCAGTCCGGCAGTCTCTTTGCCGAACACGAGAAAGTCCCCCGGCTGATAGAGTCCTGGCTCGTAACAGTTACGCGCCACCTTGGTGCTCAGGTACCAGAAGTGCCCTTCAGGGTACCGCTGCTGCAACTGTTCAAGGTTCTCCCAACGATGTAACTCCACCTTGTCCCAGTAATCCAGGCCTGCCCGTTTCAAGTAGCGGTCATCAATGGAAAACCCCAGTTTACCCACCAGATGCAGGCTGGCCCCGGTTGCAGCGGTAAGTCGGGCCACATTGCCGGTATTAGGGGGAATTTCAGGTTCTATCAATACGATGTTAAATGGTTGCATGGCCAATGTATACCACAAGACAGTTTCAGTCCGCTTGCATTTTTTGAGCTTCAGGTCTAGGATGCGAAATCTTGAATACATTGCAATGGGGAAGATGATCATGAAAGTTATTGTTACCGATGAGGTTGCTGATCAGGGACTAGCACTGCTGAAGCAGGACCCGCGTATTAAGATGGACGTCCGTTTGGGACTGAAAAAGGAAGAACTACTTGATCTGATTGGTCAGTATGAGGTGCTGATTACCCGTAGCGGTACTACGGTAGACAAGCCGCTTCTGGATGCAGCAACAAAACTGAAGATGGTGGCCCGGGCCGGGGTGGGCATTGATAACGTGGATGTGGAGTATGCCAGTTCCAAAGGGGTGATTGTGGTGAACGCACCGTTCGGCAACACCAACAGTGCTGCCGAGCACACTATGGCTCTGTTGCTGGCTGCCTGCCGCAATGTTACCGTTGCCAACGCCTCGCTCAAGAGCGGCGAATGGAAACGGGCACCGTTTACCGGGGTTGAGCTGAAAGGTAAGATCGCCGGTGTGATCGGCCTGGGTAAGGTGGGCGGCCGTGTGGCCACCAGGTTAAAGGCTTTTGAGTGCGAGGTGCTGGCCTGTGACCCGTATATTTCTGCCAAACGGGCCCATGATCTGGGGGTAAAGCTGGTCAGCCATGACGAGATCTACCAGAATTGTGACATCATCACGGTTCATACGCCTCTGACCGATGAGACCAAGGGGATGATCAATACCCGTGAGCTGGCCATGATGAAGGACGGTGTGATTGTCATGAACGTGGCCCGGGGCGGTATCATTGATGAAGCTGCCCTGCTGGAGACCCTGAACAAGGGCAAGATAGCCATTGCCGGGGTGGATGTCTGGAGTGAAGAGCCGCCCACGACCGATGTCTTGAAGGCGCTGATCGCCCATCCCAGGGTGACCGTAACTCCACATTTGGGGGCCAATACCCATGAGGCCCAGATCAATGTTGCCGTTGATGTTTCCAAGGAAATTCTCAACTACCTTGATGAAAAACCACTGGAGAACGCCGTTAATATCCCCCGCTTTGATCTGGCCCTGATGGATCAGATGCGTCCGTTCCTGAACCTGGTTAATGTNNTCCTATGCCGGCAACATTGCCCATTATGACTGCTCGCCTTTAACGGTCTGCGGTCTGGCTGCACTGTTGGGTCGGGTGGTGGAGCAGGATGTGAATATGGTTAATGCCACCCTGATTGCGGAGCAGATGGGGATTGTGGTTCAAGAGAACAAAACCACCTCGGCTGATGCCTTTTCTAACCTGGTTACGTTGACCGCCGAAGGGGACGGCAAGCGTCGAACCATAGCCGGTACGCTGTTTGAGGGTGCGCCTCGGATTGTGGGGCTGCGTGACTATGCCATGGACTTTACCCCGGAAGAGCATATGTTGCTGATGCATTATGCAGACCGGCCCGGCATGATCGGTAAGATCGGCACCATAATGGGGACCCACGAGATCAATATCGGTTCCATGAACCTTGGTCGCCGTGAGAAAAAAGGGGAGGCCATGGTAATCCTCTCCCTTGATTCTGCGGTGCCTGCTGAAGTGATCGAGGAGATCAAACAGGCAACCGAGGCATCGTTTATCAGACCAGTTCAGATGCGGTCCGTCAAAACTGCTTGACCCTCTTTGGCGAGGGTGTTAGATTATCGAAAATTTTCATATCTGCCTTTTAAAGTAACCCAGAGAGGTTAGCAAAGGTGCAACAACATCAAACACATACTGGAAAGGGTCTTTTTGCGCATGCGCGAAGAGACCCTTTTTTATTACGTTCAGGAGGAAGCCATGGCAGATGACAGATCCAGGACCATCATTCTTGACAACAGCGGTATCAGGCGGGCCTTGACCCGCATCTCCCACGAGATCCTGGAGAAAAACAAAGGACTCTCGGATGTGGTACTGATCGGCATCCAGTCCGGCGGTGCCTATCTTGGTCGTGAGATTTCACGCTGCATGGAAGTTATTGAGGGAGAGCGGGTGCCGGTGGGTTCAGTTGATATCACCCTGTATCGGGATGATTTTAAGAGTCAGTCCCCCCATAAATCAGTGGGTAAGACCGATATATCCTTCTCCCTGGAGGGTAAGCGGGTGGTGCTGGTGGATGATGTGCTGTACACCGGCCGTACCATTCGGGCTGCCATGGATGCGTTGATGGATTATGGCAGGCCGCAACTGATTCAGCTGGCGGTGCTGATTGACCGGGGCCACCGGGAGCTGCCAATCCGGGCAGATTTTGTGGGGCGTAACGTACCGACCAGCCTGAAGGAGAATGTTGAGGTACTCTTTGACGACAAACAGCAGCCACAGGAAGTGGTGCTGGAAAAATAGGGGGGAGGGGCTATGGCAGTGTTCAAGCATAAGGATATTATTGCATTGCGTGACCTGAACAAGGAGGAGATCGAACTATTGATTTCCACCGCTGAGAGCATGCGCGAAGTGAACAGCCGCGACATCAAGAAGGTGCCTACCTTACGGGGCAAAACCATCATTAACCTGTTTTACGAATCATCCACTCGCACCCGTACCTCCTTTGAGATAGCCGGCAAGCGGCTTTCGGCTGATACGGTCAATATCGCCCCTTCCAATAGTTCGGCCACCAAGGGGGAGACCTTGGCTGACACCGCACTGAACCTGTTGGCCATGAAACCGGACATCATTGTCATGCGCCATGCTGTTTCTGGCTCGCACTATTTTCTGTCAAAAAAAGTGGGCTGCTCGATTATCAATGCGGGTGACGGCGCTCACGAGCATCCATCGCAAGGCCTTTTGGATATGCTGACCATGAAGGACAAATTCGGCCGACTGGATGGCCTCAAGGTGGCAATTGTTGGTGATATCACTCACAGTCGGGTCGCCCGTTCCAACATTCAGGGCTTGACCAAGATGGGCTCTGCGGTGTTTCTGGCCGGCCCCCCCACTATGATGCCACCCGGCGTCGAGCGCTTGGGCAACGTGACGGTCTGCGCCACCATGAAGGAGGCAATACAGGATGCCGATGTGGTGATGATGCTGCGGATTCAGCAGGAACGACAGGGCAAGACACTGATGCCCAACGCCCGCGAGTATTCGCGCTACTTCGGCCTGAATCCTGAAAATCTGAAATGGGCCAAGCCTGACGCCATGGTGATGCACCCTGGCCCGATCAATCGCGGGGTGGAGATGTCTTCCTATGTGGTGGACGGCGATCAGTCTCATATCCTGCAGCAGGTGGAGAACGGCGTGGCGGTGCGGATGGCGATGCTGTATCACGTCTGCGGCGGCGAACTGGCTGAATAAAAATAAATAGCACGCGGATGACGCAGATTTGGCTGATCTACGCGGATTAAAACCTGAACTAATGTATTAACCGATTATTTTAAATCAGCTTTAATTCGCTCAATCCGCGTTATCCGCAGTCCATTATCATGGCTTTTATAAATATTACTTATTTGAGGTGACCATATGAATCTTCTGATCAAAGGCGGCAGGGTGATTGATCCTTCACAGGGTATTGACGATGCCCTGGATGTCGTGGTGGAAAACGGAACGGTGAAAGAGCTTGGCAAAGGGCTGACAGCGCCGGCTGGGGCCGAGATCATTGACGCCAACGGAAAATACGTGGTGCCGGGCCTGATCGATATGCACGTCCATCTGCGTGATCCCGGTCTGGAGTACAAGGAAGACATCGTCTCCGGCACCAGGGCGGCGGTGGCTGGCGGCTTTACCTCACTGGCCTGCATGCCTAACACCAAGCCGGCCATCGACAACAAGGCCGTGGCCAGCTACATCATCAACAAGGCTAAAACAGAAGGTTTCTGCAATGTCTTGCCGGTTGGCACCATCACCCAGGGCATGAGCGGCGACCGCTTGGCCGAGATGGGTGAGCTGAAGGAGGCCGGCTGCGTGGCGGTCTCCGACGACGGCAAGCCGGTCAAGAACAGCGAGCTGATGCGGCGGGCTCTGGAGTATGCCAACGGTATCGGCATCCTGGTGATCTCCCACGCCGAGGAACTGGAGCTGGTGGGGGAAGGGGTGATGAATGAAGGCTTTACCTCCACCGAGCTGGGCCTGAAGGGGATCCCCCGGGTGGCTGAGGATATTGCCACGGCCCGTGAGATCATGCTGGCCGAGTATGCGGGCGCTCCGGTGCATATCGCCCATGTCTCCACCGCAGGGGCAGTACGGATCATTCGCGAGGCCAAGGCACGCGGTGTGAAAGTGACCTGCGAGACCGCTCCGCACTACTTCACCCTGACCGACGACGCGGTGCGGGGCTATAACACCAATGCCAAGATGAACCCGCCGCTGCGGGAGGCGGCTGACGTGGCAGCGATCAAGGCCGGCCTGCAGGATGGCACCATTGATTGCATCGCCACCGACCATGCACCGCACCACCTGGACGAGAAGGACCTGGAGTTCAACGAAGCCATGAACGGCATCATTGGTCTGGAAACTTCATTGCCGTTGTCGCTTGGTTTGGTGCGGGAAGGGGTGCTCACCCTTCAGCAGCTGGTTGAAAAAATGAGCTTTAACCCTTCAAAGATACTTGGTGTTGATCGCGGCAGCCTGAAGGTGGGTTGTGTGGCTGATATCACCGTGATAGATCCGGACAAGACCTGGACCGTTGTAGCCGAGCAGTTGGCCAGCAAGTCAAAGAATTCCCCTTGGCTGGGAAATTCCATGATCGGCGCTGCAGCAGCAACGGTAGTGGCCGGTAAAGTTGTTTTCAACGGCAGATAGAATTTCAGTGAGGAGCAGCAATGAGTACGAAAGCAATACTAGCGCTGGCAGACGGGCGCATCTTTGAAGGCAGATCATTCGGGGCCGGCGGTGAAGTGACCGGAGAGGTGGTCTTCAACACCGCCANNGGAGGTGCTGACCGATCCCTCCTACAAGGGCCAGATGGTTACCATGACCTACACCCAGATCGGCAACACCGGCATCAACCCTGAGGATATCGAGAGCCGCGGCCTGTTCCTGTCCGGCTTCATTGTGCGGGAGTACCTGGATTTTCCCTCCAACTTCCGTAGCACTATGTCCCTGGACGCCTACTTGAAGGAAAACAACGTGGTGGGTATCCACGGCATCGATACCCGGGCATTGACCCGGCACCTGCGGGACCATGGTGCCCAGAATGGTGTGATCTCAACCGTGGATTTTGATCATGCCTCGCTGGTGGCCAAGGCCAAGGCTGTGCCCAGTATGGCCGGGCTTGATCTTGCCTCAGGTGTCTCCTGCGAAAAGCCCTACCACTGGACTGAAGGGGCCTGGAAACTTGGTGCGGGGTATCCACTGGTTGATCCGGCCAGCCTTAAGTACAAGGTGGTGGCCTACGATTTTGGTATCAAGTACAACATCCTGCGCTGCCTGGTTGATGCCGGTTGCGATGTGACCGTGGTGCCGGCTACCTTCCCGGCCAAAGAAGCGCTGGCCATGAACCCGGATGGTATCTTCCTTTCAAATGGCCCTGGCGACCCGGAGCCGCTGACTGAATCGATCGAGATCATCAGGCAGTTTGTGGGCAAGAAGCCGATTTTCGGCATCTGCCTGGGACATCAGCTGCTGGGGCTGGCGCTGGGTGGCAAGACGGTCAAGCTGCCCTTTGGCAACCATGGTTCCAACCTGCCGGTGATGGACATGGCCACCCGCAAGGTTGAAATCACCTCACAGAACCATGGCTTTGCGGTTGACTTGGATTCGCTGGGGAATACCGCCTGCCTGGGCCATGAAAACCTGAATGATCAGACCGTGGAGGGTATCCGCCACTGTGATCTGCCGATCTTCTCGGTGCAGCACCACCCCGAGGCCTCGCCCGGGCCCCATGATTCGCAGTATCTGTTCGGGCGTTTTGTGGAAATGATGGAAAAACATAAAGGACAATAGCACGCGGATGACGCGGATTAAGCTGATCTTCGCGGATTTTTGAACCGTTTTTGTTGATTCTGATCTGCGTAAATCAGCTCAAGCCAGATTTGATCAGCGGGCCATAAAGGTTTTAAGGTTTCAGTATGAAGTATCACGCTCTTTATCAATCAGGTGAACTGCTGCAGCGGGTTCGAGCGGCATATCAACGGTTGGCTAGCTGCGACCTCTGTCCCCACAATTGCGGGGTTAACCGGATCAAGGGGGAGCAGGGTAGGTGTCGTAGCGGCCTTAAGCCCCGCATTGCCTCGGCCAACCTGCATCGGGGCGAGGAGCCGCCCATCAGCGGGAGCAAGGGTTCCGGCACGATTTTCTTTTCCGGCTGCACCCTGAACTGTGTGTTCTGTCAGAACTTTCCGATCAGCCAGCAGAACAGCGGAGAGACGATAAGTACTTGGGAACTGGCCCGCCGTATGCTGCAGCTGCAGAAGCGGGGCGCCCACAACCTGAATCTGGTAACCCCCGGCCACTGGTTGCCTCAGTTCCTGGCGGCCCTCTGGCTGGCCATACCGCAGGGTTTCAACCTGCCGGTGGTCTGGAACTCCAGCGGCTACGAGACGGTGGACGCTTTGCAACTGCTGGATGGTGTGGTCAGTATCTACCTGCCGGACATGAAGTACCGTGATGACCAGCAGGCTAAAGAACTGTCCGGGGCGCCGGGCTACTCGCAGATCAACCGGCTGGCGGTGCAGGAGATGCTGCGCCAGGTGGGGCACCTGCAGACCGATGACCACGGTATTGCCACCCAGGGGTTGATCATCCGGCATCTGGTGCTGCCGCAGGGCAGGGCCGGATCTGCCGAAACCCTGCCCTGGATTGCGGAGCAGCTTGGGCTGGAAACGCATATTGCCCTGATGAGCCAGTATTTTCCTGCCCATCGGGCAGCGAGCATGAACGGTATCAACCGCAGCCTGACCCACCAGGAGTATGATGCAGCAACTGATGCGCTGGAACAGGCCGGTCTGGATAATGGCTGGGTACAGGAACTGGATGAGGAGAGGGGTTCGGTATGAGGACGGTGGCGCTGCTGGTCATCTCCAACATCTTCATGACCTTTGCCTGGTACGCCCACCTGAAGAATCTGAGCAATCGGCACTGGCTGGTGGCGGTCTTTGTCTCCTGGGGGATCGCCTTTTTTGAATACCTGGTAATGGTGCCAGCCAACCGGATCGGCTACAACAGTACTTTTACCTTGGCCCAGCTCAAGATCACCCAGGAGGTGATTACCCTGGCCGTGTTCATCCCCTTTGCCGTGTTGTACATGGGAGTACCGCTCAAGCTTGATTACCTCTGGGCCGGCTGTTGTCTGGCCGGTGCAGTCTATTTTATCTTTCGTTAATTCCAACACAAAGGAGTGTTGCCCGATATGCCCAAGAGAAACGACATCCACAAAGTACTGATCATCGGCTCCGGCCCGATCATCATTGGCCAGGCCTGTGAGTTTGACTACTCCGGCACCCAGGCCTGCAAGGCACTGCGCAAGCTGGGCTATCAGATCGNNGGCCGATGTGACCTACATCGAGCCGTTGAATGTGCCAACCCTGACCAGGATCATTGAAAAGGAGCGACCCGACGCGCTGCTGCCCAATCTGGGCGGACAGACCGGCCTGAACCTGTCAAGCGCCCTGGCCGAGGCCGGTGTGCTGGAGAAGTATGGGGTCAAGGTGATTGGCGTCAATCTTGATGCCATCAAGCGCGGTGAGGACCGTGAGACCTTCAAGCAGACCATGAATACGCTGGGCATTGAGATGGCCCGCAGCGACATTGC
>DIUB01000160.1:13650-13823 GCA_002422265.1 Geobacter sp. UBA6169
CCGTGGCCTGTCGGTCAGCCCGATCAGGCAGGTGCTGGTGGAAGAGTCGATCCTGGGCTGGGAAGAACTGGAGCTGGAAGTGGTGCGGGATGCCAAAAACCAGAAGATCACGGTCTGTTTTATCGAGAACGTGGATGCGGTAGGGGTGCATACCGGCGATTCCTTCTGCACCG
>DIUB01000195.1 GCA_002422265.1 Geobacter sp. UBA6169
GCGGCAGTCGTCGGCGCCGTCCTCGAGCACGCGTGCGCGCACCACCACCTCGCCGTGCTCGGTGAACTTGATCGCGTTGTTGATCAGGTTGCCGACCACCTGCCGTAGCCGGAAGGGGTCGCCGCACACGCTGCGGCGGACGTCCGCCGGCAGGTCGGCGATCAGCTCCAGCCCTTTCTTCTCGGCCGGCTGCGCGAACATCGAGAGCGTGCCTTCGAGCAGGTCGCCGAGCTCGAACTCCACCGCCTCGAGCTCGAGGTGGCCGGATTCGATCTTCGAGAAGTCGAGGATGTCGTTGATGATGCCGAGCAGGTGGCGCCCGGAGTGCTCCACAGCCTCGGCGAAGTGGCGCTGGTCGTGGCTGAGCTCGCTGTCGAGCAGCAGCTCGGTCATGCCGAGCACGCCGTTCATCGGGGTGCGGATCTCATGGCTCATGTTGGCCAGAAACTCGCTCTTGGCACGATTGGCCGCTTCGGCCTGGGCAGCCAGTCCATTGGCGCGGAGCATGGCTGCTTCAAGCTGCCGATTTGCCTCCAGCAGCTGTTCTTCTGCCAGCTTTTGTTCGGTTATATCCTGTAACGAACCAAACAGGCGGGTAACTTTATTTTCTGGCCCAAACTCGGCATAGCCACGGGCACGGCAGATACGACGTACACCGTCACTGCGAATGGCACACAACTCCAGCTCATAGGGTGTACCGCAGGTTACCGCTGCCTCAACGACTTCCCTGAGCCGCTGCATGTCATCAGGATCATAATAATCTGGATGATCTGCAAAGGAAGGAGCGCCATCAGCCGGGTTGAGCTTGAAGATACGGAAAAGTTCCTCTGACCAGATGGTCCTGTCGCTCGCTACATCCCATTCCCAGCCCCCCACATGGGCAATCTGCTCTGTGCGAGCAAGCATGGTCTTGCTGCGGTGCAGGGCCGTTTCCCATGCAAGACGTTCAAGTTCAGCTGCAGCACGCACTGCCACCAGCTGCAGGGTCTGCTCTGCCCGTTCCCGGTGTGCCAGGGGGGTACGTCCGATAACGGCAATCAGGCCGATCGGCTCTCCTTCCTGCCCCCAGAGGGTAACGCCGACATAGCATTCCGCCTTCAGTTCCTGCAGCACCTGATCATGGGGAAACAGCCGGATGACACTGGCCGGATAACAGCAGACCTGCTTTCCCACCACCTGACCACAGGGGGTATCCTTCAGTGCATAGGTAACGTTGTCTTCAAATATGCCGTCATGCCAGACCGAGAGGGTGGTGGCGTTCAGTCCGTCGCCTTCCAGCCGGTCAATGCAGACAAATTCCATCTTCAGATGGTTTGCCAGAAACAGGGCCAGGTCGTCAAAAAAGGATCTGCTGGACAGGATCGACGCCTGTCGGGCAAGAAAGGACAGGGTCTCTTCAGTAAATTTTCTGTCGCTTATATCGGTAAAAATGGTGGCAAACTGACCAGGTGCAGTCTGGTACGCAGCAACATGAAAGTGCCTGTTCAGTGGTGCAGAATGGTTTTCAAAGCAAGCAGATTCGCCGGTTAGTGCCACCTTGCCGTAGGTTTCAATCCACTCCGGTTCAAGGTTCGGGATGATTTCCAGAGCTGTCCGGCCGGTCACCTCAGCTGCCGTAAGTCCGGTCAACTGTTCAAAGGCGGGGTTTACAGACAGGAAACGGTAGTCAACCGGCGTGCCTGCTGCGTCGCAGATGATCTCATGCAAGGCAAGGCCATCCAGCATCTTATTGAACAGCTTCTGGTAATCCTGCTCTGCCTTTTTTTGGACGGTGATGTCACGAAACTCAATCACCCGGACAGGGGAACCTTTGTAGGTGCTGATTTTGCCCTTGATTGCCAGGGGATACCTTGTCCCGTCCTTGCGAATCCCGGTTACTTCATACGGCTCCTCATAGCCACGCCCGATATTATGCAGGACCGTAGCAAGGGATTCGGGTGCAATCAGTCTGAGGCCGTCTGTGCCGACCAACTCCTGATAGCTGAACCCGGTTATATCCGACAGGCCCTGATTGCACTCAAGAATCAGCCCCTTGTCGTGGATTATTATCCCCCCGAACGAGGCGTTGCTCAGCGCCCTGAAACGGTCTTCGCCTTCAAGCAGCACCTGCTCTGCCAGCATGCGCTCCGTAATATCACGGGCAATGCCGTAGAGGCCGATGATGGCACCGTTTTCATCATGAATCGGGTATTTGCGGTTATCGACCCAGCCTCTGTTACCGGTGGTGGTCAGAATTTCCTGGATTTCCTGCGCAACCGGCACCCCTGCAAACACCTCTTTTTCCAGACGGTAGTAGATGTCGGCATACGCTTCGGGAAACAGGTCATAGTCGGTCTGGCCGATCAGGTCGGTCCAGTGCTCGGCCGGACTGCAGATGGAGACCAGTGTCTGGCTGGCTCCGGTAAAGACATGGTTGCGATCCTTGAAGTAGATAAAATCATCGGTGCTCTCCATCATTGCCTTAAAATGAGGCATAGTTGTTGCCTCTTCCAGGGTCCTTGGCAGGCTCTTGGCATCCTGCAGCAACAGTTCAACTACCGGTTCATTTCCGTGTATGCCGGACCGTTTTTCAGAGCTGCATCTGATACAGCGGATACGGCCATTGGCCTGCCGGAGCCGGATATTGAAACTGCCGGTACCGACCTGGAGGTGGGGGGAAAAGAGAATTTCTGCGATATCGTAATCGTGGGGGTGAATCAGCTCTTTCAGGGATACCGTGCGGGAGATAAAATCTTCTGCAGCAAAGCCAAGCAGGGCTTCAATCGTATCACTCACTGAAAGCACCGGCAGATGGCCGGTGAGCACCAGGCAGATCTTGACGTCTGGCAGGCAGTTCATCTGTGTGTGTACGGGTGCTGGAGCCATAAAGAACACCTCCCGAATCAGCTTTTATATAAGGATTCGTTGCCATAACAATACCAGCCATCAACACAATGTCAATTGCTCCGATTTTATTGTGACCAACTGTTTTCTTTGCCGTCACCCGCCTGCCATTTTCTTGTACTAAGCTGCATTTTTGTCACTGGAGTGACGACCGTTTGCCATACATGCAGCCGGGTCCGGAGAGTAAAATGCGTCACGACATTCCACTGTTACGACAGATTGCCCAGACAACCCGTGCCATACCGGGCAGTATGACCGTTCATGAGGTAATTGAATGCTTCCAACAGCATGAGACATTGCTTGCCCTGCCGGTTGTAAGCGATGGCCGGCTGGAAGGACTGACCAGTCGTCGGGATCTGTTTTTACAGCACCTGTCTAAACCCTTTGCCCGCGATCTGTATTACCGCAAGCCGATCAGGATGCTGCTTGATCCGTACCCTCTGATCATGCCTTCCGATCTGAATGTCAATCAGGGGCTGGAAGAGCTGCTGCAACGGGACCCCAAGCTGGAATCCGACTGTTTCGGGATTATGGAGGATGGCTGTTGTTCCGGCATAGTCAGCGTTGCTGATCTGATGATGACCATTTCCCGGGTTCAGGCCGGGCTGCTGGAGACCCTTGAACAACTTTCACGAAGAATCCGCCGGGAAATCGAAATGGCCCAGCAGATCCAGGCCGAACTGCTGCCGGTGACGCCGGTACGGTATGGCCAGATCGACATTGCAGCCGGACTGGTAACCTCAACCGAGATCAGCGGTGATTTTTACGACCTGTTTCAGCCGGACGCCTCACTGCTGGGGCTGATGGTGGCCGATGTTACCGGCCACGGTGTGCAGGCCGGGCTGGTAACCACTGCCGCCAAGGCAGGTTTGCAAATATTGCTGGATAAGGGGGTCAACCGTCCGGGCGAGCTGCTGCAGGGCATCAACCGTGCCATACTGGCCACCGGAGCCCAGCAGTTGATGATGACCGCGCTGATCGGACTGGTGGAGCCTGATCAGCACCGGATCACCCTGGCCTCAGCCGGCCACCCCTATCCCTGGCACTATGCAGCAACAGACGCCAGCTGGCGGGAGGTGGCACTTGATCCGGGGTTTCCGCTGGGTTTTGACAACAGCGCAGAGTATCCCGAGAGCACGGTGCCGTTTGCCCCGGGTGACAAGATCCTGCTGTTCAGTGACGGCATCATTGAGGCAGAAAACCGGATGGCAGAGGCGTTCGGCACCTTCAGGTTCTGCCAGGTACTGCAGGAAGGCAGTCTGCTCGGTTCAGAGCAGCTCAAAGATCTGCTCTTGGATGAAGCCCGGCGTTTTACCGGAAACCATGGATTTGAAGACGATGTGACGCTGCTGATCGCATCCCGTGCATAAACCTGGAAGAAGTTTACGCCTCCAGATGAGTAACTGCGGTTTCAGATATGAAGGAGCACAAACATGATGAGTACGACTCTGAACGAAGCGGCAACCATGATTTTTATCGGCCCCAGCATCGATGTTACTCCGGGCCTTGACGGACTGTTTCCCGACAGCACTGATACGGTGGTGCGTCAGGTGTGCTGCTCTGCCGACAAGCCGGCGCTGATCGAGGAGATTGTTGCCCTGATCGGAGAAAAAGATCCGGCACATACGCTGTTGGCCCAGAAGGCGGCCCTGATGGTTGATGAAATGCTGGAAAACGCCCTCTATGCCGCGCCACGCGCTGCAGACGGCTCTGCGCTGTACCCGCAGCGGGAACCGCGCAGCCTGCTGCCGGATGAGCAGATCACGGTCCGCTATCGCTACGACGGCACCCATCTGTTCCTTGAGGTGCGGGATTCCTGGGGCAGCCTCAGCCAGAGCAAGGTCTTCTCCTATCTGGCCATCAACACACAGGAGACCGAGCCTGATCCTGACCGTACCGGCAGGGGACTGTTCTTTATGTGGCGGCTGTTTGATCACCTCTATGTGCGCATCTACCCCGGCAGAGAGACCGTGGTGGGCGGCAGTCTGCTGTTACAGCCGGTTCGGGGGTAGACAATGGATACGTCCTTTACCTACCGCCTTGCACAAGAAGCTCAACAGGAGGTCCTTTTCCTGTCCGGCGCCATTGACAACCAGGCAGAACCGCTTTTTGGCGAGCTGCAGAAACGGGTCAGCGGACCGTCATTGATACTCGATTTCAGCGATGTCGGCCGGGTTAATTCAATGGGGATAGCGCTGATTCTGCGCTGCCTGAAACACCTTACCAGAGAGCGCAGTCTTCAGGTACAGATACGGGGGGTCAATCAGATCAACGGCATGCTGTTCAAGATGAGCGGTGTCTTTCTGATGGCAAAAGAAGTGCCGACAAGGACGATGGAATGACATGGCATCGAAGATACTGATCATACTGTTCCCTTACCGGCTGCTGGATAGCCGGATAGCCAAATTCAGGGAGCTGGCAGAGCAGTACAAGCAGCATAACCGGGCTTACTACGGCGCATACCTTTCCTCAATTCTGTTTGACTGAGACGCGGGGGCTGTAATGCCGCTTCAGCCAGCGGCTTAAACCATCCAGACCGGGAAACAGCACCCGTTCGGTAATATTGGCCTGATCCAGTTTGTCCCTGATCTCCCATTTCAGCGCTGCCGGTATAATAATCTTGCGGCCCGCCTCCGGGTAGCGCTCCAGCCACTCATCCAGTGCCAGATCAGGGGCTGTCACAACCGAGCAGAAGGCAAACTGGTTGACAATCCGGTCGTCAATTGAAGGCGGTTCAAAGAAGATCGCCACCGGCTCCTGAGTCAACTCCGACAGTTCAGGCAATGAGTTGATCTCCTCCGACAGCATCTCAACCGTCAGCACATTGGCCCCTTCCCGCTCCAGCTTTTCACGCAATATATGGGGCAGCAACTGATGGGTCTTGACGTAGTTGACTGCCCAGATCACGCCGTCAATATGGCTTTTTTCGATGTTGGCCGTTGCAAAGTGCATGGCGATGAAGGGAGAATAAGTCCAGTCCAGCAGACGGGTGGGCAGACCGTAATGCTGGGCCACTGACAGCCAGTGCCAGAGCGAGTCTTGCTCAACTACCCGACCGTGGGCGTACTTTTTGAAATTCCGCAGCAGGTGCCGCTCAAGCTCGGCATAGGGGCCGCCAAGCCGCATCAGGGTTGTCTCCAGGCGGTAGGTTACATCGGAAAGTCCCCTGAAGGCAAAACGGGAGCGGTAGCGGCCAAGTTCCGGATTCCACGAGTCTTCAAACAGCGCGTTCTGCAGCTGCTCCCAGGAATGGACGACCACTGTTTCAAGGTGCGTTTCAGGCCGCATTCTTCAACCTTCGCTTGTATTCCTCATAGTCCTGCATCAAACGGTCGTAAGGATCATGCATCAGCGATGAAGAGATCATGAAGTCGGCGGTGGCACGGTTGCAGGCCACCGGTATGTTCCAGACCACGGCGATCCGCAGCAACGCCTTCACATCGGGATCATGGGGCTGCGGCTCCAGCGGATCCCAGAAGAAGATCACAAAGTCAATCTCTCCCTGACAGATCATGGCCCCGATCTGCTGATCACCACCCAGCGGGCCGCTTTGCAGCCGTGTTACCTGCAGATCAAGGGATTCAGCCAGCAGCGTTCCGGTGGTGCCGGTGGCGTACAGGTCATGCTCCACCAGCACGGCCCGGTTATACCGTGCCCATTCGATCAGATCCCGCTTCTTGTGGTCATGGGCCACCAGGGCAATCCGTTTGCGACCTTCCATTTGAATCGTAGTGTAGGGCATTGCCGATTCCTTTCAGCTGCATCTCAGGGACTCGGAGCGTGCTACTATACCATTTTACATCTCATCTTTTTAGGCCATCTTTGCCGCCCCTTCAATCACAAAATCCTCAGTGTAGCCTTGGCTCACGCCTGCGGTTTTGCTCAATCAGGGACGACAAATCCAGCCTAAATCTGAGCGTAAAACCTGGTACATCAGCACATTCCAAGTCCCTTACCGTCGTGCCAGCCAGACCTCAACACGATTGTTACGCTGTTTACCTTCTTTGGTTCCCTTGTCTGTGACCGGCAGAGCAGAACCAAACCCTTCAGCAACAGCTACCACCACACCGCGGGAGCGGAGCTCCTGGGCCACCTGTCCCACCCGCTGGTTGGAGAGGGCCATACTGGTTGCCTCATCTGCCGAGCTGTCAGTAAAACCGAACAACAGCAGTTCGCGCCCTTGCAGCTCCTTTGAAGACAACACCCGCACCAGACGGTCAAGATCGCGGTAAGCCTTGTTATCAAGCTGGCCGTCTACGGTAAATTTAAAGTTCAGCGAAAGACGGTCGGCCTTTTCTGCCAATCGCCGGTAGTTGTCCGGTGCATTGACAGGGATGTCATATCTGCCGGCCCGTACCGTCAACGGCACAAACCCGACCTTCTCCACAATCGCCTGGCCTTCGGGTGAAAGGGCGAACTCGACAAAATCCCGTGTCTTGGGGTTGGCAGGCTGCCCGGGGGTATAGAGGTAGAGGCGGCGTGCCAGGCTGTAGTCCTCGGTGGTCACGGTAAAGGGGGTGGGCAGGATCGGCTGGCCGCCGCCACTGATGGCCACTGCCTTGGAGGACTTGATGTACGGCAGGCCGATGAAACCGATACCATTGGCGGCGGCTGAGACATCCCGTGAAAGCTGTACGCTGTCCTCGTACCGCTTGGCTTCCTTGACCAGTTTCTCCTTCTGCAGCACCAGACTCTTGAAGGTGTCGTAGGTGCCGGACTTATCGTCACGGGCAAAGACCGCAACCTGCTGGCCCTTGGCCGCCGGGTTAAGCGGTCCCCATTCCGGAAGCTTGCCGGTAAAGAGCGCCTGGGTCTGCTCCAAGGTCAGAATGGAGATCGGATTGGCGTTGTTGATAATTACCGCCAGTCCATCCAGGGCTACGATATGCTCGCTGGATCGGGATGTCAGGTTGCCGAGCGGGGCAAGGGTCTTGACCTCTTCATCCTTGACCCGGCGGGATGACATGCCGATATCGCAGGCACCGGACTGCAGCCCCTCAAAAGCGGTGGTCGAGCCATGGGCCTTGATATCCACCGCCTTGTTGCGACGCCCCTCGATGATCCCCTCCACCAGCATCTCTTCGTGGTTTTTACCTGGCAGGCGCCTGGTGCGCACAGCCCCGTTTTTCTTGAGAAATTCTTCTGCCAAAGCCGGTGCGAGCTCGGCGCCGATGGTATTGGACCCCTGCAATTTCAGGATCACATCATAGGAATTGATCCAGTGGTAATAGTAACCACCACCGGACGCCAGCAGCAGCGCTCCGGCCAGGGAGGCCATCACCGTACCACGACGACGTTTGACCCATCCCACCAGGGTCTCCTCCTGCTGCGGCAACAGTGAAACCCGGTGGGCCTCCAACGCCTGCAGCATCTGGCTGCTGTCCTGGTAACGGCTGGCCGGATCTTTTTCCAGCGCCTTGTGTACTATCGCTGCCAGCACCTCGTGGGTAGCGGGGGCCAACTGCCGGATCGGCGGCATTTCAGCATCGAACTGGCTGATCAGGGTATCGATGCTGTTGCCGCCGTCAAACGGCAGCTTGCCGGCCAGCATGGCGTACAGGATCATCCCCACCGCATACAGGTCGCACTGATGGGTGACGCTAAACGGGTTCAGGATCTGCTCCGGGCTCATGAAGGCGGCATCGCCACCTTGCCCCACCTCTTTCAGGTCATCGCCGGCCTTGAACAATGCCACTCCAAAATCAGCGATCTTCAGGCCACCTTTACGGTCCACCAGGATGATGGAGGGATTCAAGCCACGGTGTACAATCCCTTTTTCATGGGCAAAACGAACACCGTTCAGCAGGCGGATGGCGTAGTGCAGCACAATATGCTGAGGAAACGGTCCGTTTCGCTCAATCATCTGGTCCAGGGCTGCACCGTCATAGTACTCCATCACCAGCCAGAACTCACCGTCATGCTCAAAAAAATCAGTGGCCTGCAGGATGTTGGGGTGTACCAGACCAGCCAGCAGCTTGGCCTCGTTGTAAAAGCGATCACGGTAGGCTGACGAGGAAACCGGCAGCTGGGGGGTCAGCGACTTCAGCAGAAAACGTTTTTCCAGCAGCGTATGTGCCGCCATCAGCAATGTGCCGTTGCCGTAGGGGGCCGGTCCTTCAATCCGGTAACTGTACAACAGGGTACCTGGTTTCATTGCAAAGCTCCTTGCGTCTGTTTGGTATATTTCTGGTTATGGCGAATTGCTTCGAACTGCACCTGCGGCGGCTCATCACTATCTTTAAGCACCACAGACGAACCCTTGACACTCTTGGCGGTCTTCTTGACTTCACTGGCCAGCGAGGCCAGCTGGGCGTAGGAATGCATCCTGAGTCCGGCCGTGTTGATCACCGCCACCGACAGGGAGAGCAGGCTGAAGGTCTCCAGCTCACCCTGACGGTTGAACGAGGTGTAGCAGCCCTTGGTAAAATCGCTGCCGTGCAGCACCGGCAAACGGGTCTCAAACTGGCTGATCAGCTCACGGCTCAGGACGACTGCCTGCCCGGCGCTGGTAATAATGATAAAGTCGTCACCGCCGATATGGCCGCAAAAGCTGCTCTGGCTGCCACCGGTACTGCTGCAGCAGTCTGCCTGCTGCCGCAGGATTTCTCCCACCACCTGAATCACCATGTCGCCCCGCTCAAATCCGTAAAAATCGTTGTACGGCTTGAAGTGATCGATATCGATATAGGCGATATCAAACGGCGTCCCTGATTCCAGCCGCCGGTTGATCTCCCGCTGGATGCTTTCGTTGCCCGGCAGACCGGTCAACGGGTTGGCACCCCGCGCCAGTTTCAGGTTCAGGGCGGTAATGGCCTCCACCAGGGTGCGCACATCCAGCACCCCCTGATAGATACCCCGCCGCGCCACACAGATATTCTCCAGCCGGATGGAGCCAAAGCTGCCGTGCAGGATTCCGGCAGCCTCTTCAATGCTGGCCTCGGCATCGATCACCAGCGGTACCGGCTGCATCAGGTCACGTACCTTCTTTGAGTGATTGATATGAAAGGCATAGCCGATCCGCCCCACCACCTGCTCCTCAATAAACTCGGAACGGTTCAGCACCCCCACCACCCGCTGCTGGTCAACCACCGGCAGCACCTGCATCGTCTTGTCGAGCTGGAAACGATCCAGGGCGGTATTCAATCGATCAGCGGGCCTGAGCGGATCGATCTTCAGGGTCACATCGCTCACCTGCTGCAGTGAACGTTCTTTTTCCGGTGTTACCCTCAAGGGCGGACTCAGGTGCATGTCACCCTGCTGCTCAGCAGGCTGTTCCAACGGCTGGTGCAGGAAATCGCTCAACAGATAGGTTTCAAATTCGGTGCGGTTCATCGGCCTGCCAAAGTGGAAGCCCTGCAGATAATCGCACCCCAGCTCCTGCAATATTGTGTGCTGGGCCTCGGTTTCGATCCCTTCAGCCACCACTTTAAGATGCAGCGAACGGGCCATGGCTACGATGGCGGTCACAATGGCCCGGTCATCAGGGTTGCTGTCCAGGTCTTTGATAAAGGAACGGTCTATCTTGAGGGAATCCACCGGCAGGTGTTTCAGGTAGGTCAGTGATGAGTAGCCGGTACCAAAGTCGTCGATCGAGAGCAGCACCCCCAGCTCCTTCAGGCGGTAAATCTGCTCGGTGGTGTCGTTGGCATGTTCCATCAGCAGTGATTCGGTCAGTTCGCAACAGAGTGCGGCAGGCGGCAGGTTGTTCAGCTGCAGCTGCTGGGCCACCCGGTCTGCAAACTGGCGATCTTTCAGCTGGCGCACCGACACATTCACCGAGACGGTCAGTCGCGGATGGCCGTTTTCCCGCCAGTATCTGCAGTTCTGCAGGGCCAGCTCCAGGATCCGGTCACCCAGGGGGACAATGGTGCCATTGGCCTCGGCAATGGGGATGAATTTATCCGGCCCCAGCAGCCCCAGGGTACTGTGCTGCCAGCGTGCCAGCGTCTCCATCGCCACCAGGGTCCTGCCGGTCCGGTCAAAGATCGGCTGATAGCAGACGAAAAATTCACCGGCCTTGATGCCCCGCAGGATGCTGGCCTCAATCTGCATCTGCTCACCGGCAGCCCGGTTCAACTCTTCTGCATAAAAATGAAAGTAGCTTTCCCCTTCATGCCCCTGGGCATACTGCAGCGCCAGGCGGGCGTTGTGTTGCAGCACTTCAGATGTGCGACCGTCGCCGGGGAAGATGGCGATGCCGACATGGGCATGCAGTTGAAACTCAGATTCAGCAAGGACTAGGGGATCCATAACACAGTCCAGCAGCTTCTGTACCACTGGCAGCAGTTCCCGCTCACTGTCCGCCTTCGGCAGCAGTATGCCGAATTCCCCTTTCTGCAGTACGGCCAGGGTATCGGTCTCCCGCAGGGCGTTTCGCAACCTGACCGCTACACAGCGCAACAGCTCGTCACAGCCGTCATGCCGGGTTGTATTCAAAGCGGCAGGGCAGCGCCCCAGGGCCAGAAACAGCACCGCCATCCCCTGCTCTTCACGACCGGCAATAGCCAGTAACTGCTGTAGCCGTTCTTCCAGCAGCCGGTAGTTGGGCAGACCGGTGATGCTGTCAAAACGGGTCAGTTCTTCAACCTGGCGGGCAATCTCCTGCTGACGGCTGGCGTCCTCAACAAAGGCGATGGTGCAGGGGGCGCCGTTCAAGCTGAGCTGCCGCGCCGTGACCATACCGGGAAACCGGGTGCCGTCGGCACGGCGGAAAGTGGCTTCAAAACCGTGTACCGTGTCCTCGGTACGCAGGCGCCTGAGCAGGGCAAACTGTTCTTCCGTGTGCTCCCAGAGTCCAAGCTCTTGAGTGATGCTACCTTTCAAACGCTCCATCGGATAGCCGGAGAGCTGCTCAAACCGCCCATTGGCCAGCAGTATCCGGTTATCGGACTGCCGCACCACAACAATGCCGCTGGGAGAGGCCTCAAAGACCCGTTCCGCCATTTCACGACTGCAGGAAAGATCATCAAGATAACGCCGCACCAGCTGGTACAGCAGCAGAGAGACCACGCCGATGAATAGCACCCCTGATGCCAGGTGAAGCGCCAGATGGGAGACCGGTTCCGGTCGCAGTACATCCAGGACCAGGCTGGTCAGCAGTACCCAGAGGGTGCCGGTAATCGCAAACGCCAGGGTGACACTGCGTGCCGACAGCTGCAATGCCATCCACGAAAAGCCCAAGCGACGGTTTCGCCACGTCTGGCTGGCCTGTTGTTCTGCTCTGCAGGGTACATGGTTCCGTATTGCTTGCATGCGTGCGCTCCTCTCATACAGGCAAGAACCCTAGCACCCTGATGTTACAGCCCGGTGGCATCCGGGCAAAATCTCTGTGGCAGCCTTGACCGTGCAAAAGCAGCGTTCCGGCGCTTGTTGCAGAGTTTTTGAAATCCCGACACGCAACTGCCATCTTAGGATGCTAAGGTCTGCCAACATTGATAACGGACAACCCCGAGGAAACCTGCAGAAGGAGGAATGACAATCATGAAATTCAAAACGATGGACGACTATTACGCCTGGACCTGTGACTGGTGCGACAGTGAGAACCGGAGCCTGTGGGTAAAGGTGGCCAAGGGGGATATTACCTGTGGCGCCTGCCACCGGCAAACCAGCCTGCCCACCTCAAGCCTGGCCAATATCGGCATGCAACGCCACCTGATGGCCGGGTTGTGCTGAAGGAGAAGATCATGTTTCTGCTGAGAATTCTGACTATGCGCCGCCAGCTTGATCTGCTGGATCATCAACTGGACCGGCTGCGAACCCTCACCGGCCGTAAGGCCTGATCGGAAGTGCCGATGCGACACCTTATCCGTAAACACCTGCAGCCGCTGACCGACCGCCACCCGGCGCTGATGACCATGGCCACTGCCACAGCCGGATTTATCCGTTCCATTGCCATCAAACCCTACCACCAGCGCCATCGCCCCAGAGAGCGGGCTCTCTGGGAGCAGTACCACAGCCTGCATGCGGTACGATGCCAGATCTACCGTGAGAAATCAGCCGGTTCCCACCCTACCATTGTAGTGGCAGGCTTTGTGCCGGACGCCACCGAGGTGATTGAGTTCCAACGGCCGATCCTGCGCAGCCATGGCAACATCTACTACCTGAATTATCCCCGCAACGGGTTCAGGCAGGAGCTGTTTGAGGCTCAGCTGGCCGATCTGATTGACGAGCTGGCCATAAAGGGTGAACGTCCGGTGCTGATGGGGATCAGTTTTGGCGCCGGGCTGGTGGTGGATTTTCTGCGACGTGCGCCGGAAGCAGTACATAATCGATTGCGGGGACTGCTGCTGGTCAGCCCGGTGCTCTGCACCGCCGACCTGATCCGGCCGGACAACCAACGCAGCGGCGGAATACGGATGCTGGAATCCAACCTGCGCAAGATACTGAAGGCTGATCCGCAAGATCCTGAAGATCTCAACCGGCAGCTGACCCGGGCCCGCCGCTGCTTTCAGGCCCTGTTTGAGGCAGGTGCCGAGAACCGGCAGCTGACCACCCGGCACCTGGCCATCCGTCAGCGGATCTTTGACGTGCTGGAGCATACCTCCAACATGGGGGGGTATGAGCGGGTACTGGCACTGCGCACCTTTGCCGAGCCGGACTGCAGCAATACCATCTTTGCCGGCCCGACCCTGGTCATGCTGGCAGAGGACGAGCAGAGCATTCTGGTGCCTGGCTCACCTACCCTGAACCTCTGTAATGATCACCACTGCTTCCGTCAGATCTTTCCGGATGGCAAGGCCTGCCGGGTAGCATCGCAGGATGTTGACGATCCGGTACCGCATGCTTCACTGATCTTCCATCAGCACTGCTATAATCCCCGGCTGGAGGCATGGTTGCAGAAGCTGCACAACCAACCGCTGCTGGCGGTGGTGTAATAAAACGGCCGTTACTCACGCGGAGCCGCTACGAACGCAAAGAAAATCAAAATCTTTACTTAAAATGTGGCTTCACCTTTCGGGTGAGAGATCTGATCTTCATAAGTCTTTGTTTTTAAACGTTGTGTCGTTGCGCCGTTGCGTGCAACTGCTTTTTTAAGGTTAATCTTACAGAAGAGATCAATACTACAGGTAAAACAATGGTGTGATGCACGTTCATGATGTTACTCTTCGCGTCTCCGCGCCTCCGCGTGCAACTGTTTTTTCCTGGATGATGTTACTCTGTGCCCCTGTGCTTCTGTGTTTCAAATGCACGTTTCCAGGATTCCGGTTTTCAGGATACCTTCCAAAGGAGTTTCTTTGCTGCTCTCCACACTGTTCTCCCTGCCGATCCGCGCAGCCGCCGACATCCGTGCCCGGCGGTTTTTGCGTAAGGACCCTCTTGAGGCGCAACGCACCCTGCTGCCTGATCTGCTGCGACGCAGCGCAGCCACTCGTTTTGGCAGGACCTATGGTTTTGCCGAGCTGGCAGCCTTGCCGTTTGAGCGCTGCTGCCAACGTTATCAAGAGCGGGTACCGATCCGCACCTATCGCCAGTTCTGGGACGACTGGTTTGCCTCCCACCTGTCCACCTTTCATCAAGGGCAGCAGCTGGTGCTGCAGGACCTGACCTGGCCCGGACGGATCCCCTGGCTGTGCGAGACCTCCGGCACCACCGCCCCGACCAAGTTTATTCCGTTTACCCGCGAGATGTTTGCCCAAAACCAACGGGCCGCCCTGGACATGCTTTGTTGTTACCTGAGTCGTGAACCGCGCAGCACTATTCCCGGTGGGAAAATCCTCTACATGGCCGGCAGCACACACCTGAAGGATATGGGGGACGGCGTGCAGGCCGGTGATATGAGCGCCATTACCCTGCTTAAACGGCCTGCCTGGCTGGACCGCTATGTAGAGCCCCGGGAGCCGCTGGCCTCAGCCCCCTGGGATCAGCGGCTGGACGGCATGGCCCGCCTGCTGCTGGAGGATCGCCGGATACGTATCCTTTCAGGCGTTCCTCCGTGGATACTTTTACTGCTCAAACAGGTAGAACTGCTCAGCAACAAGCCGTTTCGCACAGCGGTGCCCAACCTGGAGCTGATTATTCACGGCGGTACCAGCATGGCACCCTATCGTGGTGAATTTGAAAGACTCGTGTCGAACAGCGGCCTGCGTTTTCTTGAGCTGCTCCCCTCGTCCGAGGCGTTCATGGGCTTTCAGGTGCATGGCGAAGCTACCATGCGGCTGACGCCGTTCTACGGGGCATTCTTCGAGTTCGTACCGATCGAGCAGCTGGATGACACCGGCGCACCGGCAGCCGATGCCGTTGCCGTACCGTTGCAGGGGATCGAGATCGGCCAACGCTATGCCGTGATCCTCTCTACCTGTGCCGGGCTCTGGCGCTACCATATCGGCGATACCCTGCGTTTTCTGGACCGTGAGCATTTCCAGATCGAGTTTACCGGCAGAGACAAGTTTCTGGACCGCTTTGAGGAAAAGGTGACCCAGAGTGAAGTGGAGCAGGCGGTGGCAGCCGTCAACAGGGAACATCAGGACCTGGTGCGGGAGTTCATCGTGGGGCCGGACATCGGCAGCCGCCGGCACCGGTGGATACTGGCCTGCCGGGAGGGTCATCTTTCCCCTGAAGCGATTGCAGAACAGCTGGACCGTCATCTGCGCACCAGCAATGCTGATTACGACACCTTCAGGCAACAAGGCAGGATCGGGCAGCCCCAGGTGCTGCTGGTACCTGAACAGACGATTTATGACTGGTCACACGAGGTGCGGGGCAAGCTGGGAGGACAAAGCAAGATACCGCACATTGACCCGACCCTGACCGGCGAACTGGTGCAGAGCCTGGCAGACTTCAGTCGATCCGTTCATGCACCGGCCGTATCCAATTGACAGCAATTATCGTTTTACGGTATAGAGGTCAGCAATAAAGGGGAGTAGTTATCGGCCGGAGACATGGCCGACCCGTTTTCGTCAATACAGCTGAAAAGCTCGGAAACGGGGCAGCGCAGACTGTCAACAAGACCTTTATCCAAGGTGTATAACCGTGGGTAAAGGTCTTTTTAGTTATATCAACCAATTGTTGTATTCTGTCGGATCAGCCAGACCTTCCGGTATGGACCTTCAATCATACCGCTGGTAAAGGAGACTCGCATGTTCAAAAACAGACTCACACCGCTGATTATCGCCCTGCTTGTGCTGGTACCCGCCCTGACGTATCTGGTCGGGTTCTACACCGATTGGCTCTTTTTTGCCGAGACCGGCTTCAGCTCGGTCTTTACGACCCGGCTGTATGCCCAGCTGGGCGTGGGCCTGGTGTTCGGGCTGGTGCTGTTCGGTTTTCTGGTGCCCAACCTGCTCTACGCAGATCGGACGACCTTCCCCTATGCCGGTGAGTTTATCAACCTGGGCACGATCAACCTTGATCGGGCTCAGACCCTGCCCATGCTCCGTCCGCTGGGCGTGCTTGCCGCAGCAGGCCTGGCCCTGTTTGCCGGCCAGCTGGGGGCATTGCAGTGGGAGAATGTACTGTTGTTCATCAACCGTACTGTGGTGGGTACCAGCGATCCGGTGATCGGCAAGGATATCGGCTTTTACCTCTTCAGCCTGCCGTTGTTTGAGATGATCAGGGCCTACCTGCATTTTCTATTACTGGCAGCGATGGCGCTGGTACTGGTGGTCTACTATGCCCGGGGCGGCATCATGATGACTATCCGGGGGCCGCAGATTGCACCGCAGGTACGGCGGCACCTGGCCGTGCTGGTGGCCCTGTACGCCGTGGTGGTGGCTGCGGGATTCTATCTGGAGGGGTTTGGACTGCTGTACGGCAACAAAGGGGCCTTCTACGGTGCCGGGTATGTTGATGTCAATGTGCGGATGACTACCCTCAACGCCCTGACCTTCATCACTCCGGTGGCCGGTGCCCTGCTGGCTTTCGGCCTCTGGACCGGTGCCTGGCGTCTGGTGGTGCTGCCGCCGATCGTGGTGGCTGCAGCCTATCTGATCGGTATGCGTGGCTATCCGGCGCTGCTGCAGAAATTCAAGGTGGCCCCCAACGAGCTGGCCCTGGAGACCCCCTACATCGAGCACAACATCAACTTTACCCGCCTGGGGTATGACCTGAACAAGATCGAGACCGTGCCGTTTGATGTTGACAACCGCCTGTCTGCCGCCGACATTGCAACCAATGATGCCACCATCAAGAACGTCAGGCTCTGGGACCATGCCCCGCTGCTCAAGACGTACAGCCAGCTGCAGCAGATCCGCACCTACTACAAGTTTTTTGATGTGGACAATGACCGCTATATGGTCAACGGCCAGTACACCCAGGTCATGCTGTCCCCCCGTGAACTCTCCTACGCCGACCTGCCCAGCAAGAACTGGATCAACGAGCGGCTGATCTTTACCCACGGTAACGGCATCACCATGGGACCGGTCAGCCGGATCAGCAAGGAAGGCCTGCCCGAGTTCTATGTCAAGGATATCCCGGCAGTCAGCCTGGCCGACGTCAAGGTTACCCGGCCCGAGATCTATTATGGCGAGTTGTCCAATGACTATGTGATCGTCAAGACCAGGGTGCCGGAGTTCAGCTACCCCACCGCCACCGGCAATGTGAACACCACCTATGAGGGCAAGGGGGGGGTACAGATCGGGTCACTGCTGAAAAAGGCACTCTTTGCGTTTCACTTCAAGACCGAGAAGATCCTGCTGTCGTCCGATATCACCAGTGAGAGCCGGATACTCTACAACCGTAACATCACCAAGCGGGTCAAGGAGCTGGCCCCCTTCCTGCGCTTCGATACCGATCCCTACATGGTGGTTGACGACAAAGGTCGTCTGCAGTGGATCATCGATGCCTACACCTATTCCTACCGTCTGCCCTATTCAAAACCGCTCAAGGGCGGTATCAACTATATGCGCAACTCGGTCAAGGTGGTGGTGGACGCCTACGATGGTCGTGTCGACTTTTACACCAGCGACCCGGACGACATGGTATTGAAGGTGTACGCAAAGATATTCCCCGGCATGTTCAAGCCGCTCTCCGCCATGCCGGACGGTCTGCGCAGCCATGTACGTTATCCACATCAATTCCTGCAGATGCAGG
The DNA here is from genome assembly GCA_002422265.1 of Geobacter sp. UBA6169. Lineage (GTDB taxonomy): Bacteria > Desulfobacterota > Desulfuromonadia > Geobacterales > Pseudopelobacteraceae > Trichlorobacter. The sequence continues at coordinate 17,911 of DIUB01000195.1, forward strand.
CCGCCATGTTCAGCACCTACCACATGACCGACCCCAAGGTGTTCTACAACAAGGAGAACCTGTGGGAAATCCCGGCGCTGGGAGAGAAGGTGATGGAGCCGTACTACACCATCATGAAGCTGCCGGGTGAGAAAAAGGAAGAGTATATCCTGCTGCTGCCGTTCAGTCCCTCCAAGCGGGACAACCTGGCTGCCTGGCTGACCGCCCGCTGTGACGGCGACAACTACGGCAAGATCATGGCCTACACCTTCCCCCGTGACCGGCTGATCTACGGCCCCAAGCAGGTGGATGCCCGGATCAACCAGGATTCCTACATCTCGCAGCAGCTGACCCTCTGGAGTCAGCGCGGCTCAGAGGTGATCCGGGGCAGCATGCTGGTGATCCCGATCGAGAAATCGCTGCTCTATGTCCAGCCGCTGTTCCTGGCAGCGGACAAGGCCGGTCTGCCGGAACTGCGGCGGGTTATTGTGGCCTTTGGCGATCAGGTGGTGATGGAAGAGACCCTGGAGCTGGCCCTGCAAAGGATCTTCGGCGGCAAGCGCGGCCCGGTTGTGACTGCGGCGGAATCCGCGGCAGGAACGGTGAGCACCGCCACACCGGCAGCCCTGGCCAAGGAAGCAATGGCCATCTACGAACGGGCCCTCACCATGCAGCGCCAGGGCAACTGGTCTGCCTACGGAGAAGAGCTGCGCAAGCTGGAGCAGGTGCTGCGACAGCTGGCAAAATAACCAGGCTGCCCTGCACCATGTTGCAAACATGCCTGCAGCAGCCGGAAGGTGTCAGATGCCTTCCGGCTGCTGCAGGCATAGCGGTGTGTGGCATGCCTGGCTGAAAGGAAAGAACCGTCAGTTACGAAACTGTCGGTTTTTTTTGTGGCTTATCGTGCTTTCGTGGGAAGACCTGGCCGTGGCGCTCCCCATGCCGCCCTGAACTTTGTGGTGGTGGCCTTTGTATCGCAGTATTTTCTGGGTGAAGTGGTTTCGCCGCTGCGTTGGGTTGGAACCGTGGTGAGCTGTATTGGCGTGTTTATGATCAGTAAAAGCAGCACTTGAAGGTTGCATAGTCCGTAACCGGTAGTACACTGTCCTTACGTACCTTTGCAGTGCGACACTTCTACCCAAGGAGGAACAGATGAGCAACCAGGAGCATGACCAGAAAAAATTCGGTGAGGTATCCCGACGGGACTTTATCAAATACACTGCCGGAACAGCAGCCTGCATCTCTTTGGGTACGTTGAGTTACGGCTGTGGCAGCAGCAGCAGCTCTCCACAGGTTGCAGGTTATCCGATTGATGCGACTGTGGTTACGACAGCAGACAAGACCATCAAAGCAAGTACAACATTTTCAGGAACCATTGCTAGCAAAGAGCTGCAAAAAGTTGCAGATTACGATACATACGGCTATGGAGCCTGGTCTGATGGACCTGGCCTTGCTGTAGAAAAACGTAACGATATTATGGCAGCCGGCTATGCCTACCCGTCATCCGCCCCGGCAAAACAACTGCTCAGATTCTTTGCCATCACTGACATACATATCACTGACAAAGAGTCCCCTTCCCAGGGAATTTATATGCAACCGTTGCTGGGGATGGAAACCTCAACCTATTCTCCCACCATGCTGTACTCAACCCAGGTGCTTGATGCTGCCATCCAGACCGTCAACGCCCTGCACAAACAAAACCGGATCGATTTCGGCATATCCCTGGGGGATGCCTGTAACAGCGCCCAGTACAACGAACTCAGGTGGTATATCGATGTTATTGACGGCAAGGTTATCACTCCCAGCTCCGGTGCACACGCAGGAGCAGACAGCATTGATTATCAGAAACCGTATAAGGCAGCAGGACTGAATCCGGAGATACCCTGGTACCAGACCATTGGTAACCATGATCATTTCTGGCTTGGCTCCATCCCTCTGGATACCGGTGATATTGGCGACCTGCGCAGCACCTACACCGGCAGTAACGTCATTGCTATGCCGAATCTCCTTATTTATTCGTCTGCTATTTATACGAGAACCCCTCCACTCTATTATATGGGGGTTATTGACGGCTCTACCCCCACTGGCGCTATTGTAAAAGCCGGCAAGGTGGGAGACCCCGGTTTCACCACCGCACCCACGGTGGTGCCTGACCCGAATCGCCGTTCACTGACCAAAGCAGAGTGGGTGGATGAATTTTTCAAAACATCCACCAGCCCGGCCGGACATGGCTTCAATCTTGTTCCTGCTGGCCGTGAAAAGGGTTTTGCCTGCTACAGCTTTGTGCCGAAAGCAACCGTCCCGATCAAGGTTATCGTGCTGGACAATACCCAACGGGGAGATGATGACTCCACCAAAATCCATGGCCACGGCTTTCTTGACCAGTCTCGCTGGAAATGGCTGAAAGCAGAACTGGCAGCCGGTGATGCTGCCGGTCAACTGATGATCATTGCCTCCCATGTGCCGATCGGTATTGCAGTAAAAGGCAGCTACATGGAGTGGTTTGATAATTCAGACAATCCGTCCAGCATTCAAAATGCCGTGACTCTGCCAGGTCTGCTTGCGGAGCTGCACAGCCATCCCAATCTGCTGATGTGGATAGCAGGCCATCGCCATGTCAATGTGGTCAAGGCCTTTGCAAGCGACGATGCCGCCAGGCCGGAACGGGGCTTCTGGCAGGTTGAGACCTCGTCGCTTCATGATTTCCCGCAGCAGCTGCGTACCTTTGATATCAAGTTGAACAGTGACTATTCCGTTTCAATTGTGACCACCAATGTTGATCCGGCGGTCAAACAGGGAACACCGGCGGCAACCGCGCGTAAGTATGCCGTTGCAGCGATGCAGATAGTCAAATCTCCGGATATATCCCAGACCAATGCACCGCTTATAGACCCGGCAACCCAGCTGGCAAATGGCGCAGACCCCAGTATCCACCCGATGCCCACCGGTTCGTACAATGCCGAGCTGTTTGTGCAGTTGAGTCCTGAAATGAAAGCCAGAATGCAGGCGCTGTATCCGACTCTGTAATGAAAGGACTCGTATGAATGCAGTCATGAAGCGCCTAAAATTGATTCCACTGTGTAGTGTTGTGACCGGACTGCTCCTGTGCAGTCCGGTTTTTGC
>DIUB01000098.1 GCA_002422265.1 Geobacter sp. UBA6169
CGCAACACCCTTGATCGTCTGGAAGACTGGCTGTATGACGGCTGGCCCGATGTTGAGATTACTGCCAGCCAGGTCACTGAACTATAAAATTGACACCGTTTATCACCCGCGGGTATACTCCATCCCTCATCATGTACCATTACCGCTCCACATACCCTCCACCCGCCGTCTAACGGTTCGTCATGCCCGAATCCCCCGGACATACCACCGCGCAGACTGCTCAGGCTTACCTCGCCAAACTGGGAGGTAACCTGCTTGACTCAATCGTACGTCGCTTTTCAAATCCTGAAACGGCCCGACGCAACCGCATCCTGCTGTTGCTGCTTACTGCCGCCATTCTCACCCTGCTGCTGGTCCCGAACCAGCACCTTACCTCGGCCCGCTACCAGCCGGGAGAAATAGCAACCTCTGATATCCGTGCCACCCAGGAATACCTGCTGGAAGACCAGGAGCTGACCCGGCAGCGACTGCGCGATGTGGAAACCACCGCCCCGATCGTCTACACTGCCGGTGATGATGTGGTGCCGCTGTTGCTGCAGGCGTTCAAACGGGCAGCAGAAACGGTACAGACAAACCGCACCGGCAAGGCTGATATCAGCACCACTGCATTGCGTCCTCTGCTGGAACCGATTCTTGATGTGCAGCTGGCCGAGGCCGAACTGCGCACCCTGCTGCGGCTGGAGTACGATGAGCAGCTGACGGCAAGCCTCGAACGCCTCTTGAAAACCGTCTACCAGCACAAGGTTATTCTGGATGCCAAGGTCTTCCGCTCTGATGCCACGCGCGGAATCGAGATTCAGAACCGTAGCGGCAAGGTAATCGACAACGCCGGCAGCTCAACCGCTTTCATCGAGATCAGCGAGGCGCGCCGGATGCTGCAGGCCAACCGACTGGAGGGGATCGGCAGTGACGCCTCCCGCCAGCTGCTGGCGCTTTTGGCCAAGATGCTCAAGCCCAACCTGTTCTTTGATCGCGAAGCCACCGAAGCCCGCAAGGCGCTGGCGCTGAGAGAGGTCAAGCCGGTACTGTACAAGATTCAGAAAGGGGAGATGATCGTCCGGATCGGCGAGCGGGTCAGCCAGGATCAGGCCAAGAAGCTGGAGATGATCTACCAGGCCAGCCGGGGAGGCGGTACGTTCTCTACTGCAGTGGGCATCTTTGCACTGGTACTGGTGCTGATCTACTTTCCCTACCGGTTCGCCTGCAAGAACATCCGCAAATTCAACCCCACCAATCGCGACCTGCTGGCCATAGCCCTGCTGATTGTAGCTAGTCTGCTGATCTTCAAACTGGCCCTGCTGATCTCCACCAATATCGGGGCAGCCTTTCCCACGGTATCCCCGCAGGCCTACGCCTACCTGTTCCCCTTTGCAGCAGGTGCCATGACCGTCAGGGTGCTGCTCAACTCGGAAGTGGCGCTGGTTTACTGCATAATGATGGCCCCGATGCTGGGGCTCTTGTTCAACAGCAATCTTGCCGTGGTGGTCTACGCCATGCTCAGCATGGTGGTTGGCGCCCACGGTGTACGCCAGTGTCAGGACCGCAGCGCCATCTACACGGCCGGCGGCAAGGTGGCGTTGGTCAACCTGGCCATCGGGCTCTGTTTCCAGACCGTTGACGGCTCACTCTTCAGCATGCAGACCCTCTATGTGGCGGCATTCGCCCTGATCGGCGCCCTGCTCTCCTCCATGCTGGTTTCTGCCTTTGTCCCGCTGTTTGAATCCATGTTTCACTACACCACCAACATCAAGCTGCTGGAGCTTTCCAATCTCAATTCACCGCTGTTGCGTGATCTGATGGTCAAGGCGCCGGGCACCTATCACCACAGTGTCGTGGTGGGCAACCTGGTGGAAGCGGCGGCCGAGGCGATCGGGGCCAACCCGCTGCTGGCACGGGCAGCGGCCTACTACCACGATATCGGTAAGGCAGCCAAGCCGCTCTACTTCATTGAAAACATGCAGGGTGGCGAAAACCGCCACGACAAGCTCTCACCCCACATGTCGGCCCTGATCCTGATCTCTCACATCAAAGAAGGGGAAACCCTGGCCCGCGAGCGGCATCTTGGCCAGCCGATCATCGATATCATCCGTCAGCACCACGGCACCGCCCTGATCAAATTTTTCTATGAAAAGGCCAAGCTGCAGGCCGAGGCATCCGGGCAACAGGTTGATCCCCAGGAGTTCCGCTACCCCGGCCCCAAGCCGCAGACCCGTGAGGCCGGTCTGGTGATGCTGGCCGATGCGGTTGAGGCCGCCTCCCGCACCCTGATCAACCCGACACCGGACCGGATTCAGGGTATGGTCCAGAAGCTGATCAACCGGATCTTTACCGACGGACAGCTTGACGAGTGTGAGCTGACCCTCAAAAACCTGCATGAGATTGCCAAGAGCTTCAATCGAATCCTGTGCGCCATCTTCCATCACCGGATCGACTATCCCGAACCGGTGCACAAAGGGGGCAACGGAGGTAAAAAGCCACATGCACATCCTGGTACAGAACAATCAACGAAGACACCAGGCCCCGCTGCGCACCATCCGGCAGGCAGCGGCGACAATATTAAACGCCTTGGGATGTCCTGACGAAACAGAACTCTCCATCACCATTACGGGCGACCGGGCCATCCACCGCCTGAACCGTGACTACCTGGGCAAGGACCGCCCCACCAACGTGATCTCCTTCTCTCTGCAGGAAGGGGAGTTCAGCGAACTGGCCTGCCATGCCCTGGGGGATGTGGTCATCTCGGCCGATACGGCGGCTCAGGAGGCAGCCGGTGCCGGCTGGTCCCCCTACGAGCGGCTGATCTTCCTGCTGCTGCACGGCATCCTGCACCTGTGCGGGTATGACCATGAGCGCAGCGGTGCGACAGCAGCCCGGCGCATGGAACGCAAACAGCAGGAACTCTGGCAATTACTGCAACAGAAGGGGCTAACCACTCTGCCCCCGATATCACCGTAAAGAGAGGGAACAAGAACGTGGACGAGAGTAACAGTCGCAGGCCGGCAGGTCTGTTCGGTATGGTCTCCCGCCTGGTAACCGGACGCAGAAAGGTTACGGAGGAAGAGTTTCACGAACTGATTGAGGCCGGCGAAGAGGAAGGGATTGTTGACGAACAGGAACGGGAGATGATCAGCGCCATTCTGGAGCTGGACAACACCGTGGTGCGTGAGATCATGGTGCCCCGCACCGATATGGCTGCCATCAGTGTTGAGGCAACGGTGCGGGAGGCGATTGATGCCATCATCGCCTGCGGCCATTCACGCATCCCGGTCTTTGAAGGAACCCTGGACAATATCGTTGGCCTGCTGTACGCCAAAGATCTGCTCAAGTGCTGGGGCCTTCAGGATACCCAGATCCGCCTGCAGGAACTGATTCGCGAACCGTTCTTCACTCCTGAGACCAAGACCCTGCAGCAACTCTTGCAGGAATTCAAGAAGAAGAAGGTCCATCTGGCCATTGTGGTGGACGAGTACGGCGGCACCTCGGGACTGGTCACCATCGAAGACCTGCTGGAGCAGATCGTGGGTGACATCCAGGACGAGTACGACATGGAAGAAGAACTGTACACCGTCGCGCCGGACGGCAGCATCACCACCGATGCCCGGCTGCCGATCGAGGATCTTGAAGAACAGCTGGAGATTGAGATCGAACGGGACAAGTTCGACACTGTCGGCGGCCTGGTGGTACACCTGGCCGAAGGGATACCCGCAGCCGGTACCGTTGTTACCGGTGCAGGTCTCACGATCGAGATCCTTGAGGCAGACCAGCGCAAGGTCAAGCGGGTCAGGATCATCCGCAGCAGCGAGACAACGGAGTCGACTACGTCGTGAATCGTCCTGGGCTCCGGCTGCCGCTCCACTTCAGCGCCTTTCGTCCGGCACTGCTGGCCATATTCTCCGGCCTGCTGATCACGCTTGCATTCCCCAAGGCAGACCTGTCATTTCTGGCCTGGATCGCCCTGATTCCGCTCCTGACCGCCCTGGAAGGCCAATCTCCCCGCAACGCCTTCAAGCTGGGCCTTGTGTGCGGTTCTGTCGCCTACGCCGGGCTGCTCTACTGGGTCATCATCGTCATGACCGAGTACGGCCACCTGCCGCTCTATGCCGGCATCCCGCTGTGGCTGTTGCTATCCGGCTGGCTGGCACTCTTCTATGGCGCCGCTGCCTGGGCCACGGCCCTGGGTGAGCGGTTCGGCATCAAATCAGCCCTGATGCTTCCTTTGGCCTGGGTTGCCGCCGACTACCTGCGCAGCTTCCTGTTAACCGGCTTTCCCTGGACCATGCTGGGCCATTCCCAATACCGGCTGCTGCCGCTGATCCAGCTGTCCGACATCACCGGTGTCTTCGGTATCACCGCCCTGATCGTCCTGGCAAATGTGGTGCTGTACCGCATTATCCGTGCCCTTGCCGGTGCCGAAATCCCCTACCCGGCCAAGAGTGCCGTTTTGCTGGTACTGGCACTGACCGCCACCCTGGGGTACGGTTTCATGCGGCTCAACACACCGCCCCCTCCCTCAGCGCCGCTGAACGTTGCCCTGATTCAGGGCAATATCGACCAGTCAGTCAAGTGGTCTCCGGCCTTCCGTGAGACCACCCTGGATATCTACACCAACCTCTCCCGGCAGGCCGCAGCACGGATACAACCGGGGCTGATCGTCTGGCCCGAGAGCGCCGCACCGTTCTTCTTTCAGGAAAACAGCCCGGCATCGGACCGGATCCGCACCCTGAGCCGGGAACTGAACACCCACCTGCTGTTCGGCAGTCCGGCCATGGAGCTGCGCAACAATCGGCCGGCCAACCTGAACAGCGCCTTTCTGCTGGGGCCTGACGGCAGCGAACGGGGCCGCAGCGACAAGGTGCATCTGGTGCCGTTCGGCGAATACGTCCCCCTGGCCCGGCTGCTGCCCTTTGTCAACAAACTGGTACACGGCATCGGCGACTTTGCCCCCGGCCAGGAAATCAAACCGCTTAATGCAGCCGACACGCCGCTGGGGGTACTGGTCTGCTATGAGGCGATCTTTCCCGAGCTGGCCCGCGCCCATGTCAACAGCGGCAGCCGGGTGCTGGTCAACATCACCAACGATGCCTGGTTCGGCCGCTCATCCGCCCCCTATCAGCACCTCTCCATGGCCGCCTTCCGGGCCGTAGAGACCCGCACGCCGCTGGTGCGGGCCGCCAACACCGGCATCACCTCCATTATTGACCAGAACGGCCATATCAAGGGGATGACCTCACTATTCAGGGAAGCGGTCATGGTGGGAGAAGTACGACCGGGCAGCAGCAGCTCCCTTTACCTGAAAATCGGCGACCTGTTTGCCCAGGGTTGTCTGGGGCTGATACTGCTGCTTGCTGCAGCTGCAGGTTTCCGATTAAAACAGACAACGCAGACCGCCACCAACCGAAATGAAAAGCCAGACCATCAGGAGCTGCCATGACCACACGCCGCACATCCTCATTACAGCTGCGGGGATTCATCTCCCTGCTGACCGCCTTAAGCTTTCTGGTAATGACCATCTCCGGCATCATCCTGTTCATTGTCCCCCAGGGGCGCATCGCCTCCTGGATCGACTGGCGGATGCTGGGCCTGACCAAGAGCCAGTGGGGCGACATGCACATCACCACCAGCCTGCTGTTCATCATCGCCGGCATCTGGCATACCTGGCTCAACTGGCGGGCTCTGATCAGCTACTTCAAAGACAAGGCCACCCAGACCCTGGCCCTGAAACGCGAGTTGCTACTTGCAGCCTTCCTGACGGTCTTCTTTACCATCGGCGCCATCTACAAGACACCACCGCTCAACTACATCCTTGAGCTGAACGAAGAGATCAAGGAATACTGGATCAAGACCGCCGAGGATGAGCCGCCGGTTTCCCATGCCGAGCTGCTCACCCTGCGAAACTTCCTCAAAAAAACCGATCTGGAGCTTGAGCCGTCCCTTAAACTGCTTGAGCAGCACAAGATCCGATTCAGCGGGCCAGACCAGAAGCTGGGGGATATTGCCAGACAGAACCAGACAAGTCCGGCCGCCATCTTCAAGCTGCTGAATCAGCCGACCGATCCTCCCCCGACTCCGGCAGCACCGGTCGTCCCTCCATCGGCTTCCGCGCCGGCAGCACCACAGCCGCAGCTCACCGCAGCGCCAGCCACGGTACCGACCATAGCAGCGCCGGCACGCTGGACAGTCGAGCTGGTGGAAAAGCGTTTTGAAGGGACCGGCTTTGGCCGCAAACAGCTGGACGAGATCTGCACCGAACTGAAGCTGGACCCGGCAGTTGCCCGCACCAAGCTGGCTAACCGCAAGATCACAGCCGCCTCCGGTGACACCCTTAAACAGATCGCTGAACGGCACAACGAACACCCCCTTGAGCTGCTCAAAATCTTGCTTGTGGGAGAACCGGTGCGATAAGGCAAGAAGCAGTTCACGCAACATGCTGTTTTCATNNTGCCGCCACGCTTTCCCCGGCAGCACAGGTGGGGAAGCAGATTTTTTTTGACGCCAACCTGTCGGCACAGCGCAACCAGTCCTGCGCCACCTGCCATGCCCCCGAAGTCGGCTGGAGCGGACCGGACAACACCTTCAACAGCCACGGCAGCGTCTATAACGGTTCTTTCAGCGACCGTTTCGGCAACCGCCGCCCCCCCAGTGCCTCATACGTGGCCCAGAGCCCGGTACTGAAGTGGGATAAAAAGGAAAAGGCCTTTATCGGCGGTGCCTTCTGGGATGGCCGGGCCACCGGCGCACGCCTGAAAAGCACAGCAGCGGAACAGGCCCAGGGTCCGTTTCTGAACCCGCTTGAGCATGGTTTTTCCGATGCCGCCTGTGTGGTCAGCCGGGTCTGCAGCGCCCCCTATGCCGGTGATCTGGAGAAACTTCATCCGGGCATCTGCAGCATTGTCTGGCCGGCCAATCATGATCAGCGCTGCGCCGAAGATGGCTACAAGGCGGATCTGCCGGCTGTGGAGCGGAAAAAAGTCGATACCGCCTATGATGCCATTGCACACACCATTGCCGCCTTTGAACTTTCACCGGAGGTCAACCCTTTCAGCTCCAAGTTTGATGCATACCTGGCCGGTAAAGCCAAACTGACCAGGCAGGAGCAGCTGGGACTGAAGCTGTTCAACGGCAAGGGCAAATGTGCCGATTGCCACCCCTCAAGCGGCAAAAAACCGCTCTTTACCGACTTCACCTACGACAACCTGGGAATCCCCCGCAACCCAGACAACCCGTTCTACACCCAGAAGGCCGTGTACAATCCTGACGGCGTTGCCTGGATCGATCCGGGGTTGGGTGGCTTTGTGGCAACCGAGAAGGCCTGGGCCGCCAAGACCCGCACCGAATTCGGCAAGCACAAGGTGCCCACCCTGCGCAACGTGGACAAGCGCCCCAGGCCTGATTTCGTCAAGGCCTTCGGCCACAATGGCTACTTCAAGAGTCTGAAGGAGATCGTCCACTTCTATAACACCCGTGACATCCTGCCGATCTGCAAACCGGGTGACAAAGGGGAAAAGCTCACCTGCTGGCCGTTGCCGGAAACCGCCATGAACATGAATATGGATGAGCTAGGCGACCTGGGCCTGACCGACGCCGAGGAAGATGCCATCGTGGCCTTTATGCAGACCTTGAGCGACGGCTATCTGCCGCCACCGCAACAGCAGCCGGCCCGGCGGGCTCCGCAGACAAAGCGAAACTGACTACCGGCTGCCACTTACGACGCAAGCGGTTTTTTCGGGCATACGCATGGTTGCGTATGCCCTTTTGTCTTCCTTGCTGCAGCTGGAATCATCTCAACCTGATAAAAAGCAGTTGCACGCGGAGGCGCGGAGACGCGAAGACTAAAATCAGTTGCTTACACCATGTTATTGCTTCACCTGTAGGGTTGTTCCTTGTTTTTAGGTAACTATTTGATTTTCTCCGCGAGCTTCGCGGCTCCGCGTGAGTAACTGCCTTTTTTAGGCTCAATGGACGTTCAGATCACCGAAAAACATTCCGTATCAGGTGATCACCTGATTTTATTTTCTGCATAAACCGTTACAATAGCCGGCAGTGTCAACTTCAGCATCAACAAGGACAACCCTGTGCCGGAAACCGTTCATCAGATCCCTGAATCGCGCAAATACCTGTGGGCAGTTCTGCTCGGCCTGCTGGGGTTTGCCGGTAACTGGCTGCGCTTTCCGCTTTTTCTGAATGTCGATCTGCTGTTCGGCAGCATCTTTGTCATGCTCGCCCTGCAATATCTCGGGCTTGGCCCTGCCCTGCTCAGCGCGGTCATCGCCGGCTGCGCAACCCTGCTCATCTGGAATCATCCCCACGCGCTGATCATCTTTACGGCAGAACTGCTGCTGACCGGGCTGCTTTACCAACGCTGGAAAGGTGAACTGCTGGTGGCAAACTGCTGCTACTGGCTGGTGATCGGCATGCCCCTTGGCTGGCTGTTCTATCACCTGGTCATGGCCCTTGATGCCAATGTCACACTGGCCATCATGTTCAAACAGGCCATGAACGGGCTGGCAAACACGGTACTGGCGCGCCTGATTGCCCTGGCGCTGCAGACACGCGGCGGCATGCCGTCCCTGCCTCACTCGCCTACCCTCCGTGAAAGGGTTGCCACACTGCTGGCACTGTTCAGCATGGTTACCACCCTGGTGCTGCTGGCGCTCACCAACCGCCAGGAAATGGCCTTTACCAGACAGCAGATCATAGCCATGCTGACTGCAGCGCACGGACAGGCAGCAGCAACCTTCAAGGCAACCGCCGCTGCCTCGCCTGAAGAGATCAACAAACAGTTGCGGCTACTGATCAATTCTGCCGCAACCTTTACGCGGGTATCCTACACCCACTATGATGCGCGGGACGTCCCGCAGCTTTCCAACCGTACTCCGCTGCCGCTCATGCCCCACAGCGGCGGCACCCTGCAGGCTGTCACGCCGCTGATATCCTGGTGGATACCGGATGCACGCCCCAACATCGCCATTATGGAGCGCTGGCATCGCTCGGTCTTTCTGACCCGCTTGCCGGTTGCCGACGGCACCCTGGTCATCCAGACCGCAATGGCTCCCTGGCTGGCACAGCAATATCGCATGACCACCCAGATACTGACCACGGCCCTGTTGCTGGTCATCGCCTCGCTGGCTGCCGGTTTCTGGCTCAGCAACCGGATCTGCCGGTCGCTCCAACGGCTGGGCACCGTCTCACAGGGGCTTGCCAAACACCTTGATCAAGGGACAGAACCGGATTGGCCCCAAAGCACGATTCCGGAAGTGGCCCAAGTTACGGCTGATCTGCAAGACATGACCGGCAGTCTGACACAGGCGCTGGCGGCTGAGCAACACTCGCTGCAGCTGCTGAAGCGGGAATCGGCCCGGCGCGAAAACCTTGAACAGATGCTTGAGCAACAGCGAGAGCATGAGCGTCTGCGGATATCCCGAGAGCTCCATGACGGTATCGGCCAGTCGCTGCAGGCGATCAAACTCAATCTCCAGCTCCAGTCGGTGGCCTGCAGAAGGCGTTCATGCGGGTTTGAAAGTGAAACAATGGAACTGGTCTCCGATATCGAGCAGATCGTATCATCGCTGCGTTCGGTCATCACCTCAATGCGCCAGGCCCCCGACAGCACCGGCAACATCGCTCAGGATCTGCAGGCGATGGGGGTCAAGATCAGCGCGCTGAGGGGGTGCAGGTTTACCCTGCACCAAAGCGGCCCCGTGGACAGACTGCCTGAAAACATCAACAAAATGCTCTTTTTCATTGCCCTTGAGGCCGTTACCAACGCCATACGCCATGCTGCCCCCCGGGAGATCACCCTCTCACTGGCCATACACACGGCACCGCGTCGTCTGATTATGACCGTTGCCGACAACGGCTGCGGCGGAGCCTCGTCAACCAATGCCGGCGCAGGCATTTCGATCATGGAAGAGCGGGCCGCACTGATTGGCGGCAGCTTCAGGATTGCATCAGCCCAGGGGACGGGAACAACCATCACTGTGGAGGTACCGCTCGCATGATCAGACTGCTTTTTGCCGATGACCACCAGATGTTTCGCCAGGGACTGCACCGCCTGCTGCAGGATTCCGACACGATTGAGATTGTTGCCGAATGTGCCGGCGGGGTTGAAGCCCTGACCCGGATCAGAGAACTGCAGCCTGATGTTGCCGTGCTTGACCTGTCCATGCCTGATATGGGCGGCCTTGAGGTACTTGCCGCAGTGCGCGCTGAAGCAAACCCGGTTCCGGTCATCATCCTGACCATGCATGAAGACCCGATCTGGAGCAGACGTGCCATCGCCGCCGGTGTCAACGGCTTTGTACTGAAAGATGACGCCTTTACCGAGCTGATCAAGGCGGTCTACACGGTACTTGAGGGTAAGCAGTACCTGAGCGGGAAGGTGGCGGAGCAGGAACCGCAGGACGAAAACCCGCTCACCGCCCGCGAACTGCAGGTTCTCAGACTAATCTGCCGGGGCAACAGCAACCGTAAAATTGCAGAAGCACTTGAGATCAGCATGAAGACGGTTGACAGCCACCGCACCAGCATCATGAAAAAGCTCAAGTTACACAGCATTGTTGAACTGGTCAGATGGGCCATCAGACATCAGCACGACTGACAGCAGCAGCTTCCCCCCACCGAAAAAATCTGTCTCCACATCAAAAAAATGCATAAAAAAAGCACAAAATAGGGTGATCACCCTATTGCATCCGCTGCACAATCAACTATGCTGGCGCTGCGTACCATCTTCACTACCGTTATCCTGCGGCTTGTGCCGCTCTGTATCAGGCACACGGGAGTCACGTTCTAATGGCTACACAAGCACACAAACCCGGATCGGTTGCGGCAGGTTCTGCGGATAGAACAGACAGCCCCACCGCAATCCTTAAGCGGGTACGGCTGCGGAACATGCTCTGGCTGGTCTGCGGTCTGTTGCCGATCCTGGGCCTGATGACCTTTGCCGGCTGGCAGCGCCACCATGATGCCGTTGGCAAGGCCACTCTGCAGGCCCGCAACCTCAGCGATGTGCTGGCCATCAAACTGGAAGCCGATTTCAACCGTATCGACGGCGTACTGCAGTTTACCGAATTCATCCTTGCCAGACTCCCCAAAGAACATCAACAGCTCGGGAGAGCACCATCCTTACAGCAGCAGCAGCTTTTTGCCGAACGCCTGCAGGGGCTCTGCAAGAGTTTTAACGGCATAGAGGCCATCAATATCTTTGATGCTGCCGGCAATCTGCGCTTTTCCTCTCGCCCCCTTGCCAGGCCGGTCTCCATTGCAGACCGCCCGCATTTTCAGCAACTGAAATCAAACCCAAGAATTACAACGGTTTATTCCGATGTCATCAGCTCCCGCACCACCGGCCTGCAGGCCCTGGCAGTGTTGCGTGCGGTGCGGGATAAACAGGGGCATCTCACGGCCGTCATCAGTGCGGTCATTGATATCGCCCCCATCCGCCACCTGCTGACACGCCTCAACACCGGCCCGGGCGGTGTTGCCCTGTTGCGCCGCAGCGACACCACGGTCCTGATCGCCCGCTACCCGCACTCTGATCTAGCAGATTTCAACCAGCCGCTGCCGGCAGACAACCCGATCCGGCGCCGGGTGCTGTCTGGTGAGCGCCAGGGAGAGCTGAGCTACATTGCCAGCACCGATGGTGAAAAACGGCTGGGCAGCTTCAGGGTGATGGATGGTCACCCGTTTTACACCCAGGTGGCCTTTTCAGAAGCTCACTATCTTGCACACTGGCGTCACCAGACCTGGCTGGCGGTTGGCATGGCCGTGCTGATAGTTCTGGTATCCCTGTTCGGCATGCGGCACCTCGGCCGCAGCCAGGCACGGGAAGAACAGGCCCAGGCCTGGCTGCAGGAGGCAGAAACCGTAGCCGGCATGGGGCACTGGGTGATTGAGCCGGACAACGGCAGACTGCGCTGGTCTGATCAGGTCTATCAGCTGTTCGGGATTGCTCCCGGCACACCGGTAAACTACGGGCTGTTTACCCAGATAGTCCACCCCGATGACCGGGCAGCTCTGGAATCTGCCTGGCAGCAGGCGGTCAGCACGAACGGGCTGTGTGAAATCGACCACCGGATTCTGGTCAAGGG
>DIUB01000043.1 GCA_002422265.1 Geobacter sp. UBA6169
TGGACTGGTGGTGCATCCCAGGCCAACTATCTGGGGGCCTACAAGGTTGATCTGTTTCTCTCGGCACATGAGGAAGATGTTCAGGCTGCCATAAATGCCGGTTTTGCAGCAGCAAGAATTTACGGCCCACCTAAGCTGGCTGACAACAGAACCTGCAAGGCAATCAGAATAGCCTTTGATGGTGATGCGGTGCTCTTTTCAGCGGAGTCAGAACGAATTTATCAGGATAGAGGACTTGAAGCGTTTGTCCAGCATGAGCGAGAGAACGCCACAAAACCACTGCCAGACGGACCTTTTGCCCCACTCCTCAGGACCATAGCAAAAATTCAGGCTGGATACGGACTGTTGGAGGCCCCGATACGGACAGCACTGATAACCGCCCGTAACAGCTCGGCGAATGAACGTGTGATCCGGACACTTCACGCCTGGAATGTCAGGATCGATGAAGTGCATTTTATGGGAGGGGTGAGTAAACACGAAATACTTGCTGCCTTTGGTGCTGATATCTTCTTTGATGACCAGGATGCTCATTGTGGACCGGCATCACGTGTAGTGCCAACGGCGATTGTACCGTGTAAGGTGTAAAGGGGAAAATTAACTCAAAAACTTTCTGCCAATGAAATACATTGGCAGAAAAAAGGGTTCCGGTGTTTTATGCACAAGCTGGGTAGGGCGCTATGTTAGCTGATTTTGCGGTTCAGTTTTTTCAGTTTTTCATCAAAAGACAGCAACTCTAATGCGCCAATCCTTGCCTTGGTCACCAGCACGCAATCCACAAAATCAAGAGCATGCTCTCCAAAAAGCTTGAGCGCCTCGCGCAAGTCATGCTTGTCCCGATTGACTATGCCTGGGTAGCGCACTACCCCATCCAGCTTCTCAACCACCTCTTCCTTTGGAACTTCATAGTAATGCAGCAGGACATACACGCACTCAGCAAGCACGCTTTCAAGCAGTAGTGCCGCTTTCTCACCAGAACGCAGTGCATCAAACACCGATTTTACAGCGGCAGCCTGTTTTGGATCATCACCCAGGACATGCCGCAGCACCAGATTCGTATCGATCACACAATCAGGATGCTTTGTCATGGGCCACCTTTGACCAAACCTGATTGCGGATCTCGCTGAGTGATGCCTCTGGTTTGTCTTTCGCATATTTTGCCAGACTGCCGGACATATCCGGGACAGCCTGCAGTGTGATGACAGTGCCGTCGACCGAGAACTCGATTGACTTACTGTTGCCCAGTATCTCCCTGACTGCTCGTGGCAGCGTAACCTGACCACGGCTGGTAACTGTTGCGACTGCTGTTATGCTCATATACTGCTCCTTGTTTAATGATGCATTATATATTTGTAGAATAATGCATTTATTAGATGTCACGCAACGGCTATTTTGCGGCTGAACAAGAGTTTTAATTCGTGTATTTTTAGTATATATAATTACGATTAAGTATACTTATATTAAAAAGTGTGGTACTAATGTATTCAGCGCAGAAAATGGATTCTAATTTAATTCTCTCGATCAGGTTGTCTCCTTTTTGTCACAGGTCGGCATCAAGACATTCCAGGTTACAATTTGAGGGTTTGAACATGGGTCAGGCCAAGCAACGGGCGACACTGAAAGATCATGTAAGCACCTATAATTTTGCTGCAGTTGCCTCTGCAGTCCGGCGCTTGTCAGTTGCAGCCAGCAGCCAGCTGGGCTCTGATTGTTATATGCTGTCTGCACTGGCTCAAGAACTGCTGAAGCGCGACGGGGTTTTTGCACAGCTGAGAGCAGGCTACGCAGGGTGGCGCTGCGGTTCCGGAGATTCTGATGTAATTTTGCATTGTCCAACAGGTTCGATCCCACCTCAGTGCGGTGTCGTGTATCACGTCTGGCTTGAGATTGTGGACCATATTTTTGATGTCACAACGTTCTCACTACCCCAAAAAGCCCGTGAACTTGACTTGCTTGACGGTGGCAGCACAACCGTTGACTGGCATCCGGACTACCTGTTTGTACCAAAAAGCACCGTGTCATCAGTACGGGATGTTGTGCAGAAACATGCCGGCTTGTACTTTTATGAACGGCAATCGCAGGTTGAACATCTGATTTTCGGAGTAGCTCCTGATCTTGATCCTGAAGATGTCGATGCAGCACTTACGCTGTACCAACATCAGGATATGGTTGTTTTGGGGCCAAACAATATAAATTTGAGGGGTACCTGAGGTATGGCCGAATCAGTAAAAATCGATTCTGGGCTAAATACGGAGGTTGACCTTCCGGCGACCATACCTGAAATCCTGCTAGTATCGGTTGAACTCAACAATCTGATCGATCAGGCTGCAGAATGGTTTGCCCTGGATGTGGCCAATGGTGATGCAAGGCCAGACACGATTGCCACCTATATTTCACATCTGAATCACTGGCTTGCCTGGTGTCGGGTGAATGGTGTTGACCCCGGATCAGCCTCCACCACCCATATCAAGGCATTCCGCCAGGAGTTGGTGAAGAGTGAAGCCGCCCACGCCACCATCAGCCTGAAGCTGACAACGGTCCGCCGATTTTATGATGGAGCGGTCTCGCGGGGGCTGCTGGACAAGAATCCAGTGACCGGAGTGAAGGCACCCCGAAAGCGGACTGCCGATAGCGAAATCATCAAGTGCCTGACTGCCGGTGAGACAGAGCGGCTCTTTGAAGCAATCCCCCATGACCATAAATTGAAGAATCTGCGCGACCGGGCAATGGCAGCACTGATGACGCTGGAGGGTTTGCGCCGGGTCGAGATCTGCCGGGCCAATGTGGAGGATATCGAAGAGACCGACACCGGCGTCCGGATCCTGATACATGGCAAGGGAAAGGATGGGTATATCTATCCCCGTGAAGACACGGTTGCCTGTATCCGTGACTACCTGATCCAGCGGGGGCCGGTACTGTCCGACAAGGACGGAGAGCCTGTCTTTGTGTCACTGGGTAAATCCGGCAGATTGGGCGGGCGTATCACCAGAATCGGCCTGTCAAAATGGATGGATACGATGCTGTTGAAGGCCGGTATTGCCAAGAAGGGTCGGGCCTGTCATGCCCTGCGGCATACCTGCGGCGCCCTGCTCTACCAGGCGACCCGGGACGTCAAGGTGGTGCAGGAGACGCTCCGGCATGCAAGTATCGCCATGGCGGCCAAGTACAGCCATGTGCAGGAGCGGGGTAAGGCGAGGTATACGCAGTCAATACCAGTGAAGCCGTGACAAATTGTCACAGTTTCCAGGCACAGCCCCATTAGGAGGTTGAAAATGATACCGTTCGAGGCTTTTTTGTGGTCAATGTCAGTGGTGATTGCTCTTGGCGCGGGTGTTGTTTATCTGATCTACCGTCAAAAGCGACACGGGAAATAATTCACCACTTTTTAGCGGACCATTCTGTCTCAATATTTCCACTGTTTGTAAACTTGCACGTGTCGCTGAACCCACCATGAACCCGTCAAACCCGTCAGCAAGGCGGTTTGAACTATTAAGTTTTGCTTAACGGTTGCTTTTCACGCTGTTCCTCATACCCCTTCCTCCTTTTCTGACGCCAAATTTGGTTTGCTCGTTTGAGCGCCTCACCAATGTCCTCGCAGAATTCATCCTTGATGCGCGGACGGCTGCTATCGCACACTAGAGAGGAGAGTACAACACCCAACAGAGAGGATGGTTATCATGCTGCCACAAACAGTGTTGATAACAGCGATAGGCCTGGTCGCCCTTGTGGTTATCATTATCGATGCTGTTGCCACCAGGAGAAAAGCGGCGAGAATGTCGCGCGGAGTCAATAGAAGTACATTCCATTCCAATTAAATTGGGCAGTTGCGTTGAAACATTCGAAGTTTATAGCAATTTATAAGGTGTTATAGCGTGAAAGCCGTATAATGCCGTATAAATTGCTATAATTTCGAGAGTCCTGCTTAATGATTCAAGCAGGCCCAACCGGTTGCCCTTTCCACTCCTGCCCTCGTGGACCAATATTCACTCCACACCCACATTCCTCACACCCGTTGGCCTCCAGGCAGGTGAGATAACGTGCGATCCCTTTTCTTCAGTATCAAGCAGGCTGCCAAAGGTGACCTTGAAATCACCCAGCTTATTGTTCACCGCATCCATGGCCTTGGTTAGCTGTTCCTTTTTCCTGTCCGACTCGAACAGGGAAATCTGCTGGCCTTCGTGCTCGTACAGATTGGAAAGGCTGATCCCCAGCAGGCGTATCGGCTGGTCAACCCCCATTGAGCCGAATAGCTTGACCGCCGCCTGATAGATGTCGTCACTCAGGTTGATCGGAGTTGAAAGTGTGGTCTGCTTCTGGAAGTTGCTGAAGAAGTCACCCAACCGCACATAAATGCTGATCGTTTTGCCGGCCAGGCCGTATTTCCTGGCACGTCTGCCAACCATTTCCGAGAGTTGCAGCAGACGCTTCAGGATCTCGTCCCGGTTCTCGATGTCTTTCGGCAGAGTCATGGAGTGGCCGACACTTTTGACCTGTTCTTCCTCTTCCTGGGGCACCACCGGACTGTCATCGATCCCCTGCCCCATCTGTTTGAGCCTGGCACCGATGATCCCGAATTTCCGTGTCAGCAGTTTTTCGTCAGCTCGGCCCAATTCACCACAGGTATGAATGTTGAAGTAGAGCGCCAGCTGTTTTTGCAGTTTCTTCCCCACTCCGCACAAGTCTCCGACCGGGATCTTTTCGATGATCTGCCCTACCCGGTCCGGCGGGATGATGGTCAGACCGTCC
The DNA here is from genome assembly GCA_002422265.1 of Geobacter sp. UBA6169. Lineage (GTDB taxonomy): Bacteria > Desulfobacterota > Desulfuromonadia > Geobacterales > Pseudopelobacteraceae > Trichlorobacter. Next base: position 4,744 of record DIUB01000043.1, read on the forward strand.
GGCTTCTCCATGTCCGATGCTAACTTCGCAAGCAGTTTGTTGGGAGCGATTCCGACTGAGCAGGTAATACCAAAGCGATGCCTGATTTTTGCTTTCAGCTGATGAGCTATGGTCACTGCTGATCCGAACAGTGAAAGGGAGTGGGTTACATCCAGAAAGGCTTCATCGATGGAAAACGGCTCCACCAGCGGGGTGTATTCCAGCATCATCCTGACGATTTCGGCAGAGGTGTAGGTGTACTTCTTGTTGTCACCCCGGACGATGATCAGATCCGGACAGGCACGTTTTCCTTCCCAGATTGCCATGCCGGTCTTGACGCCGTACTTGCGGGCCTCGTAGGATGCAGTGGTGATGACGGTGCGGTGAGCGGCACCCACTACGGCGATCGGTTTACCCCGCAGTTCAGGGTTGGCCTGCTGCTCCACCGACGCAAAAAACGCGTTTTGGTCTATGTGGAGGATGGTTCGAGAAAAGTCAGGCGACATAGTATCCGCGTTTTGGGCAGAATCTTTTCAGGATCGGCAGCACCAGCTGTAGGCCAAGCCTCTCCCTGTTGCAGTCGGACAGCAGCCCGTCCACCCTGTAGGCCGCCTCCAGTGCATCCATGACATCATCGTCAGGACCGTAACTGTCACCATCGAGCGGAATGATGTAAAGCTGGCGGCCTTGATCCAGATACCAGTCCCCCTGCTCTATCTCCGGCAGATTGACGTACTGGCAGGTTTGATTGTCAAACAGGCCGGGCATCGTCGTTTTTCAGCCGCTTAGGTATTTTCCCAAGGGAAACCGTTTCTTCTGCCCTACAGCCGATATTCTCCGGCCAGGGAAGGGTGATCTCATCGATGCTGAATTCATTGGATTTTGTCATGACAGCGGCTCGGTTCCCTCGTTCAGGATGGTCAGATAGCGGTCGTAGACAAACAGCCGGTGCCGCTCCTTGCCGGTTATCTCACGCAGTACACCCAGTCTGCTCAGGTGTCCGATTGCTGTGGTTATCGTTGGAGCGGACAGATTGGTATCCGCCGATGCTTTGGGAATGGTACAGAGGGGATGATGTTGCAGATACTGGTGAAGCCGCAGCGCTGACCCGGCCGGACGTCCGATCTGCTCGATTTTTTTGCGGTCATCCTCAAAAAGCTGCAGCATACTCTGGGCGGTTGATACCGCCTGTAACGATGTTTCCAACACCCCCTCAAGGAAAAACAACAGCCATTCCTCCCAGACGCCGTCAATCCGTACTCGCTGTAACAGCTCATAATAGGTGTCCCGGTGGGTCTTGAAGTAGAGGCTTAGGTACAGCAGCGGCTGGGAAAGCGCGCCTTCCGCACAGAGCAGCAGAGTGATCAGAAGTCGCCCGACCCTCCCGTTTCCGTCCAGAAACGGATGGATGGTCTCAAACTGTAGATGTGCAAGCGCTGCCTTAATCAAAACCGGTGTATGTTCAGCGTGGAGGTAGGTTTCCAGGTTGCCGAGGCATTCCAGCATCTCAACGGGCGGAGGAGGCACAAAACGGGCATTGCCGGGACGGCTGCCGCCGATCCAGTTCTGACTTCGACGAAACTCACCGGGATTTTTGGTGCTGCCCCGCCCGGTGGAAAGCAGGATTTCATGCAGTTCGCCGATAAGCCGCAGAGAAAGCGGGAAGTCCTCTTTCAGGCGTTTCAGGCCATGTTCCATTGCAGCGACATAACTGGAGACCTCTGCCACGTCGTCCAGCGGAACACCGGGAACTTCACGGCTTTCATGCAGCAGCAGATCGGAGAAGGATGATTGCGTCCCTTCAATCTGAGATGAGAGCAGGGCTTCTTTGCGGATATAAAAGTAGAGGAACAGCGAGGTGTCCGGAAGCAGCGCCGCCACACCGTCCAGACGTCCCAGGGCCCAGTTGGCCTTTTCCATCAGCTCATAATGGCGTGGTGTCAGCTCAAGCTCAGACTGCTGCGGCAACGGATCCGGCACAAAGGCCTGAAAACGCTCCCCTGCTGTTGAGCTGGTGATGTATCGTCCTGTTACACGGGGCATTGCCGCTCCCAACGTAAAAAAGTTTCGTTACCATACGGCTAACAAAAAGATAACGCCATATCTTTTTGTTAGATGCTCTTTAGGGAGGGGAGCAGTCAGCAAACAGGCCGGGCATAAACCCTCTCACTCAGATCGCGGCCAAGGCGATCAAGCTTCCAGACCACCAGTGTATCACCTTCTCGTCGTGCCTTAAGTGCAGAGCCGAGTCGGTCCTGGGTCAAGATAGAGAACTAGCTCCCGTACTGCAACAATCCAACCACTGCACCGGTCATAAGCGAGGCCAGCACACCTGCCACCAGCGCCTTGCCCCCCATGGCAACAATTTCTTCCCTGCGTTCAGGACAGAGACTTCCCAATCCCCCAATCAGGATGCCAAGGCTGCCGAGGTTGGCAAAGCTGCACATTGCGTAGGTCATTATCAAGCGTGACTTGAGACTGAGGGCCGTTTCCGGTAATGAAGAAAACTGGATAAAAGCAAGAAACTCATTCAGGACAATCTTTACTCCCATCAAGGAACCGGCAGTTGCAGCCTCATGCCAGGGCACACCAATCAACCAGACCACCGGCGCCATCAGTACACCAAGAATCCTCTCCAGGGTAACCGGCGCCCCCTGCAGGTGTGGCAGTTGCTCAAGGCCGATATTGGTCAATTTTACCAAAGCAACAAACACAATCAGAATGGCAACAATATTAACCAGCAGCTTCAGACCATCCCAGGTTCCCTTTGCCAGGGCATCCATGGCGCTTGATGCCTCAAAACTGCTGATATCGCCTCCCAATGTCTGTTCCCCGGTTTCCGGCACCATTATGGCAGCCATAACCAGCGCAGCAGGTGCATGGATGATGGAAGCCGTCAGGATATGTACCAATGCATCAGGTATCACGTTCTGCAGAACCGTGGCATACAGCACCAGCATGGTACCGGCGATACAGGAAAGGCCTGTCGCCATCATGGCAAATAGTTCACTGCGGCTCATCCTTGCCAGATAGGGCCTGATCAGCAGGGGTGCCTCAATCATTCCCAGAAAGATACAGCCAGAGGCTACGACCCCCAATGCTCCGCCAATCTTCATGCTTTTTTGCAGGATCCAGGAAAAAGCCTGCACGACTTTTGGCAACACACGCCAGTAATACATAAGCGACGTCAAGGCTCCAATAACAAGCACCAATGGCAGAGCCTGGAATGCCAGAGAAAAAGAAGCGCCCGGTTTCAGTTCAGCAAAGGGCAAGGGGCCTCCCCCCACATAGCCGAATACAAAAGCGGTTCCAGCCCTGGTAGCTTCATCAAGTGCTGCAACCACCTGATTCAGCGCCATAAAAAAGCTGCGGAAGAGCGAGGCCTTCAACATAAGCAACGCAATGCCAACCTGCAGTAACAGACCAGCAGCAATCAAACGCCAATGGATAATCCTCCGGTTTTCACTTAAAAACCATGCAACCAGAAGTAATACCGACATTCCCGCGATTCCATGCAGCATATGCACTCACTCCATTTGATACAAAATCGGCAGCCCATATAACCCAGCAGTGGCACCCGGTGGGCCGTAACGGAGTCGCTGGACGCCGTGGCCCTAGAAACCGTCTGCTTTAGCTGACAGAGCGATCACAAATAGCTCTTACGTGTTACCATCCCCAGAGTTATCCAGTTCACGATGACTCCTTTCACCGGCTTGTCTGGATGTAGTGCACTGACCGCATCTGCATATGCCTTAAGCTGTGGATAATAATAGGCAAACCTCTCGGGAATCATACTTTCATCATCCAGCTGGTCCGACTTGTGGTCTATGATCCAGTAGCCGTCTTCTGTTTCAAGCAGCAGGTCGATAAATCCGCTGACCACCGTACCGGCAGCATCCGGGGCAATGAACGGCTCTTCATGCCAATGGTTGAGCGGTTTGAGTTCTGATGTGACCCAGTCTGCAAACGATCTGACCGCCGCTGATACGGCACAGGTCAGCTCTGGTGCCATATCCTGTCCCACCAGGGCCGGAAGCATCGTGTGATCCAGCATACCGTCATACAAAAGCTCAAAACACCGGTGCAGCAACTGCCCGCGATCCGTACCCTCCAGACCGGTCTGTACCCTGAACTCTCCGGCATAGCGATGATTCACGACCTCCGGTACCAAAGCGGTGCTGCCGTGGAGCTGTGACGGGGACAGGTGATCCGGTGTCAGCTCCCCTGTATACTGCTCCGGACGCAACGCCCTCCTGCCGATACCGGCCGGCAGCCGAATTTCCTCATGGTCTGCAGGTTCAATCTCCAGCTTGCGGTCAATCTCGATCACCCGGCAGGGGAACTGCTGCTCACCGATGCGCAGGTAATTGCTGCCCACCTCCAGGCCTGCCAGGTGGGCAACCCGGACAAAGGTCAAAAGATCCTTTTTGGCCAGCGTATCAGTCCACTCAAGCAGCATCTTCTCACGCGCCCGTGTCAGTGCAACATACAACACCCGGGCTGCGTTCTGCACGGCACCAGGTCGCAGCTGTTCGATAAGGGGCGCTTTTGATTCCGGGGCATCATAGTCAGGGTAGATGGAGATGCGGGCCTGCTCCAGCAGCCGGTCAAGCTGGTCAAAGTCTTCATAGGCAACCGCATAGTCAGGAAGCTTCGGTTCCACCCCTTTTTTGGTGCCGCAGACCGCAACAACAGGCCACTCCCTCCCCTTGGACCGGTGCCAGGTACACAGCTCAATGGCATCCTCATCCACCACCCGGGGATCGGGCTGCTGATCATCCCGCTCGGCCCGTTGCGTGAGCCAGGCAAGGAAGGTCTTCAGGCCGCTGCCATGGTATCCGCCGCAGGAGAGCGCCTCCAGGTTGGCGGTCATGAACTCCCGGCATTCCTGCTCAAGGCGCAGCAGGTTGGCCCGCTGCTGCTCGCCGTCAGGCCAGTGGGCCAGCAGGGGGTAGAGATTGAGGGTCCGGATGGTTTCGCTGCAGAGCTGGGCAACGGAGCGGTCCGGTTCTCCTGCTGCTATCCCCTGCAGCTGTTCAAACAGGGGGTCAGTCAGTTCGCCAGCCAGCAGTTGCTCTACTGCTGACGCAAGGGTATGGCTACCCAGTTCCGTGACTACCAGGTACAGGGCGGCATGGCGGTCAGACTGATCAGCCAGATAACGCAGAGCCTGACAGACCAGCTGCACTGACCGGGAGGCAAACCACCCGTCACTGGGCATCCTGCAGCGCAGACCGGCAGACCGCAATACGTCGGCATACTGTTTCACCATGTTGTTGGTGGGGCAGATGACTGCGATGTCCCCTGCCCTCAGTCTGCGGTGGGTACCCAGCTTTTTGTCATAGACCTGCTGTTCCGGGTCTATCAGCAGGGTCAGCAGCCGCTGTGCCAGATTGGCAGCCCAGTTCTTCGGGCTGGCTGTTTTATCGGACAAAAGCAGTTCAAGGGGAGACAGGTGACTGGTATAGCTGACTGCCGGCGCCAGTGCCTCATACCCCTGACCGAACAGGCCCGGACCCAGTGCATTGGTCAGCTGCACCAGGGCAGGTACCGAGCGCCAGTTGCGGCCCAGCGGCTCAACCCTGACCTCCGGCTTTCTGATCAGGGCCTCCATCAGCCGGGCATCTGCATGCTGGAACCCCATGATCGCCTGTTTCAGGTCACCCACCACCAGGGTCGGCACACCATGCCGGGTCAAGGCCCAGAGCAGGGAGAACTGCAGCGGGTTGGTGTCCTGAAACTCGTCAATGATCAGGCAGTCCACCCGCGAGCGCAGTGTAGCAAGCACCCGGGGATCAGCGGTCAGGATGGCATGGGCAATGGCCAGCATATCCCCGTAGTCCACCAGGCCATGCTCTTTCTTGTTGGCCAGGTAGTCCTGCAGAGACTCGTCAACCGTGCCCAGCAGCAGCCGGGCATGGTTCAGGGCTGTTTCAAGGGGGCCAGGGTGAACCGGCAGACTGCCTGCGGCAGCCATGACATCCCGTGCCAGGTCGTCATAATTTTCGGACAGCTTTGTGTTTCTGTTCGAGACCCGCATGCTGCGCAGTTTCTGCCAGAGGTTCCAGTCGGACAGGTGTTTTCCTGTTCTTACCGCCTTGAGACGACGGAAGTCACTGTCGAGTTCTTTCCTGGCCGTCTTGACCGAGACCGTGGGAGCCATGTTGTCCGGGTATGCCTTAAGCAGCGCTGAAACCGATGATGCCAGCAGTTCGTTCAGCATGGCCGCAGACTGTGGCGTGCCGTAGAGCTGGCTGATTTCCTGCTCAATGGCCGGATACATGGCATTGATGCCGGTTTCCCTGCCCAAAGACCTGAACCGGGAGATCATACCCAGGATCTCTTTTCTGAACTGGTCCTCAGCGCTGTCACCGCTCAAGAAGTCGTAGTCGTAACCAAAACTCTCCAGCTGTTCCATGATCTCAGCCCCGGAGGGGGAGCGGGCCAGTGCGCGGCGGATCAGGGTATTTTCCTCATCCTCCTCCAGAAGGCGGGACACCGGCGGCAGGCCGGCATCAAAGGCGAATTCCCGCAACAGCCGCAGTCCGAAGCCATGGATGGTGGAGATGTAGGCGCTGTCCAGTCTGGCGGCATCGTCCAGCCTGTTGCGTCTGACCAGTTCTGCCCGCACCCGTTCCCGCATCTCGGCTGCAGCAGCCTCGGTAAAGGTAACGGCAACAATCTTGTCCGGTGCAACCCCGTAGGCAGGGTCGGTTACCCAGGCGGCCATGGTCTCCTTGATATGATGGGTCTTGCCGGAGCCTGCCCCGGCCGGGATGATGGTAAGCGGCGGGATGTTTTTCATAGCTCATCCCCCTCATCCGCAAGCTCGTCTTCCTGTTTCATGAACAGTCTGATCAGCGGGCTTCTGTCCAGGGCATAGGGTTTGATGCCGGTCTGCTTGGAAAAATCCTTTTCATCTGTGCTGCTGTTCAGCAGCACCACACCATTGCGCAGCTGCCCTACCCGTTCCCTGATCAGTGCCAGGGCATTGCCGGAGATGTCATCGCTCAGTTCATAGCAGCCGGCCAGGTCACGTCCCAGCCAGCCGTTTGAGTCTGCCAGCACGGTCTGGTCGTTCATCATGTAGTAGAGTACTGCTATCTCGTTTTCCGGAGACAGGTGCTGACTGAGTTCGTCAGCCAGCCTGCCGGTGGGGCCGCCGGTCTGCAGCATGGTGCGGTAGAGGGATGCCTGATGGTCATACCCCAGCTCCATCCGTTCCCGTCTGGTTTTGCCGGCCTGTTTCTTGTAATCCACCACATAGAGCCGGTTGCCGGGCAGCCGCAGCAGCTGGTCAGTACTGCCCCGCACCGGCAGATCTTCAAGTATCCCTTCAAGGTTGACCTCGCAACCCAGCACCTCTGCATGGACTTCATGGAGAAAGCGCAGCCATCCTGCTGCAGCCTGCTCGATCTCGGCTGCCAGGTGTTCCCGCTCGACCTTCCATTCCCGTGCCATCAGGAATGGTTTGATCCGGCTGATGGCGTCCAGCAATAGTTCCCGCACCCGGGGCAGGGCCACGGCAGGATCAGGCAAGGGCTGGCCCGGCGGCAGCAGGTGTTCAAAGACATCATGGGCCAGGGTGCCCTTGGCCATGATGTCCAGCTCTTCAGGAGCCCAGTCCTGTGCTTCCAGGTGCAGTCGGTCCAGCAGCCAGGCCAGGGGTGAGACCATCATGGTCTCAAGTGAGCTGGGTGATTCCTGGCGCAGGGTTCCGTCAGGTTTGCGGTTACGGGCAATCAGATCCAGCCCCAGTGACAGGTCAGGGGAGCTGATGTTGCGGGGAGGTACAGCTGGTGCTGCAGGGGCAACCGCAAGGTTGCGGGCCGCCTGCATCCCCCGGGAGGTCTCAAGCTCCAGAATGAGTGTTTCAGATACGGTGCCAAGCCTGCCGGCAATGAAATCCAGGGTGGCTGACGGGGCGACCGGTTCACCCAGGCAGGTGCGCCGCGGCAGCAGTACCGTAACGGTCTTGGCTGCAACAGCCAGCTGCCGCTGCAGCAGGGCACGCTTTCCGGCGGTTATTTCTGCGCTGGTGCTGCAGGCAAGCCCGATGGTCTGCCGGATGGAGCAGAGCTCCTGATCAGTGAAGACCGCATCACCCGGCTCACGCAGCGGGTAGTGGCCGTCGCTGAACCCAAGTACCAGCAGGTGGTCAACCTGTTGCCAGGGTTCCTCTGTCTCACTGAATACGGCAACACCTTGCTGCCAGTGGCCGAGCTTGTGTGTGGATGTGAGTGTCTGGGGCGCAGCATGGCGCAGCAGTTCCGGCCAGAGGATTTCCGGGGCTCGGGACACAAGGGAGACCAGCTGGTCAAGCAGTTCCTCGGCACGGGTGCGGTGGTGTTGCAGGTTCTCTGACCTGGAGAGCAGCCGGCGGAAGGAGGTGAGGGTTGCGGTCAGGTCAGCAGCGGTTTGCGGGACTGATCGCAGCAGTTTGAGCATGGTCCGGGTTGCGCTGTCAGCCTGGTCAGGGGGCTCCAGGGAGAAGTTGCCGTCCATGACGGTCTGGGCAAGTGCCATGCCGGTGGCAGGATGCCACGGCATGAGCGGGGAGCTGAGCAGATCGGCCAGGGCCATGACCGGTGCGGGCCGGTTCAGGCAGAGCAATAACCCGTGGACCGCCTCGCGTCCAAGGTTTCTGGTTTCCGTGGTGATGACAAGCCCTGACAGCGGGATTCCGGCATAACTGAAGGCATCGGCCACTGCTGTCGGGTACCGGGGATCATCAGGCAGCAGGATGCCGATCCGGTTCGGGGTCAGGTGTGGATCACGGTCCAGCATGGTCTGGATCATACCGGCAGCCACTTCAGCTTCATGCAGAGGGTCACGGACTGCACAGAACTGGATTGAGCCGTCTGAAGGTGACGATGTGGCAGCAGGGCCACAGATCCCTTCCTGGATCAGGTAAAGCTGCGTGTCAGCGGATGCAGTGGGTGCAGACTCCTGCAGGGTGCTGAGCAAAGCTGTCAGACGGCCGTCAGGAGGTGCGGCGGATGTATGGGAAAGCTTGTCCAGCAGGGCTGACTGCCAGGGGTTCAGGGAAGGGAAGTCCGGAATATGATGGACGGTCACCGGCCTGAGCACCGCAGGTGCGGCGTTCAGCAGGCTGGCAATGGCGTGCAGGTGGGGAGGCAATACCCTCGACATGGCAGCATGCAGCCGGTCCAGGTCTGTCAGGCGCTGGGTGATTCGTTGCGTAACCGCACCTTCCGGTACAGTGAACATGCCGCCGGGGCCTGCGGCTTCAAGCAGGCGGGCAAGGGTCATACCGATGGCCTGGCAGGTCTCCGGTGCTGCCTGGGTCAGGCTGGCAGCCCAGAAGGCATCGGTCAACTCTGCAGCGGCAACGGGCAGGCGTTCAACCCAGTCCGATGATGAGGGTTGCAGTCCCCAGACAGCACGCAACAGTTCCTGCAGTTCGCCAAAGGTGCCGACAATAACCCCGCGCCTGCCGCCCTGTTCGGCAATCATTCTGCGCAGGCGCAGAGAGGCCGAACTGTCCGGTGTCAGCAGGTACTGGATGCTGTTCTGGTCATGCTTCATCTGTATTGCACTCCGGGCAGATCAGGTCGCCGGCATCGCTCTCAACAAGTTCACTGCCGCAGCTACAATTATAAGCTCATATTGGTGACTGTTCCAGCCAAGCCGCTCCCACCCACTGTCTGTTTTCTGGGTGCAAATTTCTATTACTTATGTGTCCCAATCGTTCACTGACAGCCTTTTCAAATAAAACCCGATATCTTTGCGACTCATCTCGTACTGGCAAAAGAGTACCATTCTCCTGCTTTTCGTTCAGCCACTGGACAAATGACTGTGGGTTTATCTCAACGGTTCCCTGACTAGTGACACAATATACAATAAACTCTTGGCGCAAGCGTTGCCCCTGATCGCTTTGCCACCGCAGAATACAGCTGGAAAGGGCGTGCCCTTCCAACCCCTTTATCACAGCGGTTTTGCCTTCAAAGCTGTATAGTTTAGCTTCATTTATCATGTGTTTTACCAGTGGAGAATCCAGGTCTAGAATGTGGAGGTTAGAACGGCGAGCCGCCATCTCGCGATCGAATGTTGCCTGGAACACTTTTCTCAGTTGTGGGAGTTTTTCAGAAACTTCATCTGGCAGGCGTACCGTAAGTATCAATCCAGATTGTTGCACATTTGAAATCTCGATGTTTTGAAGTGCAAACATACCTTCAACAAAGCTTTTGAGATGTTCAGAGCTGATCTTCAATTCATTCTTTGTTTCATTCGGGTCAAAGGTTGAGGCATGCTCAAACAGCTCCCGCTGTTTTTCAGCCGCTTCCCTAGCCCGCCGTAATGCCTCATCAATTCGTTCTTCGGTTCTAGTTACACCAGACAGGGTTGCCTCCTCGAGGATTTGCCCAACGTCTACAAGTTCGGCAAATTGTCCAAGAATGTCGTCCTCCAAACCATCTCGGAACTCTTCACCAACTTGAGCCATATCGGAGACGACTTGGCCGATTCGTTCATACATTAATTCAATAATTTGCTCATCGACCGTTTGTGGTGCATGTATATTGAAAACAATCACATTTTTTTGCTGCCCGTATCGATAGAGACGACCAATACGCTGGACTATTCGCATCGGATTCCACGGTAAATCGTAGTTGACCATGATGTGGCAACGCTGTTGCAGGTTAATACCCTCACCACCCGCTTCAGTTGAGATGAGGAACTGGCCAGCATCTTCAAAATTTACTATTGCAGCGCGGCGCTCGGCATGATCCATTGACCCATTTATCAATTCAACGCAATCAGAACCGAATTTATTTCGCAACGCACGACATAGGTACTCCTGTGTTGAGCGATATTCTGTAAATATCAATATCTTTTCTTCTTGATTTGATTCCAAAACCATTGGCACGAGTTTATCAATAAACAATCCTAGCTTTTCATCGTTATCCATCAGTAAAGCTGCTCGGTCTATTAGTTCACTTAGCAAGTATTCTTCGCCATCGAAAAATGCCCGTGCTGGCGAACCTGTACGTTCTTCAAACTCGCCAGCATAACGAGCATCTACTGAATCAATATCAAGATCATTCCAATTACCTGCATTTAGGGCCTCATCTCTGAGTCGCGCAAGCCTTCTCGTCAGAGCAGTATGTATCGCAGCTGCACTTGACGCGGCGAGCTTTCGGTAGATAGTCATAACAAAACCAATTGCGACACCTGCGCGCCCCATGGCACTACCAGCGGAATATCCCCTTCTCAAGTATTCTTGTAGCGAATTGTCAAATTCATGGGCGTCCTGGCCAACATCCATCCTGAGTGCCTTCGTAATTTTACTTTTGAAAATAAAATTGCCATCAGCATCGGTTACATCTGCTTTGTTATTCCTGATCACCATGTGCTGAAGTATTTCAGGATTCAATTCAAGCTGGCGGATCTCACGTTTCCATTCTGGCCTGAGCAGTTCCAGGATCGCTTGAAATTTATCTTGCTTACCCTGATGTGGAGTTGCACTTAAAAGAAGAATATTTTCAGTATGGTTTCGCAGTGCAGCGGCAAGCCTAAACCGTTCTGAAGCTTCAAATTTCATGCCATACTGGCGGCGGCTCAAACGGTGTGCCTCATCAAAAACGACAAGATCCCACGATGGAGCTCCCATCAAGTTTGCTAGATGCGACTCCTCTTTAAAGCGGTCCATTGACCCAATGACCCGGTCATAAAGCTTCCAATGATGCGGTTCGTTTACCGTAAAATCATCTCCGTAAATCCTGAAGTCATCCATCCCAAACTTATAGCGCAGTTCATCCTGCCACTGTTTGGTAAGACCTGCTGGAGTGATCAGTAAAACTCTTCCTAATTGCTTTCGCTGGTTAAGAGCTGAAAGCAGAAGGCCAACCTCTATGGTTTTTCCAAGTCCAACATCATCAGCTATCAGCCAATTAAGATTTCCTGAAGCCAGAATATGGTGGACGAGATTGATTTGATGCGGCAGAGGGTCGATATCGAAGCGAGAGAGAGAGCCGGTATTTTCGTTCCACAATTCTAAAGCATGTGCAAGGCTACGTAGACGAAAACGCTCTGCGCTTCCCTCACTGCCTGTATGACCAACTAGAAACCGGTGCATTACACCTTTGATCTGGCGCAGGTTCTCATATGGCGTCCATACATTTGCCCCGCTGACATGGTATTCAACCAAAACAGATTCTCTTCCGCCGAGTTCACGCAAGGCGATAACAACACCCTCTCCCAATGAAGGCCTTATACGAGAATATGGCTGGTCCTCAACATCCATTCCCAGCTTGAACCCGCACTTGGCTGCAGCCAGCGGCAAAAGAGCCGTTTGCTTGGAAACATGCCACTTTACTTGAAGGCACGTTTCGCCATTTACAACAGTTGAACCCACCACAGAGCCTCGAGACTGTGGATCTCCTCTGCGATCAGAGACCCAACATCCAGCTATAGGTATAAGAAGTTTGTGTATTGTCTCTGTCATGTAGCAATCACCCATGTTAACTAACAGTTGAATTTGCTATGGCGTGGGATAAGCCCGAAATCTTCCAAGTTTTGGTAAAGGTGCGTATACGGTTGATCTTTCTCAATTTCATAGTCAAAGTCATCCGCAGTGGCTTCATCCAAAAACATTCCACCCGGCAACCATCGTTCAGGGTCATACCATGTGACTATATGTTTAATAAAATTGAGAAATACCGGAAACCTGCGTCTGATCGCGAGACCTTCGTACCAGGCATCAAAAGCTTTATCTAAAAAGTATTCAAATTCGCAAATATCCCCATTGGGAATTATTTGAGCAATCTTTGCAGCCATTACCCATGAAAGGACTCTGCCACCTTGATATGTGCAGTAGCCAGTCCGGTTATTGGTCTTTAGAAATGCCTGGGGGTAAACTTCGCTCTCGCTCCAAAGTGCCTTAATCTCATAGATCAATCGAAGTTCGTCTTCTGATGTTCCATTTTCATACAAACGCTCAATTGCAATACGAGCTTGTCCCCAACCGTGATCACAAAAAACATCGGCAAGCAGATCTACTCCACTATGCCCCCAACCAAATGAGATCCCAACTTGAAGCGCTATTTGTCTGGCCCGTTCTTCATGGGATACGGCACCATCTGTATCAACATCTTCAAACTCACCTCTGAATCTGTCATCATCACTTGAGACATCATCTTCATCAAAATCAAAATAATCATCGACACTGTCATCAATCAAATTACCAACAATGAGGCTATCATCAGCCTGCAAATCCAATTCATCAAGTGGCTCAATCGCTCCAGTATTGCTATCTACCCCGCTAAAATCATCGTCATCATCAGTTGAATCCGGCAGGTGCTCATCATAAGCTGTTGGATCATAGACCTCCGTTGAAAAATCATCTTCCACGTCATCGTCAAGATATTCATCCAACTCATCATCATCACCATCTTCTTCAGATATCAGAGGGGGCAATGGCATTAATTCATGTCTATCTGTAAGCTGAACTGAATTCTCATGCGGAATTGTTAACTGAGGTCTAAAAGGCTCGACGGTCTCTTCTTCATCGTATGTGTATAATTCGGAGCGGGCGTGATATTCAATTGTAACAGAATCAATAAACTCAAGATCGTCATCATCAAGATTATGAGGGTCTATAGATTTGGATGCTGGCTTAGAAGTTAAGGTAAATAAACCGCATTCCATCAATTTGGCTCTGAGACGAAAAACTATCTCTTCGGGAGATCCCACTGAAAGATTTCCCAATTGTCCGAAGTTTAGCCCCTTGCATTCGTCCTGATTCGAATAGATGAATTCAACAAGAAGATCACTTGCAGCACTACGACGCCCATCGAGAAGTAAGCGGTATATGTCTGATAGCAGTTCGGGAATCTTCATTGCATCATTTCATTACAGAAGATTTTGAAAATAAATCAGGAAATAATAACTGGCATCAATGGCGTTTACAATTGATTTTGGGGTGTGAATTTTTTCTGCAATTATATGCTTTGGCCATTATTACCCCCATTATTTGGGGGCAAAAGCTACATATCCACCGAAGAATGAGGGAGCAGGCTGATACCCCCGCCCTGAACGACGGGGTTTTACGGTGGGTTCGATAAGCCACCAGGCTTGCAGGGTCAAGCCCCCGTTTTTTATCGGCAATCACCACATTCGCAGGGTGCAGGCCAAGTGCACGTCGCAAAGCGGCGAAATAGAGCGGCTCGGTCTTTTCGCCTTCGCAGACGATCAGTATCCGTTCGTATGGTTTTCTGCTGGCTTTCTTGCGGCTATGGGCCTCGGCTGCCTTGGCCTTGCGCTTGTGGAACAGGTTGTCGGTGCCCATCAGAACCTCATCTCCCCAATGTACGGCAACGCACCGTAGCGCCCCTGTAGGTAGCCTTTCTCAAGTGCTTCATGTTTGCGCGGGCTGAAATCACTTAACGGATAGAGCCTGCTTGCCTGATGGGTATCCTTTTCAACAAACCATACCTGATCCCTGCGGAAGATATCGGTATCCAGCACCGAGGTATCGTGGGTGGTGAAGATCAGCTGTGCATTATGCCTGTTAATCGACGGATTCTGGATCAGGCCGATCAGAAAGCGCACCATCAGCGGATGCAGGCTGGTATCCAGTTCATCAACAAAAAATACGCGTCCCTTTTCCAACACATCAAGCAGAGGGCCGGCATAGAGAAACAGTTGCCGGGTGCCGTTTGATTCATCCGAAAGGTCAAAGGCACACAGACCACCGTCTTCTGTCTTGTTCTGCAACAGTACCTGATGCGCCCCATCCCGCATGATCTGCTCGCGAATCGGCAGCGGCAATTCAGGGGGGAGGCTTTCGTGTGGAATGGCGATTTTTTTGAGGTCAATGCCGGCAATACCGATATCGGCCGCGTTCATAAACTCCATCACGCGCTGCCGTCCTGCCTCTGTTTCGCACTGGTTGATGGTGAAGCTGATATTGATACCTGTGCCCGGCAGAATGGCCAGCCGGTTCTGGAACCAGCTGAATACCGGCTTCAATTGTTCATTGTTCAACTGGATTGCCGCCGAAAGGAATAGCGCATTCTTTCTGGTGGCATCACGCCAGACCTGACGGCGGCCTCCTAACTTGCTGCCGAAATACCACTCCTCCTTGCCGGAGGCCTCATCAAAGGAGCGTTCATACCAGCGCTGGGCCTTGCCCTCCGGATAGGCAAAGAGCCATTCATGGGTTACCCGTTCGCGGTTGACGGCAAAACCGAACTGGTAGCGGATGCTGTCTTGAATGAAAAAGCATTCGAAGGTGGCTGGCTGGTTGCGCGTTACCTCTGCCAGGGCAAAAGGGGCCACATTGATCAGCGCCCCTTCCTGGTGGGCGTGGGAGAGCAGCACAAAGCTCTGCATAAAGGCAAGGGCCTTGAGCAGGTTGCTTTTGCCGGCAGCATTGGGGCCATAGATGACCGCCGAACGGAGCAGCCTGGGCAGGCCGGCAACAGCTGTGTCCATACAGTTTTCGTCTGCCAGATCCGTATAGTATTTGCTGGCAGCCATGCTGAGTGTCTGGGTATCCCGGATTGAACGGTAATTGGTGGCGCTGAATTCGATAAGCATGGGTAAAATACCTCGCGCAATAAATCTAAATCAGATTATTGCACAAAAAGAGCAAAAGATAAGTTTTCATTTGCTATCTATTTCAACACACCTCTCCGCTCAAACTCGGCCCTTCTTTCTTCAACAGTCCATCTTTTGTAATCTCATTGCGGTGACCTTTCTTCTAGAACATCAAATAGTACTGATGCTTAGTGGCGGCATCATACACCTCAGACCCTCCCCAAAGAGCGTCCACGGTCACACTATTTTTGTTGGAAGGAAAAATTAGCTGTGCCCACCAAAAGAGCTTTTCAATCTTGAAATGAGAGCTGTTTCTTTTTGGTACGGAATTGTCAGCTGATACCGTGCCCGTGTGATCCCCACATAAGCCAGGCAGCTGATCTGTTGTTCGGTCCAGCGTTCATTCGGCTCAAGGGCATCCAGGCCCAGCAGATAGACGCAGGCAAAATCCAGTCCCTTGGCACTGTGGATGGTGCTGATGGTGACACTGTTGGCGGTGATGTCGTGAGAACGCTTGGCCCGGTAATCTTCAGAGAGCCATTTGTTGAGTAGTCCCTGGTTGTCCAAGGCAGTGGTAATTAAGGCAGGCAGGTTCTCAGCAGACTGCGAATTCACCTTCTTACTGGTGTAGATAATCGCAATTTCAGAGAGGGGATATTTCCCTTCATCGACAAGTGCTCTGATTTCTCTGACAATTGCCTCGCAGATTGCAGAATAGGACTCGTAGCGCTTCACTGTCGGCAAAGGACCGTTTGATATATGCGGATCCGGGAAAAGAGCGCCCTGCTCTGTCGGTTTATCCCGGCCGGGCGTGGCCGTCCCGTATCTGAACCGGTTGGCAAAGGCAGTGATCTCCTTCGTATTACGGTAGATGATGTTCAACTGACGCTTTCTACCCTTTATATTGATACCCAGCTCTTTCCAGCTTCTGGCCGGGGCATAGATATCCTGCCCTTCATCAAGGGCAATAGTCAGGAAGTCGGTCTTTCTGTTCAGGCAGTTCATCACCACACGCAACATCCGGTCGGAAAAATCCTGCCCTTCGTCCACCAGTATGGCATCATAGAGCTGCCCATCATCGGCAGCTCGGGACAAGGCCTCTTCAAGCACAATATCGTAATAGTCAGCATCCTGGTTTTCATGCTGCAGTTTCTGGCCGGTCAGCCGTTCACACAGTTCATAAAAGTGCATAACCTCAACACCATTTGGCCCCAGCGCTGTGCCCTGGTTTGACAGTAACCTGCGGATATAGTTGACCAGTGTTGCGTTGTAACAGAGACAGAGAATTTTCTTGATGTTGGGGTTGTACCGGAACAGGAAGTTCGCCTGATGCACCAGTACAAGTGTCTTGCCACTACCGGACGGGCCGCTGATGATCCGGTGTCCACGGTCAAACTTGCGGGCTATGGACTCCTGATGATGATCAAGCAGCCGGATGTTATCTTCATGGTTTTTCAGCTCATCCTGTGGCCCGCGCTGCACCGGATTAATCCGTATGGTGGGGAACAGCAGCTGCCTCAGATGATTTAATTCCGGGGCAGAGATATGGCAGGGAAATTTTGGTTCAAACCGGCTTTTGAGGGCTTCAAGAAACCGCTTACCTGAAGGGTCGCACAGTTCAGAATGCGGCTCCAGATCGTCCCAGAAGAAGATCTTGGTGAGGGGGATTATACCATCATTGGAGAATCGTTCTTTGTATTCAAATGAGTTGATGTTGGTGAATACAACTCCGTACGAGATCGGTATCTTGGGCTTCCCTTGCGCAAAGGCGTCACGGGTGACCAACCTGCCGTCCTGGGCAAGTTTTGATAGCAGGCTATGAACGTAGGTTTTGGCCTGATCATGGGGGTTTGTGCAGGAAACTTCGTTGTTACCAAAATTAAGCAAGAATTTTTTAGGGCTGACTTCTCGTATCTGGTCAATAGCCCAGTCTTTTACCTCAAAGACAATCAAGCCGATATCATGGCAGAACAGGACAAAATCAGGCTCGGTTTCGTTTATGTCCGGGGAATACCAGCAGACGAAGCTGTCGTCCGGCTTGGCAACTTTTCTGAGGAAGAGATAAAAGGATTCTTCGCCGGGGGTAGTAAACTGTTCGATGTCATCGGGGATCATGTGGGGCACGGTAACCACCTTTTAAGGTAACGGATTCAAAATGTTATGCAGCTATTGGCTCCACCAACTGTTTTTCCATCACAACTGCCCGATTCTATGAGCACATTCAGCCTGCAGTTCTTGATTTACTTTCCCTGCCATGCATCCCCCGGCAAACAGACCACAAGAGAATTCATTACAAAATCAGCAGCCTGGTTAAAATCCCAACCGCTATTCTTCACAAGAAGCGGTCCTATATCCTCAAAAAAACGGGGATCATTGAATTTCTCTGTGAGGTTTTTTTCGAACTCTGCCCGGGAAACTCGCCGTCCTTCATATTCCATATACTTTACAAAGCAGTTGATGATCTGTTCCGGTATCAAATCAGCACAGGTAAAGGCTTTCCAGAGGTCAAAAAGATCACGACCCTTCTTTCGCTGGTATAAAGCTCTGACCTTGGTACCCAACAGCTCTTCAAGTTGATACGTCAGGATAGTAGTAGTTCCTTTGAACCATCGAGATTCTACTGAAAACTCCCGCCGGTCAAATCCAAGTACGGAAAAATGTTCTCGGGAATTGATCTCCACCTTGAGCTTCAAAGGCAGGCCCTCTTCCGACTCCATACGGTATACGAGAGTGACCCTTCCCTCGGATAGTTTCCGCTTCGGGATGCCAAGCCAGGGATTGAGCTTTTCCTGTAATGCGTCCATTACTGAACCGATTGGGCCGGCCTTGATTTGCACCAGATCAATATCTTCGGAATAGCGGGCAGGAGGAAGATGGAGCTTGAATAAGGCAGTTCCACCACGAAACGCCAACTGTTCAGCAAGCAGGGGGTGGTTGAATATTTCTACCAATGCCCGGCAGATAATAAGATCCTGCTCCACCTGGTAACGTTGCGGCCAGGGAGCTGCCAGTTGCCATTCAGTGACGTATGCGCGATCAATCATATGTCCGGCTCCACGTCAGTATTTATAAATACCTGCCAGCGTGAGTTTTTCTTTGATCCCTTTATCGTACGTCCCGGCAACAAGGGTGTGGGTACGAAAACAGAGCCATGCAAAGCGCCAGCAAGCAGATCTGCCTTGTTCTTTTCTCCCAGGAGTTCAAGAAGATAGCCCAGGCGTTGAGTCCAGGCAACCGGTGACAGTGCAGCTACTTCAGCTAGTTGCAATATATCGATGTTTTCTACAAGTTCTGCCAGTACAGTGGCGACGTTATCCAACCCGCCGCAATGACGGGCATATCCAATCAAATCAAGTGCCGTTGCCTCCGGCGTTGATAGTTGAATTGTTCCGGTGCCGGTGTTTTTCTGCTCAGTTGGGATTAACGCAGCATTCTTTCTGAAGATAAACTCCACCTTGACCTGTCCGCACTCAATCGGTCGGCGGGCTTTTGCTACCACGACCTGAAAAACCTGGGGACGGTGATGGGCCGCTCCGTGAAATTCTGCAGCGCTCAGCAGGCCGGTATAATAAACTTCACCAAGATGATGCATAAGATGAGGAATGAATTGCTGTGGAGGCAGACAGCCGCGTGCACGGTGTTCTGGGGGGAGAATGACGTAGAATTCCTGGTAGGGTACTGCCAGTTCACCTTTCTTCTTCAATCGGTGTAGCGCCGACTTGATTGCTACCGGCGAAGCGTCCAGCTTCTCTGCTATTTCACTGAAAGAAAAACAGTAGCGCCCTGTGGCTGCAAATTCATCTATGAGCTTCAGGTACATGATTCACTCCATAGCAATCATGTGCAATTCATACCTGAATATACTCATTTTTGCAAATACAAACTATAATCAGACAGGTCAGTGGTATGCTCAATAATTTCAATCAACTTTGCCAGGGACAAAGCTGTCATCAGGTTTGGCCAAACAGGAGAGAAAGTGGTAGAAAGCCTCTACGCCGGAGGTTGTGAACTTTTCTATATCGTCCGGGATCATGCAGGGCATGAAACATATCACCCTTCTCAGGTTATGATGGCTCTCCACGAAGCATCTGCTGGCACAAATTGGTTGGAACTATCCCAGAGAGCCCCCTTGTTTGATTCAGCCTGGGTATATGCCCATCCAACAATCCGTCTGGTTGTGTCGTAGTCATGCAGGATGCTGATTGCTTCAAAGGCCTGTTCCATAGTGTCAGTGTAATAGACATTCCTTGTATGCCAGGCTGAAAGGTGGCGTGGAGCTACAAGCAGATCGCTTTTACTGCGATTACAGCCTGCGTGGGCCAGTACGAAATTGTGTCCCAGCTCCAGCGGGTATCGAGCCCACGGGATGAAATGGTCAATATCGCCAGCATCACGTATGACGCCCCCGCAGTAGAGACACGTACCTTTTTGGACGTCTCGAAGGATCGTGCGCAAACCTGACGGCCATGCTGTCCGTTCCGAATCGAAAAGAAACGCATCCAGATCGCGATCTTGAAGAGCTGCCATGTTCAGCCGTCTGACATGTCTCAACCAGGCGCTTTGGACAAGGCTGCGTACAAGCTCATAGTGCAGCCTCAAGCAGGAAAGTACCCCTGGCATTAGTGTTATTCGGTTGCCTTGATAGCCTTGTCCATCCTGCCGGTAAAGCAGGGTGACCACGGTGCTGCCCACCACCTGCAGTTTCCAGAGCGGCATCTTGGCTATCGTATTAGCCACTTCCCGCTTAAGCCGCTGCCATTCACCTGTGCTGTTGCGCAGATCTGCAAGGCGGCCGTTATATTTCTCACGTAACTCAGCAATCCGTCTGAAGACGACAGGCTGTCTGTCACTGGACATTTTGAGCAGCATGCCGTCATCTGTTTGTGCATGGGAGTATGGCCTGGCTTGACGCCAGTATGAGCATATGAAGCTTTCTGCGAGATCAATGGTTGATAGCTGCTCTGGATCACCCCCATTCAGACCAGATTGCACTGCAAAGTCTGCAAGGGCCATTAACAAGGCAAACTTGTAGGTAGCTACAAAAGACCCCTCATCAAGGATCTTCTGGATGCCGCTGATAAAACGTAGTTGCTCTTCTGCAGACGGAATGCTCATGTTGTCCAGTAAGCTGCCTTGTCCGGGAAAATCCAGCGTACCCCGCCACGCGGGTCTGGCTGGTCACCAGAATAGCGCGGGATCAGGTGAATATGCAGGTGCATCACAGTCTGGCCAGCGGCAGCGCCGTCGTTGATGCCAATATTGAACCCATCGGGTCTCAACTCATCTTGGAGCTGTTGGCGGGCCAGTCCAAGTAGGTTAAGCAGTGCAGCCTGTTCTTCTGTAGTTGCCTCAAACAGTGAGGCAATGTGGCGTTTGGGAATGATCAGAGTATGACCTTTTGAGATTGGAAAACCGTCACGGATCGCGAGAGCGTGGTCGTTTGACAAGATGATGCGAGTGGGACTGAGGCTACAGAACGGGCAAATCTGTTTATTCTTTTGCCTACTCAACATAGTTCTTTTGATGCTGCTTCAACAACAGTAGACATAGGACGCCAAATTTCTTCAGGAGTCGGGTCACTAATATCAGTTGGATATATGAATCTTGCCAACTCATCCTTTACGAATGAAAGGCCGTATGCGACAGAAAGACGCGGCAACCATTTTTTCTTTGATGGATGTAGTTCAAGATCAATAGGGTCTGGCACGCCAACAACATCAGGAACCACATCAGGGTTAAAGAGGGTGCCGGAAAATGGGGATTCCGCGCCATTGCGATATGGGTTGGCACAATGTCCACCACCTCCAAATATCAAGCTGATGCTTCGGATCTGATCCTTATTAAAAAGTTTTTGGGGGGTAGTCGGTTAGCT